>NZ_NTFS01000257.1 GCF_002289455.1 Brunnivagina elsteri CCALA 953
GAATTGTACAAAGAATGTAATCAGAAATACGGGTATGTAATTCACCATTTTCCAACCAATCGATTTCGACAAAGTTTTCTTTAACTCTAATTGCTGTAACTTGTTGATTGCAGTGAATTTCAGCCTTTACCGACTCAACCAAACGCCAAATCAGTTGTTCCATTCCACCTTGAATTTGCAACAAATCGTGACTGGTTTCAACCAATATATCACCAAAGAACATATCGAGAGCTTTGCTGCAACGAGCGCGGAAACCAGGATTATCCTGAATAAACGCTTGCAAATCAATAGTTTCGCCGTCTTCGCTAAAATAAACACTCAAATCCAAACGCTCCAACTCATCCATTAAGTGCGATCGCAAGTCTTTTTCTAAGCTGTCACGCAAGTTACCGGGAGAAATAGTATTGACAATTGTTTGTAACCATGCTGCGAAAAGTCGAGTTTGTTCGCTGTAACGGGTATCGGTATAGATTCCTTGATAGCGCTCTTGGAATAAACGAGGTGCATCTTTCATTCGGAAAATGTTACCTTCGATATTCATAAAAGCGTTTTGCTCCTCGAATACGGTGACAAACTTACATAATTTGTCGCTCAATCCCATTTCGTTTATATAGTGTAATGTATGGTTGTGGGCGCTAGGAATCCGCATTGCCCCCAATTCTGCGTAAGGTGCGTCTTTTTCGTTACCAAAGCGGTGAGTCCAAACTCGACCACCAACGCGAGGACTTCCTTCCATGATTGTGACTTCGTGACCCATTTTTTCTAATTCGTAAGCTGCAACTAAACCCGCAATTCCCGCACCTAAGATTGTAATTTTTTTACCTTTTTCAGCGTTAGAAAGTTGGCACATATCCAGCATAAATTTGGTGTCCATTGTTTGATACCTCGTAAGTGATGATTGAGAGAACTTAAAAATTGTGGGATTTGCTTTGCTGTAGAAGCGTTTCAACCCCTTCTGTTACTATCTACTGTGGATGGATTCGGTTTATGCAGATGGGATAATGCAACAGGGATTTTTTTTGATTGTTGAGGTATAAATCCCGGATGAAATGCTTGCTGTCAGAGGATTAGAGACTTTTAGAGATTTTTTCAACACAATTCTAATTTCAGATGGTTGGATAGTTTTGCGTTGTATCCATATATATAGATGTTTCCGCACTCACCATGTAAGGAAATGTAAAGCGATCGCATTAGATATAGACATGACAATGAATGTAGAGAACTAGTACTACTACATCTCTAGAAGGGTTTCAGACAATGAATAATAAATTTTGGTTGATATCTCTTATATTTAATTGCATCTACTGAATTAGTGCATAAATGGAAATGACTCATCGCTAGAGAACTTATAGTTAACCAATAAAGGTTTCACAAGTATGAGTTCTTTATCTAAACAAATCAACAGCAAAAATACGAATAACTTCGTATTTGATAGTAAATTTTTTCTGATTATTTCCATATCTATGATTGCCATTAGTGGAGTATTAAGCATCAATCCAGTTGTTCCAAAGATAGCTCAATCTCTCAACGTGGCTCCTCAAAACATAGGTATGATAATGACAATATTTTTAATACCAACTACATTTGGCAGCTTAATATTTGGAGCTTTAGCAGACCGTTTTGGCAGAAAGAAAATTCTCATTCCTTCACTGTTACTTTTTGGAATTGGTGGAATATTATGTGCATCAGCAACTAATTTTCATAGCTTACTAGAATGGCGTTTTTTAACTGGAATTGGTGCCGCTAGTTTAGAGGCAATAGAATTAACTTTGATTAGCGATTTGTATAGTGGAAAAATGCTGACTAGTGCAATGGGAATGAATGCAGCAATGATAGGAGTTGCTGCAACTTTTTATCCTCTAATTGGTGGAATGTTAGCCGAATTTAGCTGGAGATATGTATTCTTACTTTCAATACTGGCTTTTCCGATTGCTTTGATAATTTCAACTAAATTAAAGTTACCCACTAAGCAAAGTTCAACTCAAGAGCTAAATTTAAAAAGCTACCTAAACACTACTTGGAAAAATATTCAAAATCCCAAAGTCATCGGATTATTATTCACAGTATTTTCAATGTTCATTATTGAATTAGGAGCTTTCTATATCTACCTACCAATGTATGCTGGAACTACATTACATGCATCAGGTACAGAAATTGGGATTATTCTTTCAATTGAGTCAATTGCATTTGCGATCGCAGCTTCACAATTAGGAATTTTAACTCGCTTGTTTTCGGAAAGAAGCTTAATTAGCTTTGGTTTTCTTATCTGTGGATTGTCTTTATTAGTAATGCCTTTAATTCATAGCATCTGGTTATTAGTAACTCCCTGTATTATCTTTGGAATTTCACAAGCACTCGCTTTACCTTCATTACAGTCAATGCTTGCAGCAATCGCTCCTGAAGGTCATCGTGCTAGTTTCATGGCACTCAATGTTACAGTTCAATCTTTAGGAAGAGCATTAGGACCATTATTTGCAGGTGTTAGTTTCGGGATTTGGGGAATTCAAGGAGTCTTTTATGCTAATGCACTTCTTGCCATCATTACAGTTATAATTTTCAACTTTCTGTTTAGTTATAAAACTCGTCCTCATACATATTAATATGTTCATAATCAATTTGTTTGGTGGGTAATTCTCACCAGACAAATATCTTTAAATTCCAAACTACGAATTATTTAAATTGGAGGGAATATGTTGAGAAGCATCAGAACAATAAACTTAGCATTAGCTCAAAAACTAACTTTACTAATGCTCATAGTCTTCCTGGGAGGCATTTCTTTAAGCGGTATTGCTCTCGCTAATATCTTAAATTACAAAGCTCAACATGAAATCTCCTCAAATGCTTCATTACTCTTCCAAACCCTCAATTCAGTTCGCTCCTATACAAGTAATGAAGTAACTCCGAATTTACAAGCAAATCTAGGGAAAGATAGCTTTTTAGCACAAACTGTACCATCCTACTCATCACGAAAAGTATTTGAAGACTTACGCAATCAAAATCAAGACTATAAAGATTATTTGTACAAAGAAGCAATGTTAAATCCAACTAATATTCGTGACTTAGCTGATGGTTTTGAAAAAGACATTGTGAGTGATTTTAGAAAAAACGAAAATACCCAAGAAAAAACCGGATTTCGTAACCTCCAAGGAGAAAAATACTTTTATATTGCTCATCCCTTAAAAATTACTGATGCCAGTTGTTTGCGATGTCATAGTACCCCCGATGCAGCACCTAAAGAAATGATTAGAATTTATGGAGATAAAAATGGTATGGGTTGGAAATTAAACCTAATTCACGGTACTCAAATTGTTTCCGTACCAACCAGCGAAGTATTACAAAAAGCCAAACAATCGTTCTTTTTAATCATGGGAATTGTCACCTTGGTATTTGCGATCGCAACTTATATGGCTAATTTTTGGTTGAAACGATATGTTGTTCGTCCAATTAAGCGGGTTGTTCGGGTTGCGGAAGCTGTCAGTACTGGTGATATGGATGCGGAGTTTGAAAAAGTGTCAAATGATGAGGTTGGTAGTCTTGTAGAAGCTTTTACAAGGATGAAATTAAGTTTGGTCATCGCAATTCGACGTTTGGAACAGTATCGGATCGAAAATCGCGAACCAAAGGATAAGTTTTAGTTTTTTTTTAAATTTTAAATCTTAATTTTAGGTTTGGAGATGAAATCTTAATACAATTATATAATCTGGGGGATGTATAAATATCACTTTATTTATAACATTTATAGGGGATAAAATAATTTGAATATTGAGAAGCTACTCTTAGTATTCTGTAGGGAATAATTCTGCTGTCAGCTATATGAGCTACGATTTATTTACAAGAATTCCGATGAAACCATTGATATTAATCTGGTTAGCTTACACTTGGTTGGGATGGTATTTATCTGCTTACCACATCGGTTGGCTAGTTGGAGCTTTTGTACTGATTTTTGTACTCACTATTGTTTGGCAAACTACTTCTTGGTTAGAAAAATTAATCGAAATAGGTTCTAAAACTTTAGTTGTAGTTTTATTTCTCAGTTTGTCAGTCACTTTAGTCGCTAGTTGGTCATTATTATTTAGTCTTTTTCTAATGCCTTTAGCAACTACAATGCTAACTAATATGGAATTACGTTTATCAGGGTTAACAAGATTAGATAGATTAATTTTATTAACTATATTTGCTGGCTTAGGTTTAGTAATTGGTGAAGTTATTGATATATTCTTTTTACCCAGTATTCGCTATTAATAAATAATTGTACCTCGTTTAAGGGGCGCAATTTCATGCGCCCACATACTAAGGATTAAGGGTATTATAAACTACGAACCATAATCACCTCTTGCTGCTTTATTTTGCACCAATTCCCTCTCAATTGGACTGCGATCGTAATTATTATTATTACCTACTACACGTTTAGGAATGTCATTACCCAGTTCTTCCCCAGCACGTTTCAACATATCTACAGGATTTTTTTGACGACTTCCTGTTCCTAAATCCTTGGGAATTACTTCTGCTGCACGCTTCCCACTTTTGATGTAATCATCGTTCATTTGTTGTGCTTTCGCTGCATTTTCTGAAGTTCTAGAAATCTGTCTGACTTTTTTGTCATAAAAATGTGTCAATTCATTTTTATTACTGGTTTTGTTTACATGCTTACCTGAAAAATATGGCGAGTTTTTCTCTGTTTTCTGCTGTTTAGCAACGTAAACACTTTCTGCTTGTGCAGATGAAACTTGTAAGCTAACCAAGGAAATTAAACCAACCATAAATACAATTGCTATTTTGCAATATAGGTTATTTAGATGCTTTTTAATGTCCAATAATTTGATTTTCAACATTGGGAATATATGACCTCATTTCTAAGAATTTACTCCCGAATATTAGAAAATTCACCAAACAATCACATCTTCCTATAGTTTCAATATTTACTAACGAGTGATATATCAAAAGTAAGGTTATCCAATAATCATAATCTGCCAAAAATAATCAACTAAGCTTAGACGCATCTAAATGACATCTTTTAAAACGTGAGAGTCTTGCTGCAAGCATTTCAGGCTTCAAACTTAAGTGCATATTAGCTTAATATCCCCAATTGTGTACATAAGTAGAGGATATTGGCTTTTCAAATTATGCAATCGTTATATCCCCAGACAAATATACATCCTGAATTGCATTAAACAACTTTACACCTTCTTCAAAAGGACGTTGAAAAGCTTTACGTCCAGAAATTAAACCGCTTCCCCCTGCACGTTTATTAATTACCGCAGTTCTTACAGCATCCGCAAAATCATTTTTACCTGAAGCTCCTCCAGAATTAATTAAACCTGCACGTCCACAATAACAATTTAATACTTGATAGCGTGTTAAATCGATAGGATGGTCACTAGTTAATTCGGTATAAACTCTCTCATCAGTTTTACCATAACTCTCACCAGTAGCTTTCACAACTGCACCATAACCGTTGTTATTTTCGGGTAATTTCTGTTTAATAATATCAGCTTCAATTGTCACTCCCAAATGATTTGCTTGCCCAGTTAAATCAGCCGAAACGTGATAGTCTTTATCTTGTTTAAAAACATCATTACGTAAATAGCACCATAAAATAGTTGCCATTCCATATTCATGAGCTTGTTTAAAAGCTTGACTAACCTCTTGAATTTGTCGAGTAGAATTTTCCGAACCAAAATAGATTGTCGCACCAACTGCAACTGCACCCAAATTCCAAGCTTGCTCAACATCTCCAAACATAATTTGGTCAAATTTGTTCGGATAAGTTAATAATTCATTATGATTAATTTTGGCAATGAAAGGAATTTTATGAGCATATTTGCGTGAAACCGAACCTAATACACCTAACGTTGTCGCTACAGCATTACAACCAGATGCGATCGCGAGTTTAATGATATTCTCTGGATCGAAGTAAATCGGGTTTGCAGCAAAGGAAGCACCCGCAGAATGTTCGATACCTTGATCCACTGGTAAAATGGACAGATATCCCGTATTTGCCAATCTACCACTGGAATACAGGATTTGTAGACTACGGAGAACCTGAGAATTGCGATCGCTATTCAACCAGACTCGTTCGACAAAATCTGCTCCTGGTAAATGTAATAAATCTTGAGAAACTTTAGCTTTATAAGTAAGTAAATATTCCGCTTCTTGACCTAGTAAAGATTCTACAGAACTAGGCAATTTCATCGTACTAGTCATCAGATTTACCTCAATAATTTAACTTTAATCTCACAATCTAAATCAGTAACTAAAAGTCTGTAATTCTATCAAAAAATAATCTAAATTTGCTTGTTTTTATATAATTGACTGACAAATATAAATTATCAAGATAAAAATCAAGAAATATTTATTTGTAGTTTAATTAAAAAATTTGTCTTGAGCAAATACTAATAACTATAACTCCCCATTCTTGAGATAACACTCATCCTAATGACAGATTCTTCTAAAATCATCATTAAACTGCCATTTGATGTTAGTAAAATCTGTAGAACCCTTGATAACCTTAGATATTGACGAACATTACTAAGAAATTCTTTGAGCAACCTAGTTTTCTCATTGCAAACTACCCGATGTGACTGATTTATCCTGGGAATAAGCAATTTTGGGATGCGATATGTATACTTTCGCTAAAATAGTTGCGGATACGAAAAAATTAGTATATACATCGAGTACGAATACTACTCACTACGAATATGATAAATATTAAGATACGGGAAATTATTAATTTAGCCTTAACCATCATACTTAATCGAGCATAATTGATAATGATGATGAAGCATAAAGCAAGAGATAATGGAAATGAAAATAGATTTCAGCAGTGTAGACTTCAGCAGTGTAGATTTCAGCAGTGTAGACGTATCCTCGCTTGAGACTGAAGAAGAGTACCGTCAAGAAGCTAAAAGATTATTACCTGCTGCACTACTCAAAGTAGGTGAAGCTGTTGCTGAAAATACTTGGGAAGAACTACAGAAAAATCTTGCTAAACCAGGTACTAAAGTCAAAGCTTCTACCAGCGAAAAACGCCAATTTATTCGCGAGACAGTCAGAAACTATCAACGCAGTGCCAGCAATCGAGAACGTCAAGAGTTAGAAGATTACATAATTGAAATATTACGCAATTCTTAATCAAGAGAAGTAGGAAATAAGGGGGTAGGAATTACCCCTTTCTCTCTTAAATTAACTGCTTAATCCACTTTCTTCCCGCCCTTTCTGCCGCTAATTTAGTATAATAAATACTTCTTTCTCCAGATACCGCACCAGTCGAGTGAATTACTCGAAACTGCCAGTAATTTACTTCAGTGTTAAATACAGCCAAGGTAAAATCTTGAGTACAATGAATAGAATCAATTTTAGTGCTAATCATATATAGTAATAGAATAATATTTTAGTCTCGTCAATTAATTTATTCATCCAATAAATTACAGAACAGAAAATTTTTTAAATATATATCCTTGATACAAATATAAGCTGTTAAAGAATATCTATCCTAAGCAATTGATTTACAGATTTTTCTAGTATTTAAAATACACATTATAACCTCACTCCCCGCAGGTGTCACACCTCTACAGGGTAAAGCACACCTTTTCTATTGAGGAGAAAAAGGTAAAATGAAAGCGCCAGTAAATACGGTGCAAACGCTGGCGCTAGTGTTATCAGGTATAAGCAAGCACCATTCTAAGCAAAATCTTCAGAATGCTGTACGGGGTGAGACCCATAAATGGTCTTAGCCTTGATTACTTTAATGTTTTTTCATAGCTGAGAGAAAGCAGTAAGGGATAGTTTCTTTGTAGAGGGTTTTCCCATACCTACAAGTAGGGTTTGATAATTTCTGCCCATAGTAAATAGGCTTTTCCGTTAAGATGCAAACCATCAGCAGTATATTTTGCATCTAGTTGTTTTTCCGCATCTATCAAGCATGAATATATGTCTATATACCGATAATTAAATTCTGCGGATAAACCCTTTAATTTTGAATTGAGATTAACTATTTTTTGATTATCTTCCCAATACAAATAAATATTTTGATTTACAGGTAAAACGCTCTGTATAAATACTTGTGTTTCCGGAATAGCGTTTTTAAATTTGAGGAGAATTTGTTTATATTTATCGATAACTTCTTCTACAGATTTATTAATCATGGCTAAATCATTAATCCCAACCATTAAAAATATTTGCTTTGGTTGTGTTGCAATTATCGTGTCAACTCTGTACAAAATTCTATCGGTTGTATCGCCAGAAATACCTCGATTTAGGACATTAAAGGTAATATTTGAGTTTCCTAATAATTCTGACCATTCACCTTCATCAGTAATACTATCACCCAAAAATATAATGGCATTACTTAATTTAGGTAGAAGTTCATATTGACTTTTTTTATGAATGTAACCAGGTGGATTGTAAATATTAAATACATCTTGTTTATTGTTGAATGTATTCAATATTTTCTTAGTTAGATAGGAAATTCCACCTTTTTTGTAAATGAATATAAATGTCAAACATAAAAATAGAATATTTAAGCTCACAGAAATAAATAATATCATTCTTCCATAAAAATTAAGTTTTCGAGTTAGGAATATTTATTATTTTAACCGCAGATGTACGCTGATAGACGCAGATGAAATACTTTTCACTTTCAGTTTTTTAATTTAGTTTTTTCAGATTTATACATTTTGAATAAAAGGTTCGATACGCTGCCATACTTGCTCAAATAAATTACCATTTTCAACATCGAACCATTCGATTTGCGGATTTGCACGAAACCAGGTTTGCTGACGTTTAGCAAATTGTCGTGTATGTAATGCAGTTAATTCCTTGGCTTTTTCTAAGTCAACTTCCCCAGCTAAATATTGCCGTATTTCTTGATATCCCAACGTGTTTAACAACGGTAAATCCTCCCCAAATTTCCGACATAAATAATCAACTTCCTCAACAAAACCATCCTTGACCATCTTTTCAGTGCGTTGAGCGATACGCTGAGTAAGATATGCGCGATCGCAATCTAATCCAAGTTGTAAAATCGGGTAATCTGGTGGGTTTTCTCCTTGCTGTTGGGAAATTGGTACACCAGTAATATAATATACCTCCAATGCTCGTAAAGTCCGTACAATATCATGGGGATGAATTTTTGCCGCAGCTTCCGGATCGACTTGTTCTAACATCCCGTATAGCTGAATTTGACCCACAGATTCACGGATAGATTCTAAATGCGATCGCAATTCATAATTCGGCGCAACTCTAGGAATCTTCATCCCTCTAGTTATAGCTTTAATGTATAAACCAGTACCACCAACTAAAAGATGAGTGGAGGCTTTTCCCTCAATCAAAACCCTTGCAGCATCTTGATAATCTGCAACAGTCATGGTTTCCCTGGGTTCGCAGATATCTATTAGATAATGGGGAACCAAAGCTTGTTCGGTTTTACTTGGTTTTGCCGTACCAATATCAAACTCGCGGTAAACTTGTCGGGAATCGGCACTGATAATGGCAGAATCTAGCCGCATTGCTAATTCTAATGCCAACCCAGATTTACCTGTTGCTGTTGCACCACATATAACTATTAGTTTGGGAATTGGGGATTGGGGATTGGGG
>NZ_NTFS01000258.1 GCF_002289455.1 Brunnivagina elsteri CCALA 953
TAGCTTTCTCACGCTGGGAGCTTCTTCTGTAAACCGCAAGCGTTCTTTTTCTAGTGCTAGGTCAGTTTTTTGAATTTAATGATTTTAAAGTTAATCGGTATATAGCTATTAATATTATTTATTTCGATGTTTAATTTTTTAATCTAAATAATAATTAAACCAATTTACCAATTACACAAATATTTATTATTTCGGATGTAAATGAGATTATTTTTTTTATAGCTTAGATTGTGAAAATAAAGTATTGTCGTTGCTATAACTCTTGTAAAACAAGCACTTTGGTAATTTGAGTCTGTTATGCTTCCCAGAAAGTAAAAATATAATTTTGTATATCTAGGTAATACTAGAAAGAAAATTATTTTCACTAGTAAATTTTTTTTAATTGACAGCACTAATTATTAAAAATATACAGTATACGTAGTTTTACTAAGCTGTGATTCATCTTAACTTAACAATTGAGCTTGGAAAAGAGTTTTTGTTTAAAGAATAAATGAAGAAATTGGAGAACAAATACTTATTACAGCACATTCCTATATGATTGTAATTAGATATATTTCCAAAATATAAAAGTAAAAGTGAATTGTTTCTAGATTTATCTAAAACAGGTATCTTACTTTTTATGTCTCTTTCTCCAAAGTCAAGCTTGAAATTAGTACATCAAATTTATAAATAAAGAAGCTCTAGCAGCGAAATTTATAAAATGACACTGGTAAGTAAGATTATGCAGTGACATTGGCTAATAAACCATTTATTTACAAAGCTTCAAATCTTGACTTTTGAAACAAAGCGTAAATAAAAGATATCTAATTTCACAATCAAAGGTTCAATACTTTTCTACTCTGGTTATCCATTGCGCTCTGAAAAAGCAAAGTGCGATATGCCAATCGCAAATCTAGGACTTAAAGCCTATCCCTGTCATATAAATAATCTACTTCCCTATAAATCTAAATAAAATTATGACAAGCTCAATAATCCCAAACTTACAGAATTATCATACACCTACCCAGGAAGAAGAAAATCGTTCCTCGTACTGTACTTTAAAGTGGCGACGAGGACAACTTCTAGTTCAACCTCTTGGGCAAAACAAACAACCATACTTATCTTCCCTAGATACACATGAATCTTTAGTGGAATGCCTAAAGCACTCTTCAGTAAATTTGGTTCGTATCGATCCCCGATTAGGTGAGACGAAATTAAAATTGTGGGCAGATGCTTGTGAAGAAGCTCAAAAGCCATTATTCCTCACGATTCCAACTGTGCATAATGGGTCAAAAAACAACACAAACTTACCTAAGTGGCTGAAGCTTGTTTTGAACTGGATTGTTGCTTTAATTCTTTTAGTGACAGCTAGTCCTTTTGTATTAGGATTAGTGGCAATAATTCAGATTTCTTCATCAGAGTCTTTGCTTTCCCGTGAGTGGCATGTGGGAGAACGGGGTAGACTGTTTCGAGCGATAAAGTTTCGCACTGCATCTGTTGGGATAGGAACAGCTAGCGGTTTTGAAAAGATGAACGGGAGTTATTCTAATGCGATCGCATCGTGGATGGGTAAGTATGGTTTGGATAATTTGCCCCTGTTACTTAATGTTTTGCGTGGGGAAATCAGCCTAACTGGACGATACAGCTGCAAACTAGAAGATGTAGTCAGACTGAGTACAGAAGCGCAAAAACAATTAAATCAGATTCCTGGGATTGCGGATTCGTGGCAGGTTCAGTCGGAGAGGGATATTGTACATCATCTCGATCGCCAAATCTTATAACGAATTCAGATAGTGCGATCGCGTGGCTTTTGGTTGGGGTTTAAGTATGAGGGAGCATCCACTTTTGGAATAAACATAATTACCTGGCACCGAAAACCCTACTATACGGTTGGTTTAAAAAAGTCTATCTGCCAAAAGTGGATGCTCCCAAGTATGAGTGCTAGTAAAATATATTCAAACTTAGTTGATTCTAGCTATACTGTATGCTGTTCCTAACCAAAATTCCTTCTGTCGTAGAGTAATATAAATCCGGTTAAATAAACATAGTTAACATATCCCGCAAACCTTGTACTTGAGGATTGGGGTTTTGCTATAGGTTTTGCTATAACTGTGGTTAATCAAGCGAATTTAATATAACTGCTGCCAAATATTGGTTTTACCAACCGCACTTTAATTAGGAAACACAAAAAAATAAATTGCCCAGTATTTTGTCTCTTCTTTCATCTTAACTTGGTTTTGAAAAGAAAATGCTCACCCATTTAAAAGTTCCGTATCCTATTCGTGGTTTTCTGAAAGCTTCAAAATTTTGGCAAGATAACTATTTGATTTTGCGAGAATTTAAACATTTTCGTAAAATTACTACTTTAGCAGTGATATTTACCTTCTGTGCTGCTGTTTTTGAGGGGATTGGAATCGGTTTACTTATTCCTTTTTTACAAAGTTTAACTAGTCCAAATACAGTAGATAAAAGCGCTGGAATAGTTGGACAAATATCAACTTTTTTTCTCGGTGAAAATGCACCAGCAAATAACCATCTATACTTCAGATCGCTTTTAATTTTACTTAGTACATGGATGCGTGCGGGTTTCAGTTATTTATCAGGATTATATATAGAACAGTGCGAGGTAATTCTTGCCGATCGCTTGCGAAAGCAGCTTTTTGAACAATTACAATCCTTACCGCTAAGTTACTTCAGCGAAGCTCGTTCTGGTGAACTCGTAAATACGATGACTACAGAAATAGAGCGACTTAAACAAGGATTTGGAGCTACAGCATTTGTAATTATACGAATGCTAGTAGTTATGGTTTATTTTGTGAGTATGTTTTGCATATCATGGCAACTGACAATTGTTTCTGTGTTTATCTTTTCGCTGATAGCTTTGGGATTAACAACTCTCAACCGTCGAGTCAGAGAAGCAAGCTTTGGAATCTCTGAAGCTAACAGTTTATTGAACTCAAATGCATTTGAATTTATTAATGCTATTCGTACAGTTCATGCTTTTGGAACTCAAGAAATCGAGCGTAAAAGGTTTTATACAAGTAGTAATAAATTATTAGGAGCTTCAATTAAGGTTGCATCTGCTTATGCATTGGTGAAGCCAATCGCTGATTGTATTGTTATGACAGTACTAATTAGTCTGATTATTATATCTCTAACACATTTTACAATTCCTGTTTATTCTTTACTAGGATTTTTCTTTGTTTTATTCAGGGCAGCACCTATCCTACCAGAAGTAAATGGTGTGATTGCCCATATTAATACTTTGGCTGGTTCTTTAGAAAACATCAAATCATTATTAAAAACAGAAGATAAAAAATACTTTGAAAATGGCAAGCTAAAGTTTACAAACTTGAAACATTCGATTGATTTAATTTCAGTAGATTTTGGTTACGATCGCAAGCAATTGGTTTTGCATAATATCAAACTTACAATCGAACGTGGTAAAATGACTGCGTTGATTGGTCAATCTGGTTCCGGAAAAAGTACTCTAGCTGATTTAGTCGCGCGTTTTTACGATCCAACCGAAGGACAAATATTTGTCGATGGTGTTGATTTACGGATGTTTGACATCAATTCTTTCCGTAGTAAACTAGCCGTCGTTAGCCAAGATACTTTTATTTTTAATGCCTCGGTGCGGGATAATATTGCTTACGGCAAGCTTGATGCCACAGAGACAGAAATTCGAGAAGCAGCAAAATTGGCAAATGCCCTCGAATTTATTCAAGATATGCCTGAAGGTTTTGATACCATACTTGGTGAACGTGGTGTAAATTTATCGGGGGGGCAAAGACAGCGTATAGCCATTGCCCGTGCTTTGATTCGCAACCCCGAAATTTTGATTCTTGATGAAGCTACAGCAGCTTTAGATACGGTTTCCGAGCGTTTAATTCAAGAATCGATTGAGAATATATCAGTTGGTAGAACCATAATTGCGATCGCGCATCGACTTTCTACAGTTGCGAAAGCAGATAAGGTAGTCGTTTTGGAAAATGGCTACATAGTTGAACAAGGTAGACACGAGGATTTGCTGGAGCTTCGTGGCAAATTCTGGAAATATTACCAGCTACAACAGCAATCTGGTTTGAAAGGATAGAATTTGTCGAACACCAATCGAAATTATTGGTAATTCCGGAATTTACTATTTGAGATTCCGGAAGCTCAAATATTCCTAGGCAAAAGTTCCTACTTGACAAGTTTACACATTATTGTTTCACACAAAGTTTGTATATGTGAAGCTATCGTTTAAGTGCGTATTTATGACTAATCAATCTCGACAAAAGCGAATACACTTAAAAAGTAAAGTTATGGGATTATCCTAATTAATCCGAACGTCTTGATATCTGAATATTATGGCTTCAGTAAATGAGATTGAACAGCAACAACCATTAGTCAGTGTTATTACTCCCACATATAACCGTCCAGATTATTTAAAAGACGCACTCTCCAGTGCAACCAGACAAACATATCAAAATATCGAAATTATAGTTTCTGATAATTGCAGTCTAGAAAATCCCCAAGCAATAGTAGAATCATTTAACGACTCACGTATCCGCTTCTCACGCAACGAAACCAACCTGGGAATGTTAGCCAACACTCTCAAAGCGTTTAAAATGGCACGAGGTAAGTACATTGCTTGCTTGCTTGATGATGATATGTGGGAACCTGATTTTTTAGAAAAGCTTGTTCCCCCTCTGGAAGCAAATCCCCATGTAATACTAGCGTTCTGCGACCATTACATTATGGACGCAGACGGTAAAATTGATACCCTGGGCACAGAGACAAATTCGACCTTTTATAAACGAACTGCTCTACAAGAGGGAATTTATCAACCATTTTGTCACTTGGCACTAGTCGATAGTGCGGTATCAACTGCAACTGCGGCTGTAATTCGACGCGATGCGATCGCATGGGATACCATTCCCTCAGAAGTCGGGGGTTCTTGGGATATGTATCTCAATTACCTCTGTTGTCGTTCTGGTGCTGGTGCTTACTATTATCCCGCAAAACTAACCCGCTATCGTTCCCACGAAAACACCGATACCAATCAAAGTGGTAGTCGTAATTATCAAGCAAAAATCTCGAAAGCAAAAGCGAATATATTCTGTTACGAGCAATTTATGGCAGATGAAAATTTGCAGGAATTGCGATCGCATTTTCAGCAAGAATGGAGACAGATTAGCACAACCTTAGGAATTGGGTTATTACGGGCAAAACAACCAAAACAAGCACGTCCTTATTTTGTGCGATCGCTCCAAAAAAAAATTAGCTTGCGGGCTTTAATTGCATTATTACTGAGTTTTACTCCGTTACCTATCGCAAGTCGTTTTTAACCCGCTAAAAGCGAAACTAATGTTGTATATTAATTCCAAATCACAAGTTTATAAATATATAACTTCTTTAATATCTACTTTTCTGGAAACAGGATTTAGACAAGATTAATTCAATTAGTTACGCATCTTTACTCACAATTTTGAATGGTAGGCTGAGAATGAAATTTTGTATTGTTACACCTTATATTATCAAAGGCGACGGTCAAGGTCGAGCAAACTATGAAATTGTCTGGGAAGCGATTCGTCGTGGACATCAGATGACTTTAGTCGGTAGAAAAATTGCTCCCGAACTTCAGGAACATCCCTTAGTAAACTGGGTTCACTTTGATGTGGAAAAATATCCCAGCGCTTTAATTAAAGAGATGATGTTTTCGATTCAGAGTGGTGCATGGTTAAAAAAACACCGTCATGAATTTGACTTAGTACAGGTTTATGGAGCCGTAACTTCTGCCCCTGGAGATATTAACACATCCCAATTTGTCCATACATCTTGGCAGCGATCGCCCGTACATACCGCACGCATCAACAAAAATATCTACGGAATTTACCATTGGCTTTACAGTAACCTAAATTCCTATTGGGAAAAGCAAGCATTTCACCAAGCAAAGGTAGCAGTTGCAGTCTCAGACAAAATCAAGCATGAATTAATCGATGATTTGGGTTTAGAAAGTTCCCGCATTCACGTGATTCATAATGGTGTTGACATACAAGAATTCCTCCCTGGAACCTGCGATCGCAAAGAACTTGGTTTATCAGAAAATGTTAACTTAGCCCTATTTGCTGGGGATATTCGTACCAACCGCAAAAACTTGGATACAGTACTTCGAGCTTTAGTACAAGTGTCAGATTTGCATTTAGTAGTAGTGGGTAATACTGATGGTAGCCCCTATCCAGAAATGGCAGCATCCCTAGGATTGAGTCACCGCGTCCATTTTACAGGTTTCCGGCGTGATATTGCTAAAATTATGCAAGCCGTGGATTTGTTCGTTTTTCCATCACGCTACGAAGCTTGCACATTAGTACTACTCGAAGCAATGGCATCGGGATTACCTGCGATTACAGCAACCAGTGCTGGAGGAGCGGAACTAGTAACATCAGAATGCGGATTTGTCTTATCCGACTCCGACGATGTTGAGGCATTAGCCACAGCATTAAGGACTTTAGCAAGCGATCGCGAACTCCGAATCAAAATGGGACAAGCTGCCCGTATCGTAGCCGAAAATAACACTTGGGTTAGCAAAGCACAACTCTATATAGACTTGTTTGAGGGAATGGTTAATGATCAGCATCACCGTAATAGTACCGACTTATCGCCGTCCACAAGACCTAGCGCGGTGCTTGGAGGCACTTAAACACCAAACTCGTACAGTCAATCAACTAATTGTCACCATCCGCGATATTGATACGGAAACTTGGGAATTTTTAGCAACTTACAACCCTGACAGCTTGCCATTACAGACCACAACAGTTACGGTTACGGGTGTTGTCGCCGCCATGAACAAGGGTTTGAGCCTTGCCACAGGTGATATTATCACCTTTACCGATGACGATGCAGCACCCCATCCTGATTGGTTAGAACGGATGGAAGCCAATTTTCAAACCGATGAGAAAATTGGTGCAGTTGGAGGACGGGATTGGCAATATATCGGAAACCGCATCAAAGAAGAAGGCGATCGCGAAGATGTTGGACGCTTACAATGGTTTGGTCGAGTCATTGGCAACCATCACTTTGGCGTTGGAAAAGCCCGCGAAGTTGATGTCCTCAAAGGGGTGAATATGGGCTTTCGTCGCAATGCCATCCAAGGAATGGGTTTCGACGAACGAATGCTGGGAACTGGTGCCCAAGTTCACTTTGAATTGGCTTTTAATTTAGCTTTGCGACGTAGGGGTTGGAAAATAATTTTCGACCCCTTAGTAGCTGTAGACCATTACCCAGCAGTACGTTTTGATGAAGATAAACGCGACCAATTCAACAATATTGCCTGGTTAAATGCAGTACATAATGAAACCCTAGTGTTACTCGAACATTTCTCATTATTACAACGCACAATCTTTATCATTTGGGCATTTCTAATTGGTACTAGGGAGGCATTAGGTTTGTTACAATTGTTCCGATTGCTACCAAGTGAAAGCACTTTAGCTGTACAGAAATGGGTCGCATCGGTGGATGGACGAATAAAAGGGTTACAGAGTTGGTTGACTTATCGTAATGTCACAACAACAAAAGTTGCCATCACAAAATAGTTTGTTGACATGTTTGGGGGAAAATATTCGATGAATAGCACAAACAAGCAGCAAAATTCATTTCTCGGATGGCTTGCCATTGGTGCGCTAATTCTATTTTCAGCAGCTACTATTGCTGCTGGTATGGGTTCTTTATTTCGACCTGGTTACATTGTCCTATCTTTTGCAGTCGGTGTATTGCTGTACTGCCGATACCCCATCCTGTATATGGGGTTTACTTGGTGGATATGGTTTCTGACTCCCTTGATATCCCGCTTAATCGATTGGCGATCAAATTTTGATGAATCGCGTTTGATATTAGTGTCCCAATATTTGGTGACACTTATCACTATGCACGCCGTGATTAAATACCTGCCTAAGTCATATCGTCAAGGCGGATTACCATTTATTTTAGCTTTTATTGGCGTATTTTACGGATTTCTGATTGGGGTAGTCAAAACCTCCCCATTTACTGCCGCGCGATCGCTTCTTGATTGGTTGATACCAATTAGTTTCAGCTTCTACATATTCATGAATTGGCGGGATTACCCCCAGTACCGACAAAACATCCAACGTGTATTCCTCTGGGGTGTATTGATAACTGGGGCATATGGAGTAATACAGTACCTAATTGCTCCTGATTGGGATCGTTTCTGGTTAATCAGTACAAAGCTAACGAGTATGGGAGAACCAGAACCGCTAAAAATTCGTGTTTGGAGTACGATGGCATCTACAGGACCTTTTTCCTGCATGATGATGGCTGGATTGCTGTTACTATTTAACGGGAAAGGACCTCTTTGTCTGCCAGCTGCTGGTGCTGGTTATCTTGCATTCCTACTTTCGATGGCACGTACAATGTGGGGCAGTTGGGTAGTTGGGTTATTGGGGATGATAACTTCAATTCGACCAAAATTGCAGATGCGGCTGATGGTTTCGGTTTTATTAATGGCACTCTGCGTTTTACCTTTGAGTACGATGGAGCCATTTGCAGGTACGATTAATGCTCGCTTGCAAACTTTGACCAATCTGGACAATGATAATAGCGCCAATGTTAGACAAAAAATTTATGAACAAGGTTTGAATAGTGCCCTCACAAATTCATTGGGTAACGGTATAGGTAATACATTCGCCGTTAATGAAAAAGGTATCCTCGTACCAATTGTCATTGATAGTGGTATTCTCGATACATTCTTTACTCTTGGTTGGTTTGGGGCATTGCCATACATTGCTGGTTTAGTGTTAATGCTATCTAAACTATTACAAATGACTGATGCCAAACGAGACCCATTTATGGCTGTATCTCGTTCGATTTGTATCGCTTGTATTGCCTCATTGCCAATTGGAAGTACAATGCTGGGATTTAGCGGGATGTTTCTTTGGGGCTTTGGAGCTTTGGCACTAGCCGCAGATCAAAATTATCAGCAACAGCGATTTGAATACAATCTCTATCAAGAATATATTGCTTCCCAGTCTCTTTTAAATCAATCAAATCCAACAACAGATAATCCCTAATCCCTAATCAATTAGACATCTCCGGATAAAGATGTAGAGACTTAGGAACGCGGATTAAATAAAGCGCAAAAGTATCAAAAGTAGGGTGTGTTAGCGCAGCGTAACGCACCATTCCAAATCAAATCGAAAGTTGTAGGTTATTAAATCCTCATTCCTTAGCAATGCTAAGTCTTCTAGGAAATTTGCACTTTTTTGATTTTGCGTTCGTGAAAGGACTCCAAAGGGGTATCGCTACTTTCTTTTTCGACTGTTGGGGGAGATTTCCACCCATGATCTGCTTTTCGACACTCTCCTTGGAGAGCAGGGCTGTTTCGTTCCCTTTTAAACAGGATTTGTCAAGATAGTTAGCGATAAATATCTAAGTAAGTGTGACGATTAAATGAACTTTTAAGCACTCACGTAGCCGTAATTTTGTTCGTTTTCTCGACACGCTGGTAACAAAATAACCAGTGTTAAATTGCTATAACCCTTGATTTTTAAAGTGTTTTAGGGGATGAATCAGCCCTGC
>NZ_NTFS01000259.1 GCF_002289455.1 Brunnivagina elsteri CCALA 953
GGTAACTAGATTTTTATTTTCCCCTTGTTAAAGCTACGCTGTACATACAAGTAGTCGAATTGCCCCAAATAAAAGAACCCCACCCTAACCCTCCCCTTGTTAAGGGGAGGTAACTAGATTTTTATTTTCCCCCCTTAACAAGGGGGGATTAAGGGGGGTAGTTTTATTTTATTTTTCGGGGTTCCCTAGATTCCTATTCATCTTGTCCAACCCGACGAATATTCAAAATGTCGCTCATCTTCTTAATTTGGATAAAGAGATGCTCTAACTGACTCTTATCGCGAATTTCAATCCCCAAATCAATCAAGGCTGGCTGGTTAGTCGCCGTTTTTACGCTAGCATGTCGCACATTAATACATTGGTCGCTGAGTCTTGAGAGAATATCTTTCAGTACACCAACTCGATCGAGTGCTTCTATTTGCACATTAATTGAGTATGTCTGCGGACGACCATTTTGTTCAATTGCACCATTCCATCGGACGGGAATTAAGCGATCGCAATCAATGCTATCCAAGTTACCACAACCTTGACGATGGATTGTAATGCCTCGACCTCTTGTCACCACACCAGTGATTTGTTCTCCAGGTATCGGCGTACAACAGCCAGCGAGGTGATACAGCATACCTTCAATGCCAACAATCGGGGAATCGCTGATACGGCTCGATGGGGGCACTATATCGCGGGCTTTGGGTGTGGATGGGGGTAGGCTAGTTATGGCAACGACTACTGCTTGTTCTTGTCCCTTAAGTTCTTGTGCCTTAACTATTTCTCGCCAGCGATTTAAGATTAAATTTAGGTTGATTTCACCGTAACCTAAAGCCGCGACTAAATCTTCTGGATTCTGGTAATTACACTTTTCGGCAACTGTTTGCATGGGTTCAGATTTGAGAATACCTTCCAAACCACTTTTACCCAATTCCTTCTCTAACAATTCCCTTCCACGGGCAATGTTTTCTTCCCGTCGCGATCGCTTATACCATTGTTTAATTTTGTTTTTTGCTGCGGATGTGGCGACAAAGTTTAACCAATCTAAGCTGGGATGGCTGTTTTTTTGGGTCATGATGACGACAATATCGCCGTTTTGTAACCTTGTCGAAAGCGGAACCATCTTACCATTTACCCTTGCCCCCGCACAATGGTTTCCCACTTCCGAATGGATACGGTAAGCAAAATCGACGCTTGTGGAACCGGGATTTAAGGGGATGACATCACCTTTGGGGGTAAAGACGTAAATATCATCCTCGAACAGATTATTTTTGATGCTATCTAGGTATTCTTGAGCATCTTTGAGGTCATATTGCCATTCGAGTAACTGTCGTAACCATGTAAACTTCTCATCGGATGTGGTGATAGTACCTGTTGAACCACCAGTTTCTTTATATTTCCAATGTGCAGCAATCCCGTACTCAGCGATGCGATGCATTTCCAGCGTGCGAATTTGTACTTCCAGAGGTTTTCCCCAAGAACTGATGATGCCTGTATGTAAAGATTGATAGCGGTTAGGTTTTGGTAAACCGATGTAGTCTTTAAAACGTCCGGGAATGGGACGGAAGGCATCGTGAACCACCGCTAAAGCTCGATAACATTCTTCGTTAGTATTAACAATAATTCGTAATGCGGCTAAATCATAGATTTCATTAAATTCTTTATTTTGATGCTGCATCTTTTGATAAATACTGTACAGATGCTTCGGTCTACCACTAATATCAGTACATTGAATCCCCGCTTCTACCAAACGCGATCGCAAATCATCGGAAACTTTCTTCAATCGATCAACCCTGGCAACACGCTTCTCAGCAACGTGCTGTTGAATTTCGCGGAAAGCATCTGGTTCTAAATATTTAAAAGCTAAATCTTCTAATTCCCATTTAAAACGCCAAATCCCTAAGCGGTTGGCAAGGGGAGCAAATATATCCCTTGTTTCTAAAGCATTACGTCTACGGCTTTCTTCCGACATTACCTCCATTGTCCGCATATTATGCAGGCGATCGGCTAATTTGACAACGATGACACGAATATCTTTTGCCATCGACAAAAACATGCGTCGAAAGTTTTCCGCTTGCCCCTCTGTTTTACTTTTAAAATTAATCTTTGAAAGCTTAGTTACACCTTCAACCAAACATCGAACTTCCGCACCAAATCGCTGTTCAATTTCCTCAATTGTAACTTCTGTATCCTCTACTACATCATGAAGAAATCCAGCTGCTATCATAGCAGCACTACCCCCCAGGTCGCGCAATAAACCGGCGACTGCAACCGGATGGCAAATATAAGGTTCCCCCGATTTGCGGTATTGTCCTTGGTGCAATTCGTAAGCAAATCTAAATGCAATACAGATTAACTCTGTATCGCATGTCCTTCGAGCTTCTTCTGATTCTGGGTTTGATGCGGATAAGCTCTTTTTTAAACAATCTTGAAGCCAATCCGGAAGGGTAATATCGACTGGGGTATTAACTAACAAGCCACTCATACAATTGGGTTTACGGAAATTGGTGGATTTGGATAGATGCTGGAAGCAGGGGGATATGGCTTCCTTATGATGGATAAATATAATGAGTTGCGTCTCTACCTTTAAGAACAAGTAGGAACGCTTTTCGGGTATATTATTAGGGCTAAAAAGTCAATTATTCAGTATGAGAATCGGGGATCATAGTTTTACCACCTGATAAATAAGAAATTCTGCCCCAAAATTAATTTTTGAGGCATCCAATCTGGGGGAAAATTAAGGAAATAATTGTGGAAGAAAAATTTTCTTGTCACTAATAGTATCTCAATAACCATTGGATGTCTCTAAATCAAGATAAATATCATACATTTGCGGCGTTACTTCAAGATTTGCGTCATGATGCTGCTAGTCAATTAACTGTAGCTGAAATTCGGCAGCGTCAAGTATTATTACAACAATTTTTTCAAGAAGAGATTGTGCCTTTGGCTAACGAAGAGTCGCGAGAACAGATGTTTCGCACCGAAATCAGCAAGCAACTGCGGCTTTTGGGGGTTGATGTCAGTTTCTTGGCTGGTGCTAGTCAACCTGCGACTATTGAAACTAGGTTAAAAACTATATGCGATCGCATTACCACTCTCATCAGATATTGTGAAGCTGTGTTAGGGAATGGGGAATAGGCTATACATGCCCAAAATTATGACGAAAAAACCTTAACCGAACCGTATTAGAACCCCTCTATCAAACAGCAATAGAGACGCGATCGCTCACGTCTCTACTACAATTAGGTGATTAGTTGAACTTAAATTAGAAGCTATAACCGACACCAGTTTGTAAGCTCACAGCATCAGCAGAGCTATTTTTGTAAGCGTCAATACCCCACTTAGCATCACTGTAAACTACAACATTTTTAGCTAGAGATTCTGCACCTAAGGTGACAACTGGAGCATTTTTATTACCTAATTGGCTAGCATATCCTTCATTGGTTTGGAAAGCATAACCACCACCAACATAAACGTTAGTATTTTTCGCAATTGGAGCATCAAAAGTTACAGTTGGTATCAATGCTGTTGAATCACCACCAAACAATGCTGCACCACGAACCGACACTTGGGATTTGGGAATTGCATATCGATATAAATAACTACTTTTTAAGAAATTTCTTCCGCATTTTCACGACAAAATTATCGACTTCCGGTAACTTCATCATTGATGCGATCGCACCAAACACTATTAACCCTACTAATCCGGAAATTGAAAATTCCAACAACAAAGTTAATGGATTTTTTGCTTCCCCTAAAAATTTCTCGACTACTTGCAACACTGCAAAACTAGAAAATCCACCTGCAATACTTGCCGCAGTTAACCCCATAATCGGGAAACTCCATGCCAATAGAGGTAATCCATTTAACCGACGATTGAGTAGAAATATCAGCATTAATGTGGAACTAATATTAACTCCCACCGTTGCTAATACTAAACCAGGAGCGCCAAAAGGTTTAATAAAAATCAAATCGAGAAAAATATTCAGAAAAATATTAAACAAGCTGACACGGAAAGGTGTATTCCCATCACCCAAAGCATAAAATACCCGCACCAACACATCCCGTGCCAGATAACCAAACATCCCCACACCGTAGGCAATTAGCAGCGACGCGACCAAATCGGATGCTTTTTGGTCGAACGCACCCCGCTTATATACAAGCTGGACAATTGGCTGGGAGAGGGCAATCATGAACGCACCTAACGGCAACATTGTAAACGCTGATAGTACCAATCCTTGGCGAATACGTTGCTTTAATTGTCCCCAGTTATTCGGTTCAGTCAGTTGGGAGAATATGGGCAGTAGGGGAACTAAAACAATACTGGAAATTACCCCCAAAGGAGTTTGTACCAGCAAATTGGCGTAATTTAAAGCTGGAGCAGCACCTTCGATATAGGAAGCAAATATGGAATTTACCTGCCAATTAATGTAGAGCATACCCGACGAAAAAGTCGCAGGTAGCATAATACTCATAATTTCCCGTACACCAGGATCATTAAAATTGAAGCGGAGACGAAACGAACCCATGCCAATGCGAGATTGGGCAATTACCTGGACAATCCATTGCAGTACCGCACCTGCCAGTGTACCCCCAGCCAATACCGCACCGCAATACATGGCATTATTCGCAGAGAAAATATTACTACCCAGTTGTACCCAAAGAACCCCCATCGCAATTACAACAGTAATGCTAGAAAGTAATGGACTAATCGAAGGTAACCAAAATTGGTTAGCAACATTGAGAGTTCCAAAACCAATCCCAATCAATCCCGAAAACAGAGCCATTGGAGCCATAATTTGTAGCTGTTGAACTGCGATCGCACGAATCACAGCACCATCAGCCCGTTGATTTAATCCTGGTGTGGTTAAATCTAATAATGTTGGGGCAAAAAATATCAGTAATATCGAGACAATTAAAAGTACTCCACCAACCAATGTCGTCATTGTCTCAACTAATGGTGCAGCTTCTTCCTTTTTGCGCTTCGACAAAACGCTAACGATCGCACTATAAAATGGACCATTAACTCCACCAAGTAAAATCAGCAAAAATCCGGGAATCACATAGGCAAAATTATAAGCCTCAGCCACTGCACCAGTACTAAATGCAGCACCCATCGCTGATTGCCGCACTAAACCCATCACCTTACTAATTAAAGTCGCAGCAGCGACAATCCCGGCAATACTTACCAGGGAGCGAGTAACTTTTGATTCTTCTTTGGTCACAATGTATGTAATCCGACAATTACTGACAGGGAGTATCTTCTGAACATTTAACCTGAAAAATGGTTCGCTGTCAGGCTAATTTTCACAAACAGTCCTAATATTTTATTTTTCTGCCTTCTGCCTTCTTCCTCCTACCGACATCCCAAACTATCGCGAGTTGATACCCCAGTAACCGGATTCACACCATCAGCGCGATCGCACATCAATGACACCTGATATCGGTCAATGATTGCATCGGTAAAATCAGCACCAGTAATATCAGCATCAAATAAACGACTCCGGGTTAACGTTGCCCCCGTAAAATTGGTATTTCTCAGGTTTGCTTCATCTAGTGATACCCGATCCACTAAAGCTCCCGTCAGGTTTGCCCCTTCTAGGTTTGCCTTCAACATCACCCCTTTAGTGAACATAGTATTAGTTAAATTGGCGTTTTTGAAATTAGTACCTCGCATTTCCGCCGCCACAAAATTTACACCCTTTAAATCAGTATTGGAAAAATCACGACCTTCTAAACTAGCATTATTGTAATTAATAGTATTAATTTGAGCCAAGGCAAAATTAGTATTAAATATCACCAACAAACAAGCAACTGCCAAAATCCCAATCAAACTACCAATTCCACGTAAAATAATTTTCATAACTTCTCGTATCAAATCTCATCGCAAATACCTATTTTAAATGGTGCGAGGTAAAGTTTTACAAAAATACACGATATGCGATCGCACAGCTTTATTTCTTCTCTTCTTCTCTTCTTGGCGACTTGGCGACTTGGCGGTTCCATAAATTCCAGAACCCATATTAAAATGACATAAAAATAGAGAGTAGAAATTACTTCCTACCCCCCAATTCCAATGTCCCAAAAATAAACCTACTTCCAATCCTTACCAAGACGGATTGTAATATCAGATTCGATTTCTCCAGTAGCAGCAACCTCAACTTGACCGATACCCAGAGCTTTTTGAACCTGTTCCCCCAAAGTGCGATCGCCTTTCTGAACGATAATTTGGGTATCGCGTTGTATATCCGAGCCATTGGCAACCAAATACGCTTTGCCAAAACCCTTCTGTTTCAAGGTAGTCAGCATCTTTTCGCTTAATCCTGGTTGCCCTGAAGTATTTTGTATAGCTATTTTCAAATTCCCTAAAGGAATCACTTTGGGTTGCATTCCCGCAATAGTTACACCTGTATAATCATTTAATAATTTAACTTGTCCGGTTAAATCAATCCAATAACTGTTAGGGTCAGCACTTAAACGGCTAAAAACACCCGGTAACATCGTCATTTGGAAATTATCCCGCTCCACATTAGAAGAAAAATTGACAAGAGCCATCATTTCTTCAACTTTCAGGTTGGTATCAAAGTATTTTCGCATCACGCGAATTAACTGCGGCAATCTGGGAGTCACAGTCGGACTCAAAAGCCTTTCCCGTAAAGCTTTCAACAAAGCTTGCTGACGCTGTACACGGGGTAAATCGCCGCCATTTACCTCCTGAAAACGGACAAATTCCTCCGCTTGTTGCCCATTCAAATTCTGCCAACCTTTAACTAAATTGGTAGACTTTTGCTGGGAACCATCTTTATTTTCTGCCGATTGGGGGACAAATACCTCAACCCCACCTAATTGATCGACTAACTGGCGCAAACCACTAGGTGAGATACGAATATAGCGGTCAATGGGAGTATTATTTAAAGTTCGGCTAAGTACCCGCGCAGCCAAAACAGGACCACCTTGGGAATTGGCATCGGAAACCTTATTTAATCCCTTTTCGGGAATTGCAATCATCGTATCTCTGGGAATCGACAACACCCTTATTGCTTTTTCTTCGGGATTTAGGCGAATTAATAGCATTGTGTCGCTTTTTCCCGAAAAACTTTCTGGGGAACCATCAATACTATTTGCTACGGGTTCGATTCCCATCACCAAAATATTCATTGGACGGGTAAGCTTATATTCAGAAATATTGCTCCATACATCCGCAGGCAATAAGGTTTTTTCTGCCTCTTTACCCGACCATTGCAATTCCTCATCGCTTCTATCAACCGTACTCCATAAAGGAGTCCACAGTGCTAGAGCCGATACCATCAATCCCGATAGTGTCACCCCGACAGAAATTGTCAGTATCCAAAACAACCAGCGTGGTATAGGTAAACCCAACCGTTGATAAAGCTGACTAGGGATAGAGCCCACTGTTCCATAGGATTTACGGGAAACATCTTCTGGGTACGTTGCCGTCGTTCCATCCTGAGTTTGTTCAGAATTAACCCGTAAATCTTGATTTTCCAACCAATCTTCTTGTCGTCCTACTTGTTTAACCACTATTATCTCCCCACTCAACCAACACCACTTTCTTCAACAGGTATAACCCTCGCAAACTTTTTCAGTATGCATGTTTACTCAGTAACAATTGTGAATTTCTGCCTACAGGTAATGTTAATGCAAGGTAGAAAACTTGCTACTGGTAAAGCTAGCAGTAAACTAAAGAAGTTTGCTTCGTGCAAAATCTTTATAATGTTTTAAATTTATTAGGTTTGTTAGGCAATATGAGCAATGTATTTTTTCCTGTAATCCTTGCTGGTGGTAAAGGTGAGCGTTTTTGGCCCCTAAGCCGTCTGAACCGACCGAAGCAATTTTTATGCCTCGATGGTACTGATAGAAGCCTCCTACAAGCTACTGCTGACCGACTGCTCGATTTAGCAAATGGTTGGGATAACTTGTGGGTAATTACTTCTAGTTTGATAGCACAAGGTGTGCGGGAACAGCTACCTGAATTGCCATCAAATAACTTACTTGTTGAACTCCAGGGAAGGGATACGGCTGCTGCTGTTGCCTGGACTAGTTTAGAAATTCAGAAGCGTTATGGAGACGATGCAATTATTGGCTTTTTTCCAGCAGATCATTGGATTGCCGACCAAAAGGTTTTTGCACATACATTAAACGCAGCTTCCCAACTTGCAGCAACCACAGATGCGATCGTGACGCTGGGAATCAAGCCGACGTTCCCTTCTACGGGCTACGGCTATATCGAGCAAGGTGAAAAGATGGGTATCTTTAACGACTTGCCAGCTTACCATGTCAACCGCTTTACTGAAAAGCCTAATCGAGAGACTGCGGAGACTTTTTTATCTACGGGTCGCTTTAGCTGGAACAGCGGTATGTTTGTTTTTAGGGCGGGTGTTGTTCTTAAAGAACTGCGTATTCATGCTCCGGAAATTATCGAACCTCTGGAGCAAAATGGCGCTGGGATTTACCCCCAACTGCCTAAGAAAAGTATAGACTACGCTCTCATGGAAAAGACAGATTTAGCATACGTCTTACCTGTAGAATTTGGTTGGGATGATTTGGGGGATTGGAATGCGATCGAACGTTTGTTAAAAACAGCAGATTCACCAAATGTCGAACTGGGAACCCATGTAGGGTTAGATACAAAGGGGGCAATAGTTTATGCCAGCAATGAAGATGATGTAATTGTTACTATCGGTATGGATGATGTTGTGATTGTTCGCGATCGCAATGTCACCCTGGTTGTTAAAAAAGACCGCACCCAAGAAATTAAGGAAGTTCTGAAAATTATTCAAGGCGATTCCAGATTTAAAGAGTTACTGTAGCTGGTGCTGAGTTAAAATTGCTGTGTGCTGAGTTTAATCAAGATGAAAGATTAGCTTTCCTAGCTTATGCTAGCCCTAATTAGTTTATTACTCGTCTTTACTCAGCCTCAGCCAATAACCTGAAATAAAACTCTCGACAGAGGAGAAAATTACATATCTCTAGTATAACTAGACTAATTGACCAAGGCACGACTATAAACAAACAATTACATTGGACTTATTTTTATTCTTAATTTCCCATTCTTGTAGAGACGACTCACTTTCTTCGTCTCTGCTCAAATAAATATCTAAGA
The DNA here is from genome assembly GCF_002289455.1 of Brunnivagina elsteri CCALA 953. Lineage (GTDB taxonomy): Bacteria > Cyanobacteriota > Cyanobacteriia > Cyanobacteriales > Nostocaceae > Brunnivagina > Brunnivagina elsteri. Next base: position 9,110 of record NZ_NTFS01000259.1, read on the forward strand.
TAAATATCTAAAATAGATATCCAATAATATCCAATAATATCGAATAATATCCACCAATATAGACGACCCACCGGGTCATCTCTACTTCATGTTCCTCACCCAAACGGTTCCCCGTCAACGCGAAATTATTGAAGTCCTCTTCCGTAATGGTTGGGGTTATATGCGAAAATTGTTGACAGGTGGGAAACCAGAAGACCCCCAGTTACCAACTCCAGCAGTTCTTAAAAAGATTTTTATCGACCTGGGACCTGTTTATATTAAACTCGGTCAACTACTCTCCACCCGTCCGGATATTCTTAGTAGTGCTTACATTGAGGAATTGTCAACTCTCCAAGATGAGGTTCCCCCGGTTGATTGGTCGGAAGTTGAGGTTTTGATTCGCAAACAATTAAAACGTCCCCTGGAAGAAACATGTAAATACTTGAACCCTGTTCCCGTAGC
>NZ_NTFS01000026.1 GCF_002289455.1 Brunnivagina elsteri CCALA 953
AAGGTTTTCAGCCTTAGCGTAACTTTCTGTACGATTGCTCATCTACCCCCTAATCCTATAGTTTGGATAAGTTGTAGAGTATTAGCTTTATTATCAGCGACTTGTTGCTCCTCGGTAGTGAGTTGGTTCATCAAATCCAACAGCTTGAGATTATTTTCCTCAGCATATGCGATCGCATCTTGTAAAACATCTATTTCAAGGTTATCCCCAGCAAAGATAATTGCCTGAATTTTGCTTTTGTAAGGTATCCAAATTTCTTTCGCTTTGACAATTATTCCTTGAGATTTAGCTGTTTCTACAGCATCAAGAAAAACAGGTTTACTATCTCCACCAGGAACCATTTTTCCTTGTTCAAATCCTGTTAAAGTATCATCAAATAGTTGAGAAGCTTTCTTTAATTCCTGTTGCGATGTATCTAGTTCTTTCTGCACTTCCTTGGCTACTTTTACCTGTAATAATGCCTTTGTCATTCTTTGCGAGAGCATACGCTGTCTACCAGCAAGGTTAATACTGATAGCATCTTGTTTTAAATTAGTGGAGATTAAGAAGTTAGGTAATAACACACCTAAATCAAAGGTGAGAAATAATGCAGCAGAAAGCAAAATTGTCCGATATTTACTTTTAGTAAATAGTTTCTGCGATAAAGGATTAGTAAATTGAGCCATATTCTTGCCTATTTGTATAGCTAGAACCAAATCCTGGTTTCAGCATTGATTAGTCAAAAATACTAATTTTTTCCAAGCAAATGTCTGAAATCACGAATTTAGCTATAAATCATGGGTTTAATCTATATTTCCCAAAATTTCCCTAAAATAGCGCAAATTGCCAAAATAAATATAATATCCCCAACTTCTGAAGTCGGAGATATGCAGTGTAGACTATACTAAAACTAATTCAAAGCACAAATAAACATACCATTATTAAACCTAAGAAAGCTTGATAATAGCTTTTGCCTAGTGCCGATGTATTAGATTAACAGAGAGCCAAATCATTAGCAAAGTCTGTAACTGTAGGCATAGATTTTTGTTTTAAGACAACCAAAGTAATATCATCTAAAAGATTGCGATCGCCAATATATTGCCACAAGTCATCAATTACAGCTTGCTTAATTTCTTCTGCTGATTTTTGCCAATTATCTTTAGCTAACTGGGTTAAACGCTTAAGTCCATAAAATTCACCATTAGCATTTTCAGCTTCTGTAATTCCATCTGTATAAAGTACAATTACATCCCCAGGTAACAACTGTAAATCCGCATAAGCAACAAAATGACTAATTTCTTCCTCTAATCCAATGGGAAATCCTAACTCCATCGTGTCAATTTTTTGTACCATACCTCCACGACGAATTATCAGTATTTCTTCGTGCTGTCCAGAAATTCTTACCCTACCATTTTCATAATCCAACAAACAAAGAGTCATATTTTTATCCGACTCCATTCGTTTTACATTATGATAAATTGTTTGATTCAAAGTATTTAAAAACTTTTGCGGATCGGTTTCATTATTTTCTAGTAAAGTACGTATAGATGTTTGTGCCATCAACATCAACATCCCACTTTCTAAACCATGTCCCGTTACATCACCAATCCCAATTTTAACTCGTCCATTGGAGGAAATAATATCATAATAATCGCCACCAATTTCACTAGCAGGTTGCATAAAACCAGCAATATCTAGACTTTCTATTTGTAAAAGCTCTTCTTTTTTCGGTAGAATCTTTTGCTGAATTTGACGTGTAACATTCAACTCTGACTTCATCCTTACATTATCATCTTTTAAAGAATCATTTAAAGCAATAATTTGGGTATTTGCTTCTCTTAATTGCATTGTGCGTTCTTGTACTTTAAATTCTAAAGACTCATTTGCTTCTTCTAATTGAATTTTGGCAGATTGTAATGCTTTTTCTGCACTTCTACGCTGTTTGATATACCATCTGACTAAACCGAGAATCGCAAACCAAGCTAAGGCTAAAATAGGAAAACTAATAATGCTAAATAAACTCGACCAAAATAAACGCTGTTGATACAAATCGAGATTTGATTTTATCCTTGCTTGTCAATTTATTCAAAAAAAAGTAGATATACACTTAAAATTCAATAACAAAAACAAGTAGAAAGAACTCTTTTCTACTCTTCTTGCTATTTATAAAAAGCATGACGCTGACTAAGCGATCGCACTGCTTAAACTCAACTTTAATTTTGCATTGAATTTATCTATTAGACTTCAGTATTTGCACTTATATAAAAGGCTGTTTAGTTTAAATTAATCTGATTCAGGGAGAAAATAACTATAAATAGCAGTTAAGTAAAATTACTCGGTAACTTTGATGCTGGAAGTTAAAATAGACAAGACAAGCTAACCTACAGTTCTATTCCAGAGATAGCGATCGCAAATCTCAAAAGTATAATTGAATCCTTACCCAGAACAAAAATTATTAACCAAAGCGCTGATTATCTCCACGCTGAATTTAAAAGCGCCTTGATGGGATACGTTGATGATGTGGAATTTTGGCGCGAAACCAAGCGGCAATTCCAATACTATCCACCTTCGTTCAGCTTCCCGCTTAGGACAAAGCGATTTGGGAGTGAATCGCAAACGTATCGAAACAATTCGAGCGAAGTTTAACGAGATGTAAGTTGTAACGAGGCATAAGTACGACCCATCTGACGGCGAGATTCGTGCCATAATTGAGTTTCCTTTGGAGAACTCCTGGTTTACTTGACCTTTTGGAAAAAGCAATGGAAGCTCGGAAAAAACACGGAAGTTTTCCTCACGACTGAGCCGAATTGTTTATAAAATCGCTATACTCCAAAGTGATACCCTAACTATACTGATTGTTTTCTGGGGCTGGATATATGGCATCCTATGCAACCTCCTCTGCCAAAGCAGAAATGAGTGAATTACGGCGATTAAAAGGTTTATTACCCCCAGAATTGCAGAGCTGGGTAACGGTAGAAGGAACGACGGAAGTCAATCCTGCCCTAATCCGTTGCGAGGAAATCGGTAAAGACCAAGTAGAAATTCAAATTGACTTGGTGAAATGGGATACCCTCGCTATCGACCAGCGCAATCTGCTTTTCTGGCATGATGTTGCTCGTGTTCAAAATGACACTATTCCCAAAGATGGTTGGGAAATGGCTGCACTTGCCATTGGCTTGGGTGGCGCTGTCGGGGAACTTTGGGTTCAAGATGGTCTATTGTTAATACTGGCTATGGCTTTGTGCGGTGTTTCCGGTTGGCGACTTTATCAAAAAAATAGTGGCGAAAAAGTCGCTCGCGAATTAATCGAAGCTGATGAAAAGGCGATCGCACTTGCACAACGTTTTGGCTACAGTCTTCCCAATGCTTACAAAAGCTTGGGTAGCGCTCTCAAAACCTTGATTGACTCTACTCCTGGCAAGCGTCAACGTTCTAAATATGAAGCTCGTCTTTCCGCACTCAAACGCAGCGCCAATAAAGTACGAGGTAATAAATCATCATCCTCAAAAAATTTGGATGAAAGTTTTTAAGTATTAGGAACCGGAGATTAGGAATTAAAAGATTCTTACTTCTGATTCCTAAATTCTGACCCCTGATTCCTAAATTCTGACTCCTGACTCCTGACTCCTGTCGTCTTTGTATTATCTGTAGTATTTAAAAAACTATAAACGTTGTAGAGACTTACACAGAATGTCTCTACAATCAAATCAGCTTACTCTTAGCTAATCAGGCTGGATTGCCATAACTCCAATAGATAACGTCTAGATTATATACATATTCTCTATTAATATCTGTGGAATCATAACTACAACTGATTTAACATTTTATGAGTTTGGGGTACTACACGCACTTGTTTAACCAAACGCTTCATCATTCCCTGCCATATCAACACCTGGTCGGGGGAAGGAGCCAGTACAATCGGTGCATCTACGATTTGCGCGGATTCACCTAATGGCGTTACAGGCTGCAAAAAGACGGGAATTTGCGGATTTACGTTAGCTAGCAACTCAGCAACACGTTCCAACTCCATAGAATCAGTGCGATCGGAAATAATTATCTTGACAAAAGTCTCTACTTGTGATTCGTTACATAGTTGAAGAAATCGAGCATGTTCAGAAAAGCGTTTTTCGCCACTGACGCTATTAAGCTTGAAATCCATACCTATCGAGTCTATGTAAGGTAAAACCATCATCAGTTGTTCGGGGCGATGTCCACCAGTCTCTAAATATATCGGCAATCCAGTAGCAGCACGGACTTGAGGTAAAAATTCCTTTAAAAAGGATGCGTGAAGAAGTGGCTCGCCTCCAGTCAAGCTAATGCTATCGTGTAAGCAAGGTATATTTTGTCGCTTTACCCATTCGAGTATCATAGATAATGAGACTGGGTTTGAGTGAATTTCAAAGTCACGTAAACCGGGGGAACGCTCAATTTTACATTCGTTGGGTGCAATCCAAGTACTAGAACTGTCACAAAAGTGACAGCGTAAATCGCACAGGGCAAAGCGAATAAAAATCTGACGAGTCCCAACGTTCAGTCCTTCTCCTTGAATTCCAGAGAAGATTTCAATCAGGCGGGCATTGGGTGTAACATTTGTATTCTCGGTCATGTGATGATATCTATGTGCATTTATCATTTAGTGGCACAATAGCAGGGATGATTTTGGCTTTATTTTTATATTGTGAATCGCCCTTTGCAAAATCTGTGCCAGAACTTCAACTAAAACTTTATAAAGTAGTGATTATTCCTGATTGTTAGTGGTTATACATTAGATTAGGGTATTCTCTAGAACACCATATTTGTCAGAATACATAAAAAGAGCAACAAAAGTGCAAGGTTTCATGACTAGCCAACCCACAGAGGCAGATTTCCCCGTCACATTCCTTAATGAAACGGCAATAGTTCAAATTCCCGCCAGGTTGAGCGTACTTGAGGCTGTAAGCTTTAAGCAAACCTGCCAAAAATTACTTCAGGCAAACTCTGTATTAAAACAAATTATTATTGCCTTTGACAATACTATCTTTATGGACAGTAGTGGCTTGGGTGCTTTGGTCAGTAATTTAAAAAATGCTCAGGAACAAGGGATTGAGATGATATTACGGAATGTCACCCCTCAAGTATTTGCAGTATTAAACCTTACAGGACTAGACCAAGTTTTTTCAATAGAATACTCTGAGAGTGTGGAATCTCTAGCCAGTCGTCAATTAGAAGAAGTTTTGCCAAATACTCATCCTTCAGTTAAATCTTGGATGAAGCGGTTGATTGATATTATTGGTGCCATAGTTGGTTTGGCGATTACTGCTGTATTATACATTCCGATTGCGATCGCAATTCAAATCGACAACCCAGGACCAATTTTCTTTGCTCAAACCCGTTGCGGCTGGATGGGTAAGGAGTTCAAAATTTGGAAATTCCGGTCGATGTGCGTCGATGCGGAAGCCAAAAAAGCCGAACTAGAAAAACAAAACCAAGTTCAAGGTGCATTTTTTAAAATCGACAATGATCCAAGAGTGACGCGAGTCGGTCGATTTTTGCGGAAAACTAGTTTTGACGAACTACCCCAATTTTGGAATGTACTCATAGGTGAAATGAGTTTGGTTGGGACTCGACCTCCCACACCGAGCGAGGTATCGTGTTATGAAGTCCCAGAATGGCAACGTTTAGATGTAAGACCGGGAATGACTGGAGAATGGCAAGTCAATGGTAGGTCTAGTATACGCAGTTTTGAGGATGTAATTCGCTTAGATTTACAGTATCAGAAAAATTGGAGTTTGTTATACGACCTAACGCTTATTTTTAAAACCGTCACAATTTTATTTAACAAAAATAGTGGCGCTGTTTAAAGAACTGAATAGCCAGAAAATCTAAAATTCCATATTTTAATAACCTAAACCAATTTACTAACCAACCCGATTTCAACAAGGAAATCGGGTTTTTATTTGGGGAGATTGGGAAATCTTGTCGATGTGGTGGTAAAACTTCCGATTTTTCTATTTTTACTGCCCCTAAGTCATACCTAAAAATTTTCAAGGAATATTACCTTTTAGATACTGGAATGTGCTGTTTTTTAGCAGTTATCACTAATGACACACCAGTTGAAGAATATTGGTATCTAGTTAAATTTATTGCCTAATTACCTATAAATACTGAATCGAGACTCAATGCGATCGCAATAATTCAAAGTTTGGGTAATATCTTTCTACAGTTAACATATTTTTATCGAGTTTTTACTTACATCAATCCGGTGGGTAATAGTATCAAAATTAGCATTGAGCCTCTAGTGATGAAAAGTCAAATTTTACGCAATCTTCAATGAAAAATCACGGACATTAATAAACTCTGAAGAGAAAATTATTAATACCAGCACTAAAAATGCGGGGAAGCAGACGAAATAAATTTTTGCAGTTAAATCCAACACCAGGGCTTTTTTAAGTAAAAAATTTTATGCGTATTTTAATTTACTCTTACAATTACCACCCCGAACCCATCGGTATCGCTCCTCTGATGACCGAACTAGCAGAGGGATTGGTTAAACGTGGACACGAAGTACGGGTTGTCACTGCAATGCCCAATTACCCCCAGCGTGAAATCTACGAAGCTTATCGGGGTAAATTATTTGTCACAGAAGAAAAAAATGGTGTCAAAATTCAGCGTAGTTTTGTCTGGATTCGTCCTCAGCCCAATTTAATCGACCGTATTTTACTTGATGCCAGCTTTGTTGCGACTAGCTTTATCCCCGCGATCGCAGGTTGGCGACCTGATGTAATTTTAACAACCTCGCCATCACTACCAGGATGCGTCCCAGCTTCAGTTTTGGGATGGTTAAATCGTTGCCCTGTAATTCTCAATTTACAAGACATTCTTCCAGATGCCGCAATCCATACAGGTTTGCTAAAAAACAAAGTTCTAATCAAAGTTTTCCAAATACTAGAAAAGTTTGCTTACCGCACAGCAACCAAAATCAGCGTTATTGCTGATGGATTTGTTGATAATTTGCTACAGAAAGGTGTTAAGGCAAGTAAAATGGTCAAAATTCCTAACTGGGTTGATGTTAACTTTATTCGCCCTCTACCGAAAGAAGAAAGTGAATTTCGCGCTACCCACAATCTCAATGGCAAATTCGTCGTCATGTATTCGGGTAACATCGCTTTAACCCAAGGTTTGGAAACTGTAGTTAAAGCAGCTAGCAAGTTGCGGCATATTCCCGATATTACCTTCGTCATTGTCGGAGAAGCTAAGGGTTTGCAACGTTTACAACAGGAATGTCTCGAGCAAGATGCGGATAATGTATTACTGCTACCATTCCAACCCCGTGAAAAATTACCTGATATGCTTGCTGCTGCGGATGTAAGTTTGGTGGTACAAAAGAAAAATGTGATTTCCTTCAACATGCCTTCCAAAATTCAAGTTGCCCTTGCTAGTGGACGAGCATTAATTGCATCAGTACCTGATAATGGTACTGCTGCAAGGGCAATTCATCAAAGTGGTGGTGGTGTTGTCGTTCCCCCAGAAGAACCCCAAGCACTAGCAGATGCGATTTTGGATTTGTACAAAGCACCAGAAAAAGTCAATTCCCTTGGTTACAATAGCCGCAAATTCGCAGTCGAGAATTATTCGTTTGATAGTGCCTTAAGTCAATACGAATCTTTATTCTATGCTGTCACGGAACCTACACCAATTGCACAGCCAGTTATTCAGCCAGTTATGATTGAATCAGCTTACGAACCTCTTTTTTTCGCAGTTCCCAACCCGACGATTAGCGAATCAACCATTAGTCAAAGACAAATTCGAGCAGATTAATTAGGTTATGGCAATCTTTGGGATTGAAAATAAAGCCTCTTAAACCCCCAGTGTAGATATGAGTCGGTTTTAGCGGAACACCTACCAAACCCAGTATCCAGTTTAGCTAAAACAGCAGAAGCCCTACGCCTCACTTTTAGGAGCGTGGGATGTAGCTTGCTACTTACAGAAGCCGCTTGCGCGTCTACCCGCAGGGTATGCGAGGTGAAAACGAAACATTGTCTTTATTGCTTTTATGCGTAGCATGAACAAATAAATGCGATAGTTGAGTTTTCACTCCTCATATTTATTTTGCTTCTGAGTAAATGGTATGATTGCCTCAATAGGTGTTAAACAACTAAGTGCAGAAAGCGGTTCCTATAAAACAAACAAACTTCCAGAAAGTCCTCATACCCTGGGGCACAGGGCTTTAAAGCTCAGTTAATGTCTTCATAGAAGAGTCACTGAGAAGCCCACACTCACCTGCAAGGGAGTGTGTGGAGTATGTCACATTCTCTATAATTCCACTAAATCCCTAGAAAATATGATTTAGGTGTTCAGGTCGAAATTGAGAGCAGAATTTTGAGTTGAAGAGATTCTAATTTGGCTCGGTTGCAAAAAAATATAAGCTACCCCAAATCACCCACACATTAAGGTTAGTAAAATGTTACCATTTTTTTTGCTATTGTCAAAGGCTTTAATTGCGTTCCATAATTGATAATTAATTTTATTAGAATAATATAACTTCATATAAAAAGTGATTTTTATGTATTTAAGTTACAGAAATTGCGTATATGGATAAAAATGAAGTTATAGAAATGACTAATTAATAAAAAAAATACTTGATATTACTGATTGACTATAAATTTGATGTCTGTATATGCGAAATTGTTGCGATAAGCAAAGTTTAACGAGAAGGGCGTATCGCGATAAAATGAGTGTCTTGTACCATCGAGAGAAAAAAGAACAAACAATATCCCCGACTTCGAGAAGTCGGGGATATCGAGGAAGTCTTTAAACTACAGCCATCGGACGGATACCCGCAGCGTGGCGATTAATTACTTGGTCGATTAAACCGTATCCTTGAGCTTCTTCAGGAGACATAAAGAAATCGCGTTCGGTATCTTCGACTATCTTTTCAAAGGGTTGTCCAGTATGGTCGGCTAAATATTCATTCAACCTACGCTTGTGATAGAGAATTTCTTTAGCTTGAATTTCAATATCGGTTGCTTGTCCCTGTGCCCCGCCTAAAGGTTGGTGGATCATAATCCGCGAATGAGGAAGGCTCATCCGCTTACCTTTAGTGCCAGCGCTGAGGAGAAATGCACCCATACTTGCCGCCAGTCCGGTACAAATAGTACATACATCCGAGCGAATGTATTTCATCGTATCGAAAATACCCATACCAGCAGTCACCGAACCACCAGGAGAATTGACGTACATATAGATGTCTTTCCCTGGATCATCAGCATCTAAAAATAGAAGTTGAGCAACAATCAGGTTAGCTACACTGCTATCAATCGGTTGCCCCAAGAAAATAATGCGCTCGCGTAACAGCCGCGAATAAATATCAAAGGCACGTTCGCCTCGACCCGATTGTTCAATAACGATAGGAATCATGCAGCTAAAACTAGTGATTTTAGGTACATTTTATCTATTTCGGCGCTCCTGTGCTGTCCAATTAACCGAACATGTGTCTTTTCTGCGTTATTTTTTGTCTTTTGTTCTTTGTTTTGAACCAGTTACCAATGCCCAATCCCCAAAATCGAATTAAATTTAGCTGAATAATTGTAATTTTGTCTGCATTTTTACTCTTGTCTTCCGGATAGAATCATCCGAAAGGGGTACTTACACATGATGAGGTGCATTCAATGCAAGTAATTTTGCTTTACCTGCCGTCACTTAGAGAGAGAAGTCATGTTGGACAAATTAATACAAGCTGCTATTATTACTTTTTTACTCCATCTCCTACTTTTAGTCAGTTCAAATAGTACGATTCCCAGTACAGCTTTACCATCCTTGGTAGAAAAACCGAATGCGATCGCTCTAAAGTACCTGCTTTGCTCGATCCCGCAGCGTGCCGGAGGAATATCGCAGCAACTAATAGCGAACGAGCGTATCACCCAATTGGTAGGAATTAGGGATTAAGGATTAAGGATTAGAATACTTAAATCCAAAGCTTGTACTGAGCGAATGTATCTAAAACCCAAAATCGTTCGACTGAAAGCTCTGCCGAAGTCCAAAATCTATATCATCCGGTAGAAATTTTGATTTTACTTGAGATAGAACTGCCGGATTTGGTTACACTGGTCAAGAAGGGTTTTTCAAGTGCCTCAAAATCATGACTAATCGTCTAGAGTCAGCAAAAAGTCTCTATCTTCGTAAACACGCCGAGAATCCGATTGATTGGTGGTATTGGTGTGATGAAGCGCTCTCCACAGCAAAATCACAGGATAAACCCATATTTCTCTCCATTGGTTATTCCAGTTGCCATTGGTGTACAGTCATGGAAGGTGAGGCTTTTTCTGATCGTGCGATCGCACAATATCTCAATGCCAATTTTCTCCCCATCAAAGTAGATCGCGAAGAACGTCCCGACATCGATAGCATTTATATGCAATCATTACAGATGATGACGGGTAGTGGTGGCTGGCCTCTGAATGTATTTCTTTCTCCCGATGATTTGGTTCCATTCTACGCGGGTACATATTTCCCCATTGAACCTCGATATGGTCGTGCGGGTTTTCTTCAAGTTCTCGAAGCGTTACGGAATTACTACGATACAGAAAAAGAAGATTTACAAAAACGTAAAGGTGTCATTTTAGAAGCTTTACTTGAAGGTGCGATTTTACAAACTGATGGTACTACTGAAGCACAAGATCGAGAATTGTTAATACAAGGTTGGGAAACCAGCACTAGAATCATTAACCCTAACCCCCAGGGCAACAGTTTTCCCATGATTCCCTATGGGGAAATGGCACTTCGGGGAACCCGATTTAATTTTGATTCCCAATCCGATGCTAAAGAGGTTTGTCAGCAACGGGGGTTGAATTTGGCTTTAGGTGGAATATTCGACCATGTTGCTGGTGGTTTTCATCGGTACACTGTCGATCCAACTTGGACTGTACCGCATTTTGAGAAGATGCTTTACGATAATGGGCAAATTGTTGAGTATTTAGCTAATTTATGGAGTACTGGATTCAGAGAAGCAGCATTTGAACGAGGGATTGAGTTGACAGTCGAATGGCTACAAAGAGAAATGACTGCCTCCGAAGGTTATTTTTATGCATCTCAAGATGCTGATAGTTTTCTAACTTCCCAAGAGAGTGAACCAGAGGAAGGTGCTTTCTACGTTTGGAATTACAATGAACTCGAAAATTTACTCACTCCAGATGAACTAAGGGAATTACAACAGCAATTTACCGTCACTGTTAATGGTAATTTTGAGAATAGTAATGTTTTGCAGCGTCGGAATTCTGGAAAACTCAGCGAAACCTTAGAAAAAACCTTAGAAAAACTATTTGTAGTCCGTTACGGTGCAATTAAAGATGTAAATTCAGATGTAAATCCAGATGTAATCGTGACTTTTCCACCAGCACGTAATAACCAAGAAGCCAAAACTAGAAATTGGCAAGGACGTATTCCCGCAGTCACCGATACAAAAATGATTGTAGCCTGGAATAGTCTAATGATTTCCGGTTTAGCCAGAGCATATATTGTATTTCGCAAACCGATTTATCTAGAACTTGCCACCAAAGCAGCAAATTTTATTCTTAAGCATCAATTTCTGAATGGACGCTTCCACCGATTAAATTATGCTGGAGAAGCGACAGTATTCGCGCAATCGGAAGATTATGCCTTTTTTCTCAAAGCACTTTTAGATTTACACCAAGCAACACTATTAACAGGAATTGTCACTGAAAATAGGGAAGGGGAAAAAATTGATTGGCTGGAAAATGCCATATCCCTCCAAAATGAGTTTGATAAATATCTCTGGAGTGTGGAATTAGGTGGATATTTCAATGCAGCTAGTGATGGAAGCCAAGACTTAATCGTGCGTGAACGTAGCTATCAAGATAATGCTACACCTTCAGCAAATGGAATTGCGATCGCAAATCTTGTCCGTCTTTCCCTCATAACCGATAATTTACACTATCTCGACTTAGCAACAAAAGCATTAAAAGCCTTTCGAGGAATAATGAACCAATCTCCCCAAGCATGTCCTAGTATGTTTTCCGCTTTAGATTGGTATAAAAATTCAACTTTAATCCGTACCAGCACCACGCAAATAAATACCCTGATATCTGAATATCTGCCGAGTGTGATGTTTGCGGAAATGTCTAATTTACCTGACGGTACTGTTGGTTTGGTTTGCCAAGGGTTAAAATGTTTACCTGCACCAGATAACTTAGAGAAGCTATTACAACAACTACAACAAAGCCAAATCAGAGGATAATTCAAACAATTCGCTTTTCCTCGCAGAGCGAGAAGCAAAAGCTACCCAATTCGCAATACCCCTTCGGAGAAGCAAGCTACTCAAGGAATAATTGGTCAACTTTTGTCTTCGACACGCTACGCTTAGTTTACTTCTCCGGAGGAGTAAGCAAAATTCAAAATCAGAATCTAAAATCCAAAATCCGATGACCAAAGACAAACTAACAGCAATCATTCTTGTAGGGGGAAAAAGTTCGCGAATGGGGCAAGATAAATCTTTGCTCCCCATAAATGGCATACCCCTACTGCTGGGAGTTTATCAAGTTGCTGCTGCTTGTGCAAACAGGGTTTATTTTATCACACCTTGGCAAGAACGTTATCAAGATTTATTACCAGAGAATAGTATATTTATTCGCGAAGATTTACTATTAGGGGAAACCCAAGGTCCCTTAGTGGCATTTTCCCAAGGACTTGCCCAGGTAGAAACTGAATGGGTACTATTATTAGCTTGTGACTTACCCAAATTGAAAATAGAGATTGTGCAAGCTTGGGCAGAAAAATTAGTAGATGTTAGAAAAGATGCGATCGCATTTCTGGCACACCATCCCAAAGGTTGGGAACCCCTATGCGGTTTTTATCACCGAAGTAGCTTACCAGGGTTAAACGAATTCATTAACGAAGGAGGGCGTTCTTTCCAGCAATGGTTAAATCAAAACATCGTAGAAATCATACCATCAAACCAGACTTCGATATTTTTTAACTGTAATACACCTGAAGATTTGGCAAACAGTGCCGAGTAAAAAATTACTCGTTTTTTCTTAAATAAAGCAAATCCCTACCCATCTTAACATACAATAATTGTCTAATCTTTGTAACGTCTGAAAGCAAATAATTGCAGTGCCGTCATCAGCTTCAGCCTGCACTTAAGAGAACTCCACAGAAAGAAATGCTCAATGTCATTCTGAGGAACGAAGAATCTTGCGGAGATGCTACCCTTCGGGAAGTCTTTCGCCTACGTTCCTCAGCATGACAACACAGGATCATTCATTTTGTGGCTTACTCTAAATGAATTATATAGATAAACTGCCCTAGCCTGAGTTTGCTCCCAATGAAACACACCCTTTCCGTACTTGTCGAAGATGAAGCGGGAGTTCTTTCTCGCATTGCTGGATTATTTGCTCGTCGTGGCTTTAATATCGAAAGCCTTGCGGTTGGACCAGCCGAACAACCGGGAATTTCTCGAATTACAATGGTTGTCCCTGGGGACGATCGCGTGATTGAGCAACTCACCAAACAACTGTACAAACTGATCAATGTCCTCAAAGTTCAGGATATCACCGAAATCCCTTGCGTTGAACGCGAATTAATGCTGCTCAAAGTCAATGCCAGCAGCAGTAATCGTGCGGAAATTGTCGAACTTTCGCAAATATTCCGCGCACGTGTGGTAGACGTTGCCGAAGATTCGTTGACTCTCGAAGTTGTAGGTGATCCCGGAAAAATGGTTGCGATCGTCCAGGTGTTACAAAAATTTGGTCTTAGGGAAATTGCCCGTACTGGTAAAATTGCGCTCACTCGCGAGTCTGGTGTTAATACTGAGTTATTAAAGTCTTTGGAAGCAAAAGTATAGCCGTAATTACTACATTTTGCTTGCTACTTCTAAATCAAAAATTAGGATAATTAACAAGCAAAATTCTCTAATAAGCTATATTCTTATGCTTGTTAGATAGAGTAACTATTATTACATTGCTTGCTAATGAATTGCATTTTACCGAAAAACTGGGTCTAAAGCCTCGCCCTTATAGGGCGGAGAGTGTCAAGCTAAAGATTATTCTCATTTTGCATAAACTAGTGCCAAATTGGCACAACTATTCCCGTTAAAACTGCTAAAAAACATCTAGCAGCATTTAAAGCTGAATGGTCACTCAAGCTACAGTTAATTATTTCGCAATGGGGTATGCAAGTTATAAAAAATTTTTGTTGACAAGTATTTGAATTTCACTTACCTATCATTCTTGGTAGATAGTCAATTCATGCATAAAAATAGATTTTTAGGAATTTTTCCCTGTTTAATAATCTTTTAATGTTGACTTTATACAATCTTATTTTGGATGTGAATATCCAAAATTAAGATAGTTTGCGCTTACCCAGGAGGGGTAGACGAACATGAATCTATTATTCTTTATTTCTCACTGGCTTGCACAAAAAACTCTGAACCTTGTTTCCAGCAGATTGCTGAAATTGCGAAATCGTCATTTATTCGTATTCGATGTCATTATATTTTCGATTACTCCTTTACTGGCACTAATTTTGCGTCTGGATGGAAATCTTGCAATCCAACCTTACTTATCAGACTTAGCGATCGCAACTGCACTTTTCTTAGTCATCAAAATCAGTGTATTTTTGAGTTTTGGTTTCTACAGAAGGTATTGGCGTTATGCAAGTATTGAGGAATTATTGTACGTCGCAGTTCTGACAACTGCTGCGGTGATTATTCAAGTGGTTTTTTTCGATACCCTAAGATACGTTTTACCGCTTTTTGTAGATGAGTTACCCCAATCTTTACCATTCATAGATGGACTACTATCATTCATTGCCATTGGTGGATTCCGTTTTAGTTTTAGAGTTCTCGAAAGAATAAAACAGCGTCGTTTACACTTGAATCCGAGGGAAAGAGTTTTAATAGTCGGAGCTGGGAATGCAGGAGTTTCCCTAGTCCAAGAAATGCAGCGTAACCCGCAACTTGGCATGTATCCAGCAGCCTTTATTGATGACGATCCCCAAAAATTCAACACTCGAATTCGTGGAGTTCCCGTAGTAGGCGATCGCAATTCCATTCCCGATGCCATCAAAACCCACTACATCGGCAAAGTCATCATTGCCATGCCATCAGTTACTGGAGAAGTGATTCGCAATATCGTCGATATTTGCCAGAAAACAGGAATTCAAACCAATACCTTGCCAGGAATTCATGAAATCCTGAATGGAAAAGTTCGTTTAGAAAGCATTCGTGATGTCAGAATCGAAGACTTACTCCGACGTGAACCCATTCAAACCGACGTTCACAGTGTTTCCCAATTCCTCAAAGGTAAAAAAGTCCTGATTACTGGAGCAGGTGGTTCAATTGGTAGCGAACTCTGCCGTCAAATTCTGAAATCCCATCCCAGCGAAATCATGCTAGTTGGACATGGTGAAAATTCAGTCTTTAACATTCAACAAGAACTGGAACAAGTTGTTCAGGGATTGAAAAGCGAAGACAAAACTCAACGGCAGACACCGCGAATATTAACATTTATTGCTGATATTCGCTTTCGTGACAGACTTCGGTATGCCTTTGGGAAATTCCAACCGGATGTCGTTTTCCACGCAGCAGCACACAAACATGTTCCACTCATGGAAGTGAATCCAGGGGAAGCCATCACCAACAATGTTGTCGGGACGAAAAATGTAGTAGAACTAGCACTGCAATACAACGTCAATCACTTCGTGATGATTTCCACCGACAAAGCAGTGAACCCGACAAATGTCATGGGAGCGAGCAAAAGAGTTGCGGAAATGTTGGTATTGCAAGCAGCAAGACAAAGTGGTAAATCTTATCTAGCGGTCAGATTTGGTAATGTGCTGGGCAGTCGTGGAAGTGTCGTTCCCACCTTCAAAAAACAAATAGCCGCAGGTGGTCCAATAACCGTCACCCATCCCGACATCTGTCGTTACTTCATGACGATTCCCGAAGCCGTCCAGTTAGTCCTGCAAGCAGCAGTACTGGGACGCGGAGGTGAAGTATTGATGATGAACATGGGTAAACCAGTGAAAATTGTCGATTTGGCAGAGGAATTGATTCGTTTGTCTGGGTATGAACTCGATAAAGACATTGCGATCGAATTTACAGGACTGCGACCAGGAGAAAAGCTATTTGAAGAATTGTTTATCGAGGGAGAAGAGTATGACCCGACGGAGCATGAGAAGCTGTTTATGGTGAAGAATGCCAGTCGGATGGTTCCCGAAAGTTTAAATATCACAGTCGAGGCATTATGTCAAGCTGGGGTAAAGAATGATGGGAATGCGATCGTCTTTTTGTTGGAGCAGTTGGTATCGGGGTATAAGCCCAAGTATTTTGGTAATAGCTCATTTACAGATGCTTCAGTAAAGGATTCTTCTGCCGTACCAAAAAATAAAAATTTACTAGCAAATGTAAACCCGCGAAGTATATAAGTAAAAACTTGAACAAACATTCATAACACTGTAAGTATGGTAACTCAAGAGCAAAAGCCACTAACGCTACGTCGGAATTTCTCCTGGACATTCATTGGTAATCTTGTTTATGCAGGTTGCCAATGGGGAATGCTAGTGGTGCTTGCTAAACTTGGTAGTCCAGAAATGGTAGGGCAATTCACATTAGGACTTGCCGTTACAGCACCAGTAATAATGTTTACAAATCTCCAGTTACGAGTTGTCCAAGCAACTGATGCAAACAAAGATTACTCATTTAGTGATTATCTAGGTTTAAGGTTAATTGGAACAGGTTTGGGAATTTTTGCGATCGCAATTATCGCTTTGTTCTCAGGATATAGAAGGGAAACCTGTATTGTTATTTTATTAATTGGTTTAGCAAAAGCATTTGAGTCAATTAGTGATATATTTTTCAGCTTACTCCAACAGCATGAACGTATGGATCGCATCGCAATATCACTAATGATCAAAGGTCCATTATCGCTGTTGATGTTAGGTGCTGGTGTGTATTTATCGCACAGCGTTTTGTGGGGAACTGGGGGACTAGTTGTAGCTTGGGCAATAGTTTTGATTACCTACGATATCCGTAATGGTTTGGTGATGCTCAAAAACAGGTCACGAATTTTACCACGTTGGCATTTAAAAACACTGAAGAAACTCATATGGCTTTGCCTACCGTTAGGGTTTGTCATGATGTTGATTTCCTTGAATGCTAATATCCCCCGCTACTTTATTGAAAGGTACTTAGGTGAGTATGAACTTGGCATTTTTGCTGCGATCGCTTATCTGATGGTAGTGGGAAATATGGTGATTTTGGCATTGGGTGAATCTGCTAGTCCTCGGTTAGCTAAATACTATTCTGCGGGAAATGCGATCGCTTTCCGCAACCTACTTTTAAAACTCGTGGCAATTGCTGTAGTGATAGCTGGAGGAGGTATTTTATTTGCTGCTGTTGGTGGTCGTCAAATTCTCACCCTTATTTATCGACCTGAGTATAGCGAGCATTCAGATTTATTTATTTGGCTAATGGTAGCAGCAGGTATTGGGTATATAGGTAGTTTTCTCGGTTATGGAATGACCGCATCCCGGTACTTCCGAGTGCAAATGCCTATATTTATCACAGTTGCAGCTATTTCAGCAGTTGCTTGTTTTTGGTTACTGCCAAAATATGGATTGTTCGGAGGTGCGATCGCGCTTAATATTTCAGCCACTGTACAAACTTGTATCAGTTTAGGAGTTATTCTTCATGGACTACGTAAAATCAATAAATATTCCGGAACAAAGCCAGAAATTGTCTAAAAAACGACCTATTCGTATTCTCCAAGTTGTTGGTGGGATGAATCGAGCTGGAGCAGAAACTTGGCTGATGAATGTTCTGCGAAATATTGATCGAGAAAGCTTCCAAATGGATTTTCTGGTTCACACAACTGAACCCTGTGCTTATGATGAGGAAATTCATGAAGTAGGTGGTAGGGTTATTCCCTGTCTACATCCATCTAAACCTTGGCTATATGCCAAAAATTTCCAGAAGATTTTGCGTGAGTATGGTCCGTATGATGTTGTTCACAGCCACATACACCATTTTAGTGGTTACATTTTGAGGCTAGCTAAACAAGCAGGTGTACCAACTCGCATAGTACATAGTCATCTTGATAGTTCTTCCCATGAGTCAAATTTAGGATGGAAAAGAAAATTGTATGTAGCATTAATGAAAAGTTGGATTGAGCAAAACTCTACCTTGGGTTTAGCATGTAGTCAAGATGCTGCGAATGATTTATTTGGTTCCAATTGGAAGAATGATAAGCGCTGGCAACTACTTTATTACGGTATTGACCTCACTCCTTTTCACGAGGAAGTAGATGCTAGTAAAACTCGTGCAGAGTTAGGCATACCTGAAGATGCTTTTGTAATTGGTCATGTAGGTAGATTTGAACAGCAAAAAAATCATGATTTTCTTATAAAGATTGCAGCAGAAATTGCTAAAAGCGAACCAAAAATGCGCCTTTTACTAGTTGGCAACGGGTCTCTTCACTCTCATATTGAGCATCAAGTCCAAACCTTAGGATTAAGCGACCGCGTGATATTTACTGGTTCTAGGTCTGACGTATTTCGATTAATGCTGGGTGTGATGGATGTATTTTTATTTCCATCATTGTATGAAGGCTTGGGACTCGTATTAGTAGAAGCACAAGCTGCTGGTCTTCCTTGTATTATTTCAGATGTTATCCCAAAAGAAGCAGATATAGTCATGCCTCTTATTCATCGGTTATGCCTAACTGAACAAATAAATGTTTGGGTTGATGCAGTTTTAAAAACACGAAATCAAAAAACATCTACTAATCAATCTAATGCTTTATTTTATATAAAACAAAGTAGCTTTGATATCAAAAAATGCATTATCAAATTAGTAAATGTTTATGGTTGTGAATAAAATAAATATTTATACTTCAAACGGTTTAAAGTTTAGCAAAATATGGAACCCCTCTCCAAACCTCTCCCCGATGCAGAGAGAGGCTTAAGAGCAGGATTTTTAATATTCAAAAAGTAGAAATTTTAACCGTTTTTGGTATATATGACAGTTGATGCTGAAAATATAGCACTTATTAGTTTCAGCTTCGTTTAATACATCAGCATAGGGGGAAAGTTCAGATTCAATTAATAGGACTTACGCACTGTACAAAAGAGCTATGTTATGTATTGACGTAAATAGGTTGTTTCACTCTTTTATAAATTACCCTTTCTTGGTTTCTATCGCTTGATGGGGAACAGAAAAACAAGCTTTAAGCGCTGAAAAGCATACCCCCTATTTTGATTTTTCTGTCAATGCGTAAGTCCTAATTAAGTTGCTTTTTATTTTTATATTTTAAATACATAAAACTATAAAATTAGCAAACAATATATGAAATCAATAGTTTTTGCGATTATATTATTTTCCCATGTAATTTCAATTCTCCCATTTGTGTCAAATGCACGTGATGGAAAAATACCTAATACATCCCATTTTGCTAGTATTTCTGTAATGTTATATTATGATTTTGGATTAGCACTAGAAGTAGTCGGAATTACAGATAACAGTAAATTTTTTACACCATTTTTTAATGGTGATGATTCTTTGATGGCAGCGTCATTTATTATTGTACTATTAGCTCCTTGGCTATTTCATATAGGTGCTAATTTTACTAATAAAAAGAGTGGCAATAAATTAGTTTATAATTATTTGCATCTTAAAAATTCTACTAAACCACTTTTTTATATAGTTGTTATATTTATTTCACTTTATTTTGCTTTTTCTGGTTTAAGTATACTTTTACAAAATGAGCCTATTTGGGTTGTGAGAGAAAAAGTAGGTGAAAGATGGGGTGCATTAATTGTTCTCCTATACTTACCTATACATTTTCTTGGCTTTTATACAAGACAAGAAGATTCAAATACAAAAGTAGGATTAATATTTTCTTTTGGATTAGTAATAGCGAGTATTTTATCAACTAGCGCTATTGGACAACGAACCAATATGTTACTACCTATTCTCATCATAGTGCTGTTTAGAAAAAAAATATCGCTTGCAAAAATCGGAATTTTTTTAGTTATTGCAATAATTGCAGTATCATTACTATTACCTATATTTAAATGGCAACATGCTGACTCTAAATCATCAATGGTTGATTTGATTACAGAAACTATTACTGGTGATTTTTATCGGGGTGCTGTTTTAGCAACGGCATTAGAGAAGAGTCAGTTTTTAGGATCAAAAATAATGCCTTATCCGATGGCTGGCTATGTTTACAGTGTATTATATTATGTCCCTCGGCAAATAGCACCTTTTAAGGGTTCTTCCACATCACAGACCTTTACCTCTGATATAGTTAGAACACCCGTTGAAGATACATTATGGGCATTTGGAGTAGGTGCAATTGAAGAACTATTATTAAACATTGGTTTTTTATGGTGCATACCTGGACTAATTGTCTATGGAATGTTTATGGGTTTATTGGATAAGCTTTCATTCCATATACCATCACTTTTGATTCCAACTAGACTTGCGGCTATTTGGCTTTGCGGTTATGAGTCATCTACGGTTCTACTAATGTTTGGAACTATGGCTGGTGTAGGACTAATATTTCATCAGCTATTTGTGCAGAAAAATATAACTGCTTCTTTGAGAAAATTACCTCTGTGACAATTCTAAAATATGTCCATAACCTTTGACTTTTTAGTCGCTTATAAAAAGATAATTTAGTTAAATTTATAGCTAAGTATGTTTTTCAAATCTGGAAGTATATTATGCACCCACTTGTAAGTATTGGAATGCCAATATTCAATTGTGAAATCACATTGATTTCTGCTATCAAATCAATTCTGAATCAGACATATCGCAACTGGGAATTAATTCTTCTTGATGATGGTTCTCAAGATAAGACTTTATCGATAGCTCAAAGTTTTCCAGATTCAAGAATAAAAGTGATTACAGATAAGCTCAATCTGAAACTTCCTAGCCGATTGAATCAAGCCATTGCTATAAGTAATGGTAAATACTTTGCTCGCATGGATGGTGATGATATTTCTTATCCTGAACGTCTACAAAAACAAGTTGAGTATTTAGAATCTAACCCAGAAATTGATCTGTTAGGTACTCAATTTATAGTTTTTGATCGATATGGAAATGCTAAAGGGAAGTTCAAACTAAAAGAGTCCCACTCGGAAATATGTTCTCGACCTTGGTCAGGGATAGGTCTAGGACATCCAACATGGATGGGTAAAACAGAATGGTTTCGTACTCATCAGTACAGACCAAAAGCAATTAGAATGGAGGACCAAGATTTACTACTAAGAACTTTTTTTAACAGTAAATTTGCTTGTTTACCAGATATTTTATTTGGGTATCGTGTTGATAATTTATCTCTGAAAAAAAGTCTGATTGGTAGATATAACTTGTCCATTGCGTTAGTGGAACAAGCTTGGATTCAAAAAAACTATCTACTGGCTTTTGGTGTATTAGAACAATTAGTAAAAGCTTCAGTAGATATTTTTGCTATTACTACAGGTTTGAATTTTAAGTTGCTTAAACACCGTAATGGTTCCTTTCCTTTGAGTGAAGATGATTTATCTAAATGGCAAGAGATTTGGTCTGAATGTAGCAAGGAAGCTAATTTGAAAGTTAAAATTTAGAAACATTTATAGCAAGTATTTAAATATACTAAAAGCTGCGGAAGAATTCAATCATTAACTAAAGTATTAACAGTAAAAATTTAGGCAATTAGGAGTTTGTATCATTAGCTAGGATTGGATATAGCAATCCTAAATCATTTGTAAAAACCAGGATTGTAGAGACGTAGCATTGCTACGTCTCTACGAGGGTTTTATTGTTCATGAATCATTCAGGATTGCTATAGTTATAAGTAATACAAAATAAATACTGTATTTGTTAGTTAAAAATTAGTGCAAAAAGAAATAGTTCAAAATGAGGAAATACCAATCTATACTTCTAAAGTATTTGTACAAATTTATTCTGTTTGGAGGATGTAAACTTGTCCTAGTAGCTGCCTTTCAAGATAAGTCGAGCGGTGTTCAGAACTCTCAAACTATGCTTACTACTTAT
Organism: Brunnivagina elsteri CCALA 953; assembly: GCF_002289455.1. GTDB lineage: Bacteria > Cyanobacteriota > Cyanobacteriia > Cyanobacteriales > Nostocaceae > Brunnivagina > Brunnivagina elsteri. The sequence continues at coordinate 22,013 of NZ_NTFS01000026.1, forward strand.
CAGCCGAGTGATGAAAAATTCTCCAATCCCGAACGGGGTTTTGCCGTAGCTTACGATCCTCCGTGGGCAAACAAAATTACTTGGGATTTCTGCAATTCTTCGCAGGAAAACTCAAAAAAATATACCTACACTGCCTGGACCGAGCCGCTCAAAGTAGCATTACTACAGAAACAACAAACTCAGGGTATGTCCCTGGCAATGGTTCGCTATCATATTGCCGAATTTCGGGGCAAACCACTTTCTCCAGAATTTTTGAATCGTCTAGATACCGATTTTACTACAGCCCGCAAAGCAGGTGTAAAGTTGGTTATTCGCTTCACCTATAATTGGCCAATGGGAGGTCCAGATGCGTCCCTCAAGCAGGTGCTGATGCACCTCGATCAGATCAAGAAAGTGCTACAGAAAAATGTAGATGTGATTGCCTTTATGGATGCTGGCTTTATAGGTTGCTGGGGAGAGTGGCACACTTCTAGTAACAATCTTATTGGTGACACAGATAATTTAATGAATAATGCGTCACGATTAATTCTAGATAAAATACTCAAGATTCTGCCTAAAGAACGAATGGTTACGTTGCGTCTTCCACGTTCTAAGTTCCAGTACTTTGGCTCAAATGCGAAGCCCATCGCTCCAATTACGGTATTGGAGGCTTTTACTGGAAGCAAAAAAGCCCGTTTGGGTCAGCACGATGATTGCCTGGTATGTGGGGAGTGGAACTTTGGCACTTATAGGAGTTCTCGAAACAATGCAGAAGAGATAAAGAATTTTCTGAGCCAGGATAATCGCTATGTAGTCCAGAGTGGAGAACCTGGGGATGTACCGGACAAACCATCCAAGAATGATGAAGACGGAGACGGTTACACAAAGAATTATGAAAGCTGCGATCGAGTGCTTGAGATTTTTCGCAAGATGCGATGGAGTACTATCAATGCAACTTACAATCTAGGCTCTCCGGTCTCCTATAATCGTTGGAAAAAGGAAGGTTGCTACGATACCATTGCTAAAAAGTTGGGATATCGCTTCCGTTTGATTAACTCGTCGATTCCTAACCATGCAAAACTTGGTGGATTGTTCTCAATGAGTTTCAAGATTGCCAATGATGGCTGGGCAAGTCCTTACAATCCTAGAGGACTTGAAATAATCTTCCGTAACCGTTCAAATGGTCGGGTTTTTCATTTACCTTTAAGCAACGATCCCCGCTTCTGGCAAGCAGGTGAGATATCCACTGTGAATGTCCGGCATCATCTTCCTGCCAATATTTCTCCTGGTGAATACGATATCCTGCTTAATCTACCCGATCCCAAGCCAAGTCTCAAGAACCGACCCAAATATTCTATTCGTCTGGCAAATAAAAATATTTGGGAGGCTTCTTCTGGATACAACTCATTTTTGAAGAGGATACACATACAATGAGAATATTATGTGAAAAAATTATCTTGGTGACTGGTGGATGTGGATTTATTGGTTCTCACATTGCCGAAGCATTAGTAAAGCAAGATTATAAAGTTCGGATTCTGGATGATTTTTCCACTGGAAAGCTGGAAAATATTGCTGCTCTACCTACTGAAAATGTTGAAATAATCAAGGGTGATGTGGCTGATTTTACAGCAGTTGATGCTGCTGTCGCGGGGTGTGAATATATTTTCCATGAAGCCGCAATCGCAAGTGTCCCTAAATCAATTAATGATCCAATCGGAACTAGTCAAATTAACTATGGTGGCACTCTAAATGTCCTGGAAGCAGCCCGAAAACATGGTGTTCGTCGAGTAGTATTTGCTGGAAGCGCTGCGGTATATGGTGATGAACCAACATTACCAAAAACTGAGTCAATGCCAACACAACCAATTACTCCTTATGGGGTTGACAAATTAGCGTCGGAACTCATGGGTCATTTTTATGCCCGAACTTTAGGTGTTGAGTTTGTCTGTTTGCGATATTTTAATGTTTTTGGGTTGCGTCAAGACCCTTCTAGTCCCTATTCAGGGGTGATTTCGATTTTCTGCGATCGCATTCGCCAAAATTTAGCACCAATCATTTATGGTGATGGCTTACAAAGTCGGGATTTTATCCACGTTAGTGATGTTGTCAAAGCAAATCTCCTCGCTATGGAACACCCGGAAGCGAATGGCAAGACTTTTAATGTTGGTAGGGGTAAAGCTGTCACTCTACTAGAAATTCAGAACATCCTTAATGAGCTAACAGCAAATGACTTACAACCAATCCATAAAGAACCTCGTGCTGGAGATATTCGTCACAGTCTTGCAGACAACACAGCATTAACAGCTTTGGGATGGTCGTCAGAAGTGAGTATTCGTCAAGGTTTAGCAGAATTACTTCAATCCACACATCAGGTAGTAGAGGTAAAAACATGAAAAAAATCCTAATGGTGACAACAATTCCAGCAACTCTCAAAGGTTTTCTACTGCCATTTGCCCGTCATTTCCGCAATCGAGGTTGGCAGGTGGATGCTATGGCTTCTGGAGTTTCAACTTGTGCGACTTGCCAAGAGCTTTTTGACCAGGTATGGGAGGTAGAATGGTCGCGCAATCCTCTAGACCCACGCAACCTGATGACAACTCCTAATGTCATCCAAGATGTAGTACGTCAAGAGCATTATGACATCGTACATGTACATACTCCAGTGGCAGCTTTTGTGACACGGTATGCGCTCAGAAATTTACGAAAACAGCTTAGAACTAGAGTGATTTACACTGCTCATGGTTTTCACTTTCATCCCGGTGGAAAAGCATTGAAAAACTCTTTATTTCTAGCGTTGGAAAAATTCGCTGGTAGCTGGAATGATTATTTAGTAGTGATTAATCGCGATGATGAACAAGCTGCTAAACGTTACTGGCTAAATCCTCCCGAAAGAGTTCGTTACATGCCAGGAATCGGAGTAGATGCGGAATACTATAATCCTAATGCTATTTCAACTCCAGATGTAGAAAGGGTGCGTCAGGAAATGGGGATAAATGCTGATACTTCTTTGTTTCTTTCAGTAGCTGAATTCAACCCAGGAAAGCGACACCGGGACATTATTCACGCATTGGCAAAACTGAATCGAGATAATATCTGTATTGCTTTTGCAGGTACTGGACCACTAATGGGAGCAATGCAACAGCTTGCTTCGGAATTGGGAGTGGAAAATCAAGTCAAGTTTTTAGGCTTTCGCAAAGATATTACGACTTTAATTTGTGCTTCCGTAGCAACTATATTGGCTTCTGAACGGGAAGGATTACCTAGAAGTATTATGGAATCACTGTGCCTAGAAGTTCCCGTAATTGGTGCAGAAATTCGCGGGATTCGAGACTTGGTGACACAAGATTGCGGTTATCTGTTTCCAGTGGGAGATATTCAAGCTTTAGCAGATTCCATTGCTATGATTGCAGATAATCCCCAAAAAGCGCAAATTATGGGTAAAAAAGGACGTGATCGCATGGCTGCATTTGAACTGCGTCAAGTGATCGACCTTCATGAAAAATTATATACAGAGGCTTTATCTGCATAATTATCTGTGTAGTTTCTTGACTTCTCTAGAAACGAAAGAAGAAAGTAGGAAAATCACAGAAAATTTTACTGAAGACTGTAGAAATTAGTGCCAATTTGGCACCATTTCATACTCATATTTAGCTATGTTCGTAACAAATTGGTAATAAATCAAAGTGTTTATATCAATTACATTACAAACCCATAAAAGAGTTTAAAACTTCAATTGATAACGATTTTGCCAAAATGCGAACATAAATGCTTAAGTATATTTTCGTATCTTTTATCGTGAATAATCTGCGGATTATTTTTTAAGGGGAGCATCCACTTTTGGAAGAAACATAATTCTCGTACTCCAAAAAACCTACTATACGGTTGATCTAAAAAAGTCTANGACTTTTTTAGATCAACCGTATAGTAGGTTTTTTGGAGTACGAGAATTATGTTTCTTCCAAAAGTGGATGCTCCCTTTTTAAGTTCCAGGTTTTTATTAGTTAATAATCAAGGATGAAATCTTATATACAAAAGAAAGTAGTGGGTTAGCTTTTGCTTTTTGTCTACAGTTTTATCTATTTGAAGACTGAGAGAGGAATATTTGTATGATTGGTGGAAACTTTAGAGGTGCAAGTTTACTTAACCACAGTAAATTTATTAAGTATTTTTTCGATAGAACAATTGCCGCGATCGCGTTACTCGTTTTCTCTCCAGTTCTGATTGGAACTGCGATCGCAATTTATTTTCGCATGGGTAGTCCGGTTGTATTTACCCAACCTCGTCCGGGTCAGAGTTCACAGATTTTTAGGTTTTATAAGTTTCGCACAATGACAGATGAACGGGATGCTCAAGGGAATTTTCTTCCTGATGAAGTTCGTCTGACTCCATTCGGACAGTTCATTCGCAAAACAAGTCTAGATGAACTACCGCAGTTGTGGAATATTCTTAAAGGTGACATGAGTTTTGTCGGTCCACGTCCTTTGATAGTTAGTTATCTTGAGCGTTATACTCCAGAACAAGCACGTCGTCATGATGTTCTACCTGGAATTACGGGTTTAGCCCAAGTAAAAGGTCGAAATACAATCAGTTGGGAAGAAAAATTTCAGCTAGATGTTTGGTATGTCGATAACTGGAGTTTGTGGTTAGATTTTAAAATTTTGTTAATGACAGTATTTAAGGTTTTGCAACAAGATGGTATCAACCAAGAAGGTTATGCCACATCGGAAGAATTCAAAGGTCAATTACGGGAAAATTGATTTGTCGTAGTTGATAGTCACTCACGCTCAATAGTTGTGCTTTATTAAGTGGTGGAAAAGGTCAATGGTCAGTACCGTCAATACCAAACTAACAGAGGAACAGTTAGCGCTTTTACCAACCGAAGATGACATTGCTTTTTACGAGGAACATGGTTGGTATATCTCTAAAAAAGTCCTTTCCGATGAAATTATTGAAGAAGCAATTCGAGGCAGTGAAAGATTTTACAATGGAGAACGCGATCGCACGCTTCCTGTAGATACTGGTTTTACTAATTGGAAGCCCGAAGATGGTTATGATGTAGTTCGCAACAACGAATTTGTCTCGCTGCAAAATCGTGAGTTGAAAAATCTAGTCATGCAGCCAATTATAGGCGCGATCGCAGCTCGTTTAGCCCGTACCAAAGTCATTCGCTTACTGGATGACCAACTAGTTTATAAACCACCCCAAAACCCAGATGGTAAAAGTGCAGTAGGTTGGCACGCTGACAAAGCTTATTGGTCTACTTGTACATCTCATAACTTGCTCACGACTTGGATACCCTTTCATAATTGCGATGAGTCGATTGGACCTTTGGTGGTTCTTGATGGTAGTCATAAATGGTCGGGTATCCAAGATACTAGGTTTTTCAACAACCATAACTTAGATGATATGGAACAAAATTTTCGAGGTGAGGGACGAAAAACTGTCAGGGTTCCCATGACTTTGGAAAAAGGACAAATAAGTTTTCATCATTGTTGGACAATTCATGGTAGCTTGCCAAATTACAGTAATTCCCGTCGTTTGGCATTAGCAATTCACTTACAAGATGAGGAGAATCGTTACCAAGAGTTTTGGAGTAAGCAAGGTAAAAAAGTCCAAATAGCCGATGAATTAATGTGTCGCAAGTTACCCAATGGAAATCCTGATTTTAGTGACCCCGATGTTTTTCCTATCCTATGGTCAGCTAGATGAGATGAATTGAATCCATGAGATTGGTAATTTAATCATCTTAAAGAGGTTGAAACCGATGATATAAATCATCGCTGTTTTAGATTTTACATTTGAGACAAATTAAATTAGAATCACAATAGCTTGTGCTGAATAAATACTAAAAATAGGTGTTTTATTGCTCTAGAATAATAGTGCATTATGAAGTTTTATGAAAGACTGATAATTAAAGTCATCCTTTACATAAATAAATTAACTTCAGCTAATTAGCATCTAAGTAAAATTCAGTTAGAGCATGAGAATGGACATTTATCTATACGGCTGTGGTGGACATGCAAAAGTAATTTCAGATATTTTATGCAAACAAGGGAGGAAAGTTGCAGCTTTTATTGATGATAATCCACCAGTCGGATTAACTCTAATTCATGGTATCCCCGTCAAAAAATCTTCACCAGAAGTTTTTGCAGAAATTAATTGCGATCGCAGTCAATGGATTGTGGCAATTGGGAATAATCCAATTCGTCGTCGTGTCGCAGAAAAACTTGAAAAAGATGGCTATTCATTTACAACGGCAATTCACCCTTCAGTGGAAATGGCTTGTGATGTGAAAGTCGGTTGCGGAACTGTGATTATGCCAAATTCTGTTGTGAATACAGATACAGAAGTTGGGAGTCATGTAATAGTTAATACGGGTTCAACCATCGATCATGATTGTCGGATTGGCGATTATTGTCATATTGCTCCTGGATGTCGTCTTTGCGGTAACATTCATTTAGATGAAGGTGTATTCTTGGGTGTAGGAACTAAGATAATCCCAGGTATTCAGATTGGTGAATATACTACTTGTGGTGCGGGTTCGGTAGTCGTTAAATCCCTTTCTTCTTTCTGTTTAGCATATGGATGTCCGGCAAAAGTAGTTCAAAATACCTACTCGCAGTAAGTTTAATTTTCTTTAGTAAATTTACCATCTCTAATTTTTTGTTATCTTATTTTATTCAAAATCAGCGATTTCTGTAACTTTTCAATTTCTGTCTTGATTACCTAATTTAATTAATAAAATCTAAATAATGGATATTAGTATAATTGACATATCTAACCCACTCTGGCTTGAAACTCTTAGCGAAATTCGTCATGATGTTTATCATTTGCCTCAGTATTTCAGTCTAGAGGCTTCTAGGACTCAAACAATCCCCGAAGCTTGTTTAATTCGTGAGGAAGAAAAGGTATTTTTTGCTCCCTATTTACTACGCAAATGTAATGAATCTATCTCCGATAAAATACAAATACCAGATGTTTTTGATGTTATATCTCCTTATGGATATCCGGGTATTTTAGTCAATGAAGCAGCAGTTAGTACTCCAGAGTTTTTAGAGAGAGCAATTGTTTATTTTAAAAAAGAATTACAAGAAAAAGGCATTTGTTCAGCATTTTTTCGGCTGCATCCAATCATAAATGAAAATATAACTGCCTGTTTACCTGAAGATATTTTTACACCGAACGGTCAAACGGTGTCGATTGATTTAACTTTATCAGAATCAGAGTTATGGGCGCATACCAGGAAAGGACATCAAAGTACAATTAATAAATGTAAGCGTCTGGAATTCACTGCTAGAGTTGTTGACTTCGCAGATTACTATGATGAATTTATTGCAATTTACGAAGAGACAATGAATCGCGTCCAAGCAAATGAATCATACTATTTTGATGATAAATATTTTCGAGGGTTATTGGATTTAAAAGAAAAGTTGCATTTGTGTATTGTGGAATTTGAAGAACAAATGATTTGTGCGAGTTTGTTCTTTGAATCTTGCGGGATTATACAAGCACATTTAGGAGGAACAAAAGATGACTTTATTAGACAGTCTCCTTTTAATTTATTGTTGCACCATATGCGTCTTTGGGGAAGAGAGCGTGGAAATGAATATTTACATATAGGAGGAGGAATCGGAGGATCGATGGAAGATAGTTTGTTTACTTTTAAATCCGGCTTTTCACGTCAAAGACATGATTTTTTGACTTTGCGTATGATTACAGATACAGAAAAGTATATGCGTTTGGTCGAATCTAGAGCAAAAGATTTAAATACTGAAGTAGAAGAATTATTAAAATCTAACTTTTTCCCAGCTTATCGTTCTGTTATAAATAATTCATAAATATAGGAATCTGACTTGAATCTTGCTACGTATATTGAGGTTGTATGGGAAATTTATCATTAACTGATAAGCAAATGTGGAATCAAACCAGAGCATTTCTATATCCGGGGAGGTCCAGATTTAATCCTGAAAGACTTATCCAGCATATGGTTTAGATTGTCTCATTCATGTTTCTGAGAAAACAAAATCATTTATAGAGGTATTTTGGTTGACTTACGAGCAAAATATTTAAATATTGAAGTAGAAGA
>NZ_NTFS01000260.1 GCF_002289455.1 Brunnivagina elsteri CCALA 953
CGGTGTACAGACAAGTACTCGAATTGCCCCAAATAAAAGAACCCCACCCTAACCCTCCCCTTGCTAAGGGGAGGGAATTAGACTTTTTATTTTCCCCCCTTGGAAAGGGGGGTTAGGGGGGATGATTTCCGGGATATGAAGGGAAATCAAACTTGTGTGTACACTGTAGCCCCGTAGAGACGTTGCACTGCAACGTCTCTACACACCAAAAATAGGAACAAAAAATCCTTAACCGACGAGTATTGAGTTCTGCTGGAGGTAGAAAACGGTAACAAACAAGATTTTTTATTCGCTTTATTCGCTTTATTCCCTTCTGCCTTTCATAAATAAAGGCACGGCTTTTGACCGTACCCTGACTTTACTTTTTGGGTCCTATATACAGTGTTCCCGGAACTCAGAAAAATTAACGTTATGTGTCGAAAAAAACTTTGGCAGTAATGCAATCCTGTTGAATTTGGCTTTTGAGGGCTTCGAGGGAGGGAAATTTGGTTTCGGGACGGATAAATTTTTCTAGCTGAACTGCGAGTTTTTGCCCATATAAATCGTCTGACCAATCGAATAAATGCACTTCAACTATGGTATTGATGCCATTAATGGTGGGACGGTTGCCAATATTCATCACCCCAAAAGCAAGTGGTTCTAGCTGCGCTGATGTGTCGCTAACCCTGTAAATACGCACAGCATAGACTCCCAAACGGGGCAAAAATTTATCTTTGGGTAACTCTAGGTTCGCAGTGGGGAAACCAATGGTTCTACCAAGTTGCTGACCTTTGGTGACGGTTCCAATCAGGCTGTATGCTCGTCCTAATAGCTGCTTGGCACGTTCGACATCACCAGTTTCGAGAACTTCGCGGATGAATGAGGTACTAATGGGATTGGTTTCTGGGGATGATGATGAATCGCCATCTTCAGTTTCCAGGGGAGCGATCGCAACGGGAATATTATATCTGGCGGCGATAATTTGTAAATCTTGGGCAGTACCGCTACGTTTGGAACCAAAATGAAAGTCATACCCGACGCTAACTTGGGTTGCTTGGAGCTGTTCGACCAGAATTTTTTCGACAAATTCTTCTGGTGTTAGGGAACATAATTCCCGATCGAAGGGTAATAGTACTAGTTGCTCAACACCAAGCGATCGCAATTGTTGGACTTTTTCATCAAGGGGTGTGAGTAAAGCACGAGGTTTGCCGCTAAAAAACTCTTGTGGGTGCGGGTTGAAAGTGACAACGGTAGAGTATACGTGCTTGCCTTCAGACACAGGGAAATTAGAAGAAGCCGGAGAAATTAATAAATCCTTCGCTTCCCCTGTTTCTCGTGCTTTTAAGATAGGTTGAATTACCCGTTGATGCCCGCGATGCAAGCCGTCAAACTTGCCCAATGCAACGGCAGCAGGGAAGAAAGCTAATTCAGTCGAATTCGTAACCGACACGGAACACCCATTTGGAGACAGATTTAGCACGTCAATTCTGGGATTTTAGGTTTATTGAGATATTGGCTTGTGGTTATTTGTCATTCGCTGAAGCAATAACTAAATAACGACTAAAAGCTCAATGCTCCCAATCTCCAATCTAATCTAAAATCTCGAATCTCTCCGACTGTAATTTTCCCATGTAGTCGGATTTTAGAGATGGCTAACAGGAACTATTTCTGATAAGGGGGCAGATACTGGGATTGGAAGCACCATTCCTTCCTTTGCCATGATTGCTCCGGGGAATTTCTCTTTTGCCTGCAATCCAACCTGATCTAGATAGTCATCGTCATGTGCTGGATCGTGGTGAAATATGACTAAGGTTTTGACATTGGCTGCTTTGGCAATTTTGATTGCTTCTTGCCATGTTGAATGTCCCCAGCCAATTTTCGGTGATTTTGGAGAATGATATTCTTCATCTGAATAGGTGGAATCGTAGATAAGAATATCAGCGTCACGGGCTAACCACAACACATTTTCATCAAGGCGATCGGGATAATGTTCGGTGTCGGTGACATAAACGGCAGCCCCACCATGCCAGTTAACTCGATAGCCTACGGCTTCTCCAGGATGGTTTAGGGGTGCGTTTTCCACGAGAATATCGTCAATTTTGATTGCTTCCCCTGGTGTGACATCACAAAAATTCAAGTCAGCCTGCATAATTTGCAAGGGAACTGGAAAGTTTGGATGCAACATTTGGTCATTCAGACGCTGTTCTACAGTCGAACCATCGGGTGCGATCGCGCCATAAATACTAAAACGATTTCCTTTGACGAAACCTGGGGTAAAGAAAGGAAAGCCCTGCATGTGATCCCAATGGGAATGGGTAAAAAAGATATGGGCTTCGGCTGGCATTTGACGCAATAAGGATTGCCCCAAAACATGTAGCCCTGTACCACCATCGAAAACTAAGCGTTTACCGCCCACTTGCATCTCAACGCAAGGGGTATTACCGCCATAACGGACGGTATTCGGTCCTGGACAGGGGATGCTGCCGCGAACGCCCCAAAAATTCACATTAAATTGTTTCTCTATCCTAGACATGGGTGTTGCTTGCTGGACTGAGTGGGCGATCAAAAAATGTTAATTGTTTTGTACAGTTTACGCTGTCTTTAAGTAAATGTCAGTGTCGTGTATTCATGAGTAACACTAAACACCTACTTTTGCCGAAATTCATACTAGATAAATGGCTATTTTATTAACTAAAGCCATTTTTGACCAAAATAATGGGATACAGAGCTACGTCCTTCTCGGACGGCTTTGTCAAAGATTCTGGTACAATAGATATTGTCGCCATAGGGCATTGGGAGACTCTAAACGAACATGGAGAGAAGATAAGACTACTTCGGTAGCACCTCTCAGCGAAGTGTTAAGGAATCCTCGCTTCTTTAGGACGAGGAGGTATGTCAATTAAGACAAATTAATTACAATTAAGGGAATACCAAGAAATAAATTCTCCAATATTGTAGGGGTGGGGAGACCCCACCTTTACGTATGATAGGGTTGGTAAATATCTGATTTGGAGATTTTATTTTCTGGAAGTCCCTAAGTAACTTTTATAACCATTCCTGCTTTATAGCTCATTTACTGCTTAACTTTTGCTGTAATGCATATTTTAGTAGGTTATTGGGTAATGGGTATTAGTCATTTTGCGCTGGTTCTTACCGAAGGATGAATGAGAATAAAAGCAAGCTTCATAAACGACATGGTTTTTCTGCTAATCTCTAGTCATAAAGAGGAAATTTCAATTCCCACTTCGACAATTGAGTTAAAGCTGTGGTGTAAGTAAGGTTATATTGCAAAGGAGTAATACTGATATAGTTATCACGAATAACATGTACATCGATTGGTATATCTTGTGGTAAATTAAGTCCAATTGGTGGTTCGATATCTTCCAGTACTTCTCCGGTTAACCAGTAATAAGTTTTACCACGTGGGTCTGTCCGTTTATCAAATACATCTACGTAACGACGCACTCCTTGCTGTGTAATTATCGCTCCAGCAATTTCTTCCTGTTTAACGGCAGGAACATTCACATTCAAGAGCATTAATTCAGGTAAGGGATTCTCTGCTAACTGTCCCACTAAGGTTTTGGCAAAATTTGCTGCTGGTTGAAATTCTCTAATTGTGTGGCTGGTTAAACTAAAAGCGATGCTGGGAATACCTTCGATTACACCTTCCATTGCTGCCGAAACTGTTCCTGAGTAGAGTATTTCTGTGCCGAGGTTTGCTCCGTGGTTAATTCCGGATAGAACTAAATCGGGGGGGGAATCTAGCAAAGCCCATAAAGCTAATTTGACACAATCGGAAGGAGTACCATCACAAGCCCAAGCTTTTACTGATGGATAAAATAAAGACTCAACTATTTCTGCGCGAATTGGTTGGTGCAAAGTCAGCCCATGTCCGGTTGCCGATCGCTCTCGATCTGGACAGACAACTGTAACTTCGTGTCCTGCTTCTGCTAGGGTATTGGCTAAAGTGCGGATACCCAAAGCCGAAACTCCATCGTCGTTGCTAATCAGCAGTTTCATCTGGTTTTTAGTACTCTCGGTTTTCTCAAAAAATATTGGTTGACAAGTTGGTATGCAAAAATTGCAACCGATTTAGAAAAATATCTATTGCATAATTATAATACTTATAGATTTTGTCTATTTTGTGGCAGTTTTTATTAAAATTAATTGAAATTTTGGGAATTTTGCCAAAAATGCAAAATATTGGACAGAAAACTTATACATAATTTTGCCCAGATTTGATTTTTGGGTTGACCTGAAAGACTCGAAATGTAGTAGACTCAGCAATGTGATAAACCGCCAAGACGCAGAGAACGCCAAGGAAGAGAGAAATAAAAGAGAATTTAATTTACTGATTCAGATTTAGATGCTGCTGTATTAATTAAAAAATATTATTTACGAGATTATGAGTAACGGACTGGGTGATTTAGAAGTTCAACTTTTGACATTGCGAACTGATGCGGAAGGGGCAATATCCCAAGCAGACACATTAGAGCGTCTGGAGGAGTTGCGGGTTAGCTATCTGGGTAAAAAGGGTCAGCTTTCGGCGATTCTCGGTAGTATGGGTAAACTCCCCGCAGAGGAGAAACCGAAAATTGGCGCGATCGCAAATACTGTTAAGGAAGCTCTGCAAACTAGTCTGGACAAACAACGCAATGCTTTAGAAACTGCCAAAATTCAGGCACTGCTGGAGTCAGAAACCCTGGATGTGACGATGCCAGGTATTTTCCGTCCTCAAGGTCGTATTCATCCTCTGAATGGTATTATTGACCGTGCTTTAGATGTTTTTGTCGGCATGGGTTATACGGTGGCTGAGGGTCCAGAAATGGAAAGTGATTATTATAACTTTGAGGCACTGAATACGCCTCCCGATCACCCTGCCCGTGATATGCAGGATACCTTCTATTTACCCGATGGGAATCTGTTACGGACTCATACTTCATCTGTGCAAATTCGCTACATGGAGGCTGAAGAAGCTCCGATTCGGGTTGTTGCTCCTGGACGGGTTTACCGTCGGGATACGGTTGATGCAACTCACTCGGCAGTGTTCCATCAAATCGAACTTTTGGCGATTGATGAGGGTTTAACTTTTACTGACCTCAAGGGCACAATTAAGGTATTTTTGCAAGAAATTTTTGGCGATTTACCAATTCGTTTCCGTGCTAGTTATTTTCCTTTCACTGAACCTAGTGCTGAAGTGGATTTGCAGTGGAATGGACGTTGGTTGGAGGTTATGGGTTGTGGGATGGTAGATCCAAATGTGCTGAAGTCTGTTGGTTACGATCCGGAAGTGTATACTGGGTTTGCTGCGGGTTTTGGTGTGGAACGGTTTGCGATGGTGTTACATCAAATGGATGATATTCGTCGTTTGTATTCGAGTGATTTACGCTTTTTGCAGCAGTTTTAGTTTGGGCAATAACGATATTCTGTCCTAAAATAAGTGCAAAATACATCTTAATTTTAAGGGTAATTACACAGAATTCACAAAGTTTAGAAAATATCTTTAAGATGCCATAAATTATCGCAATAGCTGAGAAATCATTTGGTTTACCTGGGATTCATAATTACCACCAAATAAATTAAAGTGATTGACAACATGATAAAGATTATACAGGTTCTTGCGTAATTCATAACCAGAATCTAAGGGAAATACTTCGTTATAACCGCGATAAAATTCTGGAGGAAATCCACCAAATAATTCAGTCATGGCAATATCAACTTCGCGATCGCCATAATAAATCGCTGGGTCAAAAATTACAGGTTCCCGTTCTACCGTAAATCCTGCATTTCCTCCCCACAAATCACCGTGAACTAAGGATGGTTTAGGTTTATGTCCTGCTAGTAATTCAGGTATCGCTGTAAGTAACTCTTCAGTTTGGGGAAAACGTCCACTTTTGCTTTTACCCCGTCTGAGTTGAAATTTAATCCGGTACTGAGTATAAAATTCAACCCAATCAGTCGTCAGGGTATTTACTTGGGGAGTTGAACCAATGGTATTGTTTGTATACCAACCAAAGCCCTTTTTGTTACTGACTTTGTGCATCGCTGCTAGTTTTCGTCCCATCATTTCCCAAGATTTGGCATTCCCACGAACCATTTCTAGCCATTCCAGCACTAGGTAACAGGAATTTTCAGCAATTCCACTACACAAGGGTTTTGGTACGCGGATAGTCCTGGTATCAAATATTTGTTGTAAACCTAATGCTTCGGCTTGAAACATGGCAATTTGTGATGCTTGGTTCAGTTTAACAAAGTAAATCTTATCATAGTCAGAAACTGCGTAACCTTCGTTAATGCAACCACCACTAACTGACTTTTTTTGTAGGATTTGAAATTGGTTATTGGTTACTTGGCTGATATGTTTTTCTATTTCAGTCCACATTTTTTATTTTGGATTATAATTTGCCTGGGTAAAAAGGTCAAAAAATACAAGCAAAAAGAGAATCTCCTGACTATAGAGTGAGGAGAATTTCAATTTAAAAATATCTGTTGTTGCATTCTAATTGGGTTTAACTACAACTACTCCATAAGCTTCAGGAGACAAATATTCTTTTGCCGCTTGCATTAAGTCAACTGCATCCTGTGATTGAATATGGGTAGGATAATTAAAAGCGGGTTCTAAATCCCCAATTAATGATTGATAAAAGCCGTATAAACCTGCGCGATCGCTCGGTGTTTCGTTACTAAAAATAAATCGATTTGCGACTTTTTTGCGAATGCGAATTATTTCAGCCTCACTGACTAATTCTGTTTGTAAAGTGTGAATATGTTGTAATATTGCTGCTTCGACATCTGGGATATTTTCGACTGCACATTGGGCAGAAATATAAAATAAACCTTGATTTTGCAAGTTCATATTACTCGCACTAATATGTGAAACTAATCCGCGTTCCTCTCTCAAGTCACGTACTAATCTTGATGTACGTCCATGTCCTAAAATTCCTGACAAAATATCTAAAGGATAGGTTTGATTTAATTGATTTAACCCTGGAACTTTCCAAAGCATGATTAATCTTGCTTGTTGCAAAGTTTCATCAATATATTCCTGCCTAACAACCTCTGTAAATGGGTTTTCTGGACAATTTCTAATTATTGGTTGATTTAAACATGTAGACTGGATATTTAATTTTTGATTCAATTTTTGATCCAATTCTTGACTATCCCCATAGTCATTAAAAGCTTCCGTAACTACACCAATTAATTCCTCCACAGGCAAATTACCCACAACCACAGCAGTCATCGACTGAGGTTTATACCAATTCCCGTGAAAATCTCTCATTTGTTGCGCTTGAAGTTGGGAAATTACCGCTTCTTCCCCTAATACAGCACGACGATAAGGTGAATCTGCAAACCCTAATTCCATTAACCTTGTAAATACTCGACGACGGGGATTATCTTCGCTACGACGTATTTCCTCCAGAACCACCAAGCGTTCCCGTTCAAATGCATCGTCGGCAATTTTCGGATTTAAAACAACATCGATTTGCAATGGTGCTAATTTTCCAAAGTCCTTGGGGGCACAAGTTAGGTAATAATGCGTATAATCTTGGCTTGTGCCTGCATTTGTTACTGCTCCTCTTTCTTCAATACGGCGTTCAAACTCTCCGCTTATTAGTCGCTCAGTTCCTTTAAATACCATGTGTTCGAGGAAATGAGCCATGCCATTAATCGCATCAGGTTCTACGTAACTACCGACGTTTAACCACATATTCAGGTTTACAGCATCAACTGGCATTTGCTCTGCCACAATTGTCAATCCGTTGGGTAAATGATGCAGTTGAGGAGAATTGAGTCGAGGCAATTTCGTCAGGGTTGAGGAGGTCATTCGGGTTTTCGCGGCTTCCGTACATTCTTATTCTACCTAAGTAGGAAGTCAGAAGTCAGAATTCCGAATTTTAGGTAGAGACGTTGAGGTGGTTTGTCTGTACAAAATTCAAAATTGGCAGAATTTTTTTACATATCCTCTAAAATGAAAATGAGAAGTATTAACAAATGTAAAGAATATTAACAATGCTAAATAATTCTAATATTCATAATGGGGATACTTATTTTGAGTCGCAACGGGGTGTTTCCAAGGGCGATCGCAAGTCTCGTATCATTGCGATCGGTGCGGGAATTGGTGGGTTAACAGCAGCAGCACTACTAGCTCATCGTGGTTACGAGGTGTTAATTCTCGACCAAGCCATAGTACCAGGTGGTTGTGCTTCCACATTCAAACGCAAGGGCTTTACCTTTGACGTGGGGGCAACCCAGGTGGCAGGATTAGAACCTGGAGGTATTCACCATCGTATTTTTTCCGAATTAGAAATCGATTTGCCGGAAGCGACACCATGTGACCCAGCATGTGCGGTATTCTTACCAGGGGAAAGCACCCCAATTAATGTTTGGCGAAACCCGGAGAAATGGCAAGAGGAGCGTCAGCGTCAGTTTCCCGGTAGTGAACCATTTTGGGGTTTACTGGCATCGTTATTTAAAGCCAGTTGGGATTTTCAAGGACGGAATCCCGTATTACCACCAAGGAATATTTGGGACTTGTGGCAGTTAATCCGAGCCGTGCGATCGCAGACCTTGATTACAGTACCCTATATACTATCCACAGTCGGGGATGCCTTGCGTGCTTACGGTTTGGAAAATGACAATCGGTTGCGGACATTTTTAGATTTGCAACTTAAGCTATATTCCCAGGTGAGTGCAGAAGAAACAGCATTACTCTATGCTGCAACCGCTTTGGCAGTATCCCAATCACCCCAAGGGCTATTCCACCTCAAAGGGAGTATGCAGGTTCTCAGTGACCTTTTGGTGGGCGCTTTGGAACGGGATGGGGGGAAGTTATTAATGCGTCATACTGTCGAAAATATTCAATTGGAGAATGGAAAAGCTAAATCTGTCACAATTAAGAACCAGAAAACAGGTGAAGTTTGGCAAGAAACAGCCGAACATATTGTTGTCAATGTCACCGTTCAAAATTTAGTGCAACTATTAGGTGATAAAGCCCCACGAGGTTACAAAAAGCGCGTTGAAAAGCTAACTTCACCCTCCGGAGCATTTGTTGTATATCTTGGTGTAGAAGCCAGTGCAATCCCTGCTGAATGCCCTCCCCATCTGCAATTTTTAGATGATGCCAATGGTGCGATAAGCGAAGCGCAACGCGGGTACGCGATCGCAGAAAATAATTCCTTATTTGTGTCAGTTAGTCATCAAGGAGATGGACGCGCTCCTGAAGGCAAAGCAACAATTATTGCTTCTTCATTTGTGGATGTGAAACAATGGTGGCAAACTGAAGATTACGAAGGGTTGAAACAAAAGTTTACCCAAGATGCCATATCCCATTTAAATAAATATTTTTACTTAAAACCCGAAACCATTATCCATGTAGAAG
>NZ_NTFS01000261.1 GCF_002289455.1 Brunnivagina elsteri CCALA 953
ACACCAGTTAACCCAAATACGAGTGAAGAAGTAAAAACGATAGATGATACTCCTGCGGAGTCGTTGAGCGATAATCGCAATGCAAAAACCCGACAGTTGCTAGGAATGAAAGGTGCGACAACTGGGGATACTTCGATTTGGAAGATTCGCTTGCAATTAATGAAGCCGATTACGTGGATTCCCTTAATTTGGGGTGTGGTTTGCGGTGCAGCTTCTTCGGGTGAATATACTTGGACGCTGGAAAATTTCCTCAAATCTGCCGCTTGTATGTTACTTTCAGGTCCTTTACTAACAGGTTACACCCAAACCATCAACGAATATTATGATCGCGATATTGATGCAATTAACGAACCATATCGTCCAATTCCTTCTGGCGCTATTTCCCTACCCCAAGTAATAAGCCAAGCTTGGGTATTGATGTTGAGCGGTATCGGCTTGGCTTATATTTTAGATGTTTGGGTAGGTCATGAATTTCCCACGATTACGGCAATGACGCTTTTTGGTGTATTTATTGCCTATATCTATTCGGCACCTCCAATCAAGTTGAAACAAAATGGTTGGTTAGGTACTTATGCTTTGGGTTCGAGCTATATTGCTTTACCCTGGTGTGCGGGACATGCTTTATTTGGCGAACTTGACTGGAAAATAGTTGTAATGACGGTAATTTATAGCTTTGCTGGTTTGGGTATTGCTATTGTTAACGACTTCAAAAGCATTGAAGGTGATACAAAACTTGGTTTAAAGTCTTTACCCGTAATGTTTGGGGTAAAAACAGCAGCTTGGATATGCGTCACCATGATAGACGTATTTCAAATTGCGATCGCAGCATATCTCATCTTTATCCACCAGCAACTTTATGCTGCCATCCTACTGCTAATGGTCATTCCCCAGATGGTATTCCAAGATATGTACTTTTTGCGTGACCCCTTAGGTAATGACGTAAAATATCAAGCTAGTGCCCAACCGTTTCTAGTTTTGGGAATGCTTGTTGTTGGTATTGCGATCGGTCATGCAAACTTTTAAAATCGTAGACAATAAAATTACCCTACCCTAACCCTTCCCTTGGAAAGGGAAGGGAACTGGATTTTTATTTTCCCCCTTTGAAAAGGGATAATTTCAGGATACTAAGGGAACACCAAAAAATAAATTCTCCACAATTCTAGGGGTGGGGTGAGTTCAGTATATTGTATATAACTTCTACGATTTTTATTTATCTCCGCAGCTAGAAGCTAAAGAGCGACATATTAGATTTAATATTACTTATAGATTTATTTTTGAGTAAGTATTCCGATTTTTGACTTCCGAATTCTTCAAAACCTGTAATTCTGAATCCAAGCTAGGAAAATAAACCACCGTGTTGCCAGTAATATCTACCCTAATTAACCTAATTCAACCATTCTTAACCCCAATTTGTTTTATAGGAGCTTGGAGCTTAATCTTTCTCGTGATTTCGAGTTTATGGTCAGCAGCAAGTGATGGTGTAACTACAGCCAAGCAAATGCACCAGATACCCTGTGCCAACTGTCAATTTTTCACCACCGATTACCGTTTAAAGTGTACTGTCCATCCATCAATCGCTAACACCGAAGAAGCGATAACTTGTCTCGACTATTCACCACAAACAAATCCCATGCTTTATTAAATTGGGGATTGGAAATTAGGAATTACGAATTTTCTTTCCTCACCCATTTCCAATAAAACCTTCATCACACCGCGAGTTTGGGCATATTCAAATGCTGCAAGTCCTTCGGAAAGGGGAAAACTGGCATTAATTAATGGTTTCACATCTATTTTTTCATCCGCTAATAACTTTAATGCTGGGGCAAAAGGACCGCAACGGGAACCAATTAAAGTAATCTCATCCACAACTAAAGCAGAAGCATCTAGACTTCATTTACCAGCATAAGTACTTTTTAATACTAGTATTCCACGCGATCGCAAAGCTGAACGGGCAATCTCAAAGCCTGTATCATTCCCAGTACATTCAACAGCAATATCAAAGCTGCGTTCTTTCACATCATCAACAAAGCCAACTTTGATACCTCTTGTTTCGAGATTAGCGAGTTTTTCCTTATGTCTTCCAATTGCTAACAAATCACAACCCGTAAGCGCTAGAGTTTGTGCGACTAATTGTCCTAACTTCCCATCACCAACAACTAATACGCTTTGGGACGAATCAATTTGAATTTGCTGCTGAATTTCCAAAGCTGCTGCAACAGGTTCGGTAAATGTCGCAACCTGATTAGAAACGTTATCGGGAACGACA
Source organism: Brunnivagina elsteri CCALA 953 (assembly GCF_002289455.1). Taxonomy (GTDB): domain Bacteria; phylum Cyanobacteriota; class Cyanobacteriia; order Cyanobacteriales; family Nostocaceae; genus Brunnivagina; species Brunnivagina elsteri. The sequence goes on from NZ_NTFS01000261.1 coordinate 2,267, forward strand.
TGAAGGTTTTTGCTCGGTAAAGATAAATAATCGGCAAATGCTCCATTGCGGTTGACAATGCCTAAAACACTACGGTTTTCGCAATGTGTTGGTTGTCCATTGAGACAAAAACGACAATAACCGCAAGCTGCATTAATTTCACCGACAACCCGCTTATTAATTAAACTTTCGTCACCTTGTTCGACAATACCAACAAATTCATGCCCTAAAATTCCTTTATAGGGGTAATAACCGCGTTTTAATTCCAGGTCAGTATTACAAATAAGTACCTGGACAGAATTAATTACATATTAGTTATTTATAAATCCTTCGCTAATCAAGGATTTTAGACCATATTTTTGTGTAGTTAATTTTGTCTGATTACTTACCAGCCGATAAAACCCTTATCAACACTTCCCCTGGAGGGATTTCAGGAATCGGAATATCAGTACGAAGTTGTAATTGTTGCTTTTCTAACCACAGTCCTTTCATGGGATTTTAGATTTTAGATTTTGGATTTTAGATTTTAGATTTTAAATTTTGGATTTGTAGAGACGCAAATCTTGCCACGGGGAGTATCTCCGTGGCAAAGTTTGCGCGATATATCGCGTCTCTCCATATTGGATCGTACATTTTGAGATTAGTCGCAAAATAATTAATTTCTCAGTATCCTAGTTGGAAATACCGGACAAGATGATTTTCTACAATAACAAAATTAAACTGATGCGATTCTTTGCTCTATCATTAGGACTTTATTTATTATCTACTGTACCAGCTTATGCTCAAATACCAGCGACAAAGACTTGTGAAACTCTTTTTGCTGGTACTAGATGCATTAATAGCGTCGCCAAACTCATACCAGAAATATCAAAAGCAAAGGTAATATATCTTGGGGAAACCCACGACAGTGCAGAAGACCATAAAAAGCAACTAAAGATTATTCAGGAATTAAGCGATCGCTTCGGGAATCGCAACAACAAGAAAATAGCAATCGCAATGGAAATGTTTCAACGTCCTTCCCAAAATGCCATTAATAATTATTTGGCAGGGAAAATAACCGAGGAAGAATTAGTTAAACAAACTGAATACGAACAACGTTGGGGTTTTCCTTGGGAATTATATGCACCAATTCTCCGATTTGCCAAAGCAAATAATATACCCATCCTGGCGATTAATACCCCGTCAGAAATTACCCGCAAAGTCTCACGTCAAGGTTTGGAAAGCCTGACACCAGAAGAGCGCAAATTAATCCCGCCATTTTCAGAAATTCACACTTCCCCAGACGAATACCGCAAACTGGTTTTAGCAGCTTTTGAAGCACATCAAAATGCTGGACAAGGCACAAGTAAAAACCTAGAGAGTTTCTTCTTAGCGCAGGTTCTTTGGGATGAAACAATGGCAGAAAGTATCGCTAATTTTGTCAAAGCAAACCCAAAGACCCAAGTTATTGTTTTAGCTGGACAGGGACACATTGTTTACGATTATGGGATTCCCAGCCGTGTCAAACGTCGATTACAAGCTAAATCCAATCGCCAGAATTTCATTCATCGTTCTGTATTATTAAGTCCACCAGAAGATGAAAATTTGCCTAAAAATCAAAAAATAGCCGATTTTATTTGGGGAAAATAATCTAGGAAAAATAACATTTGTATAATCTTTATTAATTCTAGACAAACAACGTTGAAGTATATTTTTCGCACTTTAAATTATATCCACTTCAGTAATTGTAAAGTGCATAAATTCTCTATTAATAAACATCCCAAAGTATGGACTACCCGTACTTTTAGAATCCATTCGTTAATTATTCAACTGCTATATAAATCCTAGACAAGTCTAGACATTTATTTCTTACTTCATAGGGAGCATGGGAGCGGTTATCCCTCAGTAAACTCCTTTAATTCCGTTATCGGAACAGTAGATAATCTTCATTATTCCGCCAGAGAAAAAATATTTGTCATTCTTAATTATTTCTTTAGCTTTTGGCAGAATCTAAAATTTAACTAGCAACCAAAAATAAACCCGGCTTGAATTCAAACCGGGTAAATTAAAATTGATTCAGCATCCTTCCTTAATCTTTCTTCCCTTCTTCCTTCTGGGTATGGTGAAAGCGAATACCAAGAAAAATATCGTACAAAAACCCCAGAAAATCCTTCTTTGTCAACAACCCTAATGATTGTGGCGAACCCTTTTCATCAAGAAGTGGCTTCATCAAATAATAAGTAGGTTGATACTTGTACCAAGGTATCGAAGGCCATAAATGATGAATTAAATGGTAATTCTGTCCCAAGATTAAAATATTCAGAATCGGACTGGCGTAAACGCGGGCATTTTTCCAACGATTACGTTCCTCAAATGGACGATGAGGTAAGTAATCGAAAAACAACCCCAGTGTAATCCCGACTACCAATGATGGTACAAACCAAAAATTCATCACAAAGCCCAAAAAGTGATACTGGATTGAAATATAGACAATGGATGCCACAAACAAACGGCTGAGGAACCATTCCAATAATTCATACTTACGCCACAACTGCCGCTTAAAGAAAAATATTTCGTGATAGAAAAACCGTACCGCAATCAGCCACAATGGACCGCCAGTTGAGACATAATGGTCTGGGTCATTTTCAGGGTCATTGACGTTCCCGTGATGCTGTAAATGCACCCTGGTGAACACTGGAAACGCAAATGCCAGCATTAAGGCGCTGCTATGCCCTAATACCGCATTCAAAATTCGGTTACTGTGAGCAGACTGGTGACAAGCATCATGAATTACCGTACCGGAAACATGTAAGGCAAAAACATTTAGGCAAAAGCACACCCAGTCATACCATCCCCAAACCCAATAACCAAAACAAGACAAAATCACAATTCCCACTGCCATCAGAAACATTAGCAGTGTAGGATTAAAACCACCCGGAGGCGCTAATAATTCCCTTGGTGGGAGAGTCAATGGCTTTGGTGCCTCCGCCGTCAGCATTCTAAACTCCTTAACCTTTACGCAACCAAATATTACGAATATACGACACAAATTGCTGAATAATAAAGTTTTATGTACCAAAATTAATTTATTTATGGGTACATCGGCAGATGAATTAACGATATGATTCCAATCGAGTAGGAATTGGGGATGGAGCATGGGGTATGGGGGAATAGGGTAAAAAGTAAAGATTAATTAATATCTAATTTTTTTTAATGCCTACTGCCCATTACCCTACCCTAAGGGAAGCCGCAAAGCGTAAGCATTCCTATTGTCCATTACCCATGACCCAAGACCAATTATCAAACTATCGGTAGGAACAGACAGTAACTGCCGTTCAATTTTACGATAATTCCCAGATAGCTCCCTATAACCAACCTCCCTATGCAATTAAGAGATTCGATTCGTCGTACCAAGATTGTCGCTACAATTGGTCCTGCCACTAGCAGTCCCGAAATGCTAAAGGCTATTATTGAAGCGGGTGCAACGACGTTGCGGTTAAATTTTTCCCACGGAACACATGCTGACCATCAGCGTAGTATTAGACTAATTCGACAGACTGCGTTTGAGCTTAACCAACCTGTGGGTATCTTACAGGATTTGCAGGGTCCGAAAATTCGCTTGGGCAAATTTGAAAATGGGTCAATTGTTGTGGCAAAGGGCGATCGCTTTACCCTCACAAATCGTCTGATTGCTGGTAGCCAGGATATTAGCTGCGTTACCTACGATTATTTAGCTGATGAAGTTCCATCGGGGGCACGAATTATGCTTGACGATGGACGTGTGGAAATGGTGGTTGAAGATGTAGACCGCAATAAGGGTGACTTGCACTGTCGCGTCGTCGTTGGTGGTACCCTTTCTAATAATAAAGGTGTCAATTTCCCTGGGGTATATTTGTCGGTTAAAGCCATGACTGACAAAGACCGTGAAGACTTAATGTTTGGTCTCGATCAAGGTGTTGATTGGGTGGCATTATCATTTGTCCGCAATCCCCAAGATATTATTGAAATTAAAGAATTAATTTCCAGCACTGGTAAACAAGTACCTGTAGTCGCCAAAATTGAGAAACACGAAGCGATCGAACAAATGGAAGCTGTTTTGGCACTCTGCGATGGTGTCATGGTAGCACGGGGTGACTTGGGTGTGGAACTGCCCGCAGAAGATGTTCCAGTATTGCAAAAACGCCTCATTGCCACCGCCAACCGTTTGGGTATCCCCATCATCACCGCTACCCAAATGCTCGATAGCATGGTGAATAATCCCCGTCCTACCCGTGCCGAAGTTTCGGACGTAGCAAATGCCATCTTGGACGGTACAGATGCAGTGATGCTCTCCAATGAAACTGCTGTGGGTAATTTTCCTGTGGAAGCTGTCGCGACGATGGCACGTATCGCCGAAAGGATGGAACGAGAAGCAGCAGAAAATAATCATGCCCGTCAAGCACGAACAAGACCTTCAATTCCCAACGCAATTAGCCAAGCAGTCGGTCAAATCGCCGAACAGTTGGGTGCATCTGCAATTATGTCATTAACCCAAACAGGGGCAACAGCGCGCAATGTTTCTAAATTCCGCCCACAAACGCCGATTTTAGCTGTTACACCCCACGTAAATGTAGCTCGACAGCTACAGATGGTATGGGGTGTTAAACCTTTGCTGGTGCTGGAATTACCTTCCACTGGGCAAACTTTCCAAGCGGCATTAAATGTTGCTTTGGAGAATAAAATGGTGTCGGAAGGGGATTTGGTTGTGATGACCGCAGGTACGCTCCAAGGTGTTTCTGGCTCCACTGATTTGATTAAGGTTGAGGTTGTGACATCGATACTTGGTCAAGGTATTGGACTTGGACAAGGTTCTGTCAGTGGTCGGGCACGAGTGGCGCATAGTGGGCTTGATGTTGGTAATTTTAATCACGGTGACATATTAGTTGCATCCCATACAACTGCCGATTTCGTAGATGCAATTCGTAAGGCAGCAGGTATTATTACTGAGGATGCAAGTCTTACCAGTCACGCTGCTGTGATTGCTTCTCGGTTAGGTGTTCCTGTAATAGTTGGTGTCAAAGATGCAACGCAATTAATTCGTGATGGTGCGATTTTAACAATGGATATGCAGCGTGGATTGGTATATTCGGGAGCAGTTGGAGGAACAGTTGTAACTCCGTAAAATGGGCAAGGGGCAAGGGGCAAGGGGCATCCGTAATACTCTATGTCCAATTCCCAATCCCCAATTCCCAATTCCCAATTCCCAATTACCTAAATAAATTGCTTTAATAGCTCGACTGTGGCTAATCCTGTTTTTTCCCAGCTAAATTGTTTTGCTCTTTTTAATCCCAGCAAAGAAAGTTGCGATCGCATTTCTTTATCTTCGGCGATTTGTTGCATGGCTGCGGTAATTTCTGGTGTTTTGTATGGATCAATTAGGATTGCGGCATCTCCTGTAACTTCTGGTAGCGACGATAAATTAGAGGTAATTGCAGGGGTTCCACAAGCCATTGATTCGAGTACGGGGAAACCAAATCCTTCCCAAAAACTCGGAAATACTAGTGCGATCGCATTGCTGATAATATTGGGTAATTCGCTGTATGCTACGTAGTCTAGGAATTTGACTTGATTGGTAATTCCTAACTCGGATATTTGTATTTCCAAAGTTGGTGTAAAGCGTTTGTCTTTCGATCCGACAAGCCACAATTCATAGTTTTGATGGTTTGCTAAATCTGCAAAAGCTTGTATAACTCCATGTAGATTTTTATATTTATCTTGCCTTCCTAAATAGAGAAAATATGGTTTACTTGGATTAGATTTACTCGAATTAGGTTGAAAATGATTTGTATCATGTGCAAGTAAAATCGGTGTAATTTTACTTGTAGATATGCCATAAAAATTAGTAATATCCGCAGCAGTGGATTCGGAATTACAAATAATATGTTGTGCTTGTTTCAGAACTTGGGGAACAACATAACGAAAATAGTTTGTCAGTGGTGATTTTATATTGGGAAATCGCAATGGAATCAAATCATGTACTTGTACAATATAACGGCAATTTGCAGAAATTGGAGCTTCTGGTAAAGGTGAAAAAATCAACTTTGCAGAAAATTCTTTATATATTTGTGGCAGTTTAAATTGTGTCCAAATTAAGCGACGTAGATGACCTTTAGAACCTTGAGCAGGTGTCAAATTATTCGGTATTTGGTAACACTTAAAATCAGGATAATTTTGAGATGCTAATAATGTCGGATTTAAGTTATTTAAAAACGGAAATAAATTCAGGGCATAATTACTTATACCTGTTGGTTTAGAAAAAACCATCGATAAATTAACTAATAGTTCGCTCATTTTTTTATAGTGAAGTTATAAAGATATGATGTAGAATATTAAGTTTTAATTCGACCTAAATATTGATGATAAACTAGTTTTAATTCTATCTCGACAATATAAAAATACTGCATGGAATTTTCCTAAGGATATTTTAGGTTTGATAAAAATTAAGATAGAAGCAAAAATAATCAGCTTGATAAAACGAATAAGAAATACCAGAATATTTGTATAACGTTCTAAAGTTAACAAATAGCTATAAGTACTATGTTGAATTTTTTGTTGGATATGTTTATTTGTAATTGAAGAAGGTTGATGTACTACATTTAATTGTTTTGTAACTGCTATTTTATGACCATCGATTGCATAACGCTGACAAAAATCGAAATCTTCGTAATAGAGAAAATAATTTGTATCGAATAGCGGACATTCATCAAAATTACAAAGATTAATTATTAAGCTGCAACCCGAAACCCAATCACAATCAACATAATCGACATTACTATGTGTTAATAAATCAACTATTGAAACTGTCCCAGTTAATTTAGAAAAGTTACCACCAGCGAACCAAATCTCATTTATAGGTGTACGAATAATTGTACCAAGAATCGAAATTTTAGGATGGTTATTCAAAAAATGTTGAACCTGTGAATAGGAAGAATCAACAAAATAAGCATCGGGATTAATCAACCAAATAATAGCATTTTTATCTTGATTATAAATCCACTTAATAGCAAAATTACAAGCACTACCAAAACCAATATTT
>NZ_NTFS01000262.1 GCF_002289455.1 Brunnivagina elsteri CCALA 953
GGAAAATAAAAATCCAGTTCCCTCCCCTTTCCAAGGGGAGGGTTAGGGTGGGGTAATTTTATTGTGGATAATGTTAAGTTAATTAAAGAATAGTAAACAGCAAAGGACGCAAAAGAAAATGCAAGGGGTAATTTTTAAAACACCATCTCAAATTCGTTGGTCGAGTATTATTACAGACTTTCTGCTTTCTGGTATGGTAATTGGTCCCCTAATTGCTCCTTTCCTTGCAGCATCGGGTTTGGCAATGCTGCCAATTATCGGCAATATTATCTATTTTATGGGTTTTCATGTTTGTCCGCAGCCAAATATGGGCTTAGAATTAGCACCACCTTTTATTATGGCTGTATGTATGCGTTGTTACGGCACAGTTACAGGATTACTGATTACACGCATGTTGTACGCAATTAGCAGTGGTAAAGAATTGTACTGGTTGAATCAGTATGGATGGAATGGAGTTGCGATCGCGGCAGTCTTGATGATGGCATATCCGTTGGAATTAGCTGCACAGGTTTTGGGATATTGGGATTTTAATAATTATCTCGTCACACCATTTGGATTGGTGACTGGTTTAGCATGGGGTTTATTTACCATGCCGATATTTCATAATAAAAAAGAGATTGAGTAAATCGAGTTATTATATTATTTATTGTCGGTTGGGTGAAGGCGCAAGATAAATATTTGAAACAGAACGATAAATATATTTGCGCCGTAACCCAACATTAACTATTATGCACTGGGCGAAATAATCCAGCAATCAAAATTTTTAAATCTATATTTGATTTGTTAGATTGAGATGTTTTTGTTTAAATAAAAAATGACAGTATTTAGGTGCAATTCCTGCTGATAAACCTCGTCTATTTCGGAACCTGGAGTTTTTGATTATTCTTTTCCGTCATTGCGACGTAAGGTAGACTGGCTTCTTCGGCTACCTTCGGAAGTCACTCCGTGCCTACCCGCAGGGTAGCAATCTCAAAATCTTTACGAAAAACTACAGTTCTCAAGGTAGACGAGGTTTAACTGTATGCGATCGCATATCTCCAATAGCTAGATTTAGAGAGTTGAATTTAAGTTAAAATAAACGTATATTTTGGAGAATCTAGCCATGACTCAAACACCTGAAAGAGTTCGCTGGACAATTGCCGATTTAGAGCTTCTTACTAACGACGAGTGGAAGCGCTACGAAATTATAGATGGAGAACTGTTTGTGACTCGCGCACCTCACATTGGACACCAAAACGCTGGTGGACGCATCTACGCTAAAATACTATTTTGGTCTGAAGAGACTGGCAATGGTCAGCCAATCTTAACACCAGGAATAATTTTTTCCGACGCTGATAATGTAATTCCCGATGTGGTTTGGATTAGTAATGAACGATTAGCAACCCTTGTAGATGCTGAAGGACATTTAACAGGAGCGCCAGAATTAATTGTAGAGGTTCTCTCCGAAGGTAGCAACAATGAACGACGCGATCGCGAAGCAAAATTAAAGTTATATTCGATTAAAGGTGTCCGCGAATATTGGATTGTAAATTGGCGATTACAACAATTAGAAATATATCGTCGTCAAAATGAACTACAAAATTTTCTGTTAGTTCAAGTTGCAACTTTATTTACCGATGATGTCATTAATTCGCCATTATTACCAGGTTTTAGCTGTAAGGTGAAACAATTTTTTGCCTAAAATACATCTAACTTTAGAAACGGGATATATCCCGCATCTAAAATCAGTTACATTTGCATTATTGTGTTCTTATCCCAAATTTCTTGAGAATTCCGTTAATTTTCACAACATCTTCTCGTGATGAGGCTTTAAAATCTGCACTCAATTTATAGTCCACAGTCTCATTCCCCCAATCCCACTTTACCACTGGTTGTCCATTACGATATCCAACCGAAACAAAAGCATCAGGAGCATCAACCTGGATTAATTTACCAGCTTTAAAATTATAGAAACCGTGAACAACGTCGTCATTTCTAGAGCGTAAATAAATCGCTTTTCCTTTAACTGCACAAAGCTCGTAAACTATTTTATTCCCATTTTCCTTGACTTCCAATTTCCTTTCTCGGCAATTTTCTGGTGCTTTATCCCCTGAAAATTCAGCCATTTGGGTTTTCTTGAACTTCTCATAAGCTGTATCTGCATTTGCGATACCTCCGGTAAGCTCCCCTAACACAGATGAACCGAAAACTAATCCCAGTGCCATTAAACTTGTTAGTAATTTATGCATTGTTATTTGATTTATTATTATTTTTAGATAAATTTCTGTTGAGTTTTACTCAGTTGCCAACCTTTTTTATCTTGTTTAGTGCAAGTCAATCCAGTACTTCTAGATGTACAAGTAAAGCCATTTCTCTTCCAAGTTTTACCATATTCTAAAACTGGGTAATTTGGGTCTACTATCGTGTCACCATGACATGCACGAACACCTTTTCCTCTTATTTCTAAAGCAAAAGCATTACCCCAATCCAAATTACAATCCTTTGGTTGTGGTGGTAATTTTGCTGAATTTTTGAGAATGTCACAACGCAAATATTTATCTTGCATAGAACAGAAAATATTACCAGTTGGCGTTTTAAAGCTATCGGATGTTTGAGCGATACTTGTAGAACTGGAAACAGCAATTAAAACCAAACTAGTTACAGCAGTTGTAACAGATGTCAGCAGATTAAAAAGCTTCATTTACTCAACCCTAATTTTCACAATATTTTATAGAAGTTTTGCTCCTAATAATTAAAAGAATTAAGTGCGATCGCTTTATATCTAATTGTGCTTCCCTACTAACCCACAAACAATAGGGAAAAGATACGTAACTTTGATAAAGATTTCACAAAGCCAAGATTTCGTACACAAAAAAGAATACAGACATCAAGTAAACTCTATACCTGTTTTCGTCTACCTATCTCCAGTTTTTTTGACTTTATACATCAAACCAATATATGAAAAAACTGTAACGAATTTTACAAAAATCACAATTTTTTCTACAAACGCAGGATAATCAGAATATAAATTTATATATTAAATCCGCTTCTGCATAGGAGAAAAACTTATGATTTCCCCTTCCATGTTGCCCCTGGAAACTCCTTCTCCAGCCCATATTTGCCCCTTCGACCAAGCTTGCAGCTACCTGGAAGCAGCAGCAAAGGAATTAAAGCTAGACCAAGGTATATTAGAAATCCTCAGCAATCCGCGAAAAGTAATCACAGTCTCGATTCCCGTTAAATTAGATAATGGAGAAATTCGAGTTTTAGCTGGACATCGGGTACAGCATTCCGATGTGTTGGGACCATACAAAGGTGGTATTCGTTACCATCCGGCTGTAACATTACGGGAAGTATCAGCACTGGCAATGTTGATGACTTGGAAATGTGCGTTGCTGGGAATCCCCTATGGTGGTGCAAAAGGAGGAATTGCGATCGCGCCAAAAAGTTATAGTGTTGGTGAACTCGAACGTATCACCCGACGTTTTATTAGTGAGTTAATTAAAGACATTGGACCCTCTGTAGATATACCTGCACCAGATATGGGTACTTCTGCGAGGGAAATGGCTTGGATGATGGATACTTACTCGGTGAATGTGGGACATTCTGTACCGGGAGTTGTCACGGGTAAACCATTATCTATCGGTGGTTCGCTAGGAAGGGAAATGGCAACGGGAAGAGGTGTAATGATTGTTGTCCGTGAGGCATTAAAAGACCAGGGTAAGTCCCTGGAAGGTACGCGGGTTGTGATTCAAGGTTTTGGGAATGTTGGTGGTGCAGCAGCCCATTTATTCCACGAAGCAGGGGCAAAAGTAATCGCTGTCTCGACGGGTTCGGGAGGTGTATATTCTGAATCTGGTTTAGATATTCCTGGGGTGAAAGCTTACATGATGGAGAATAACAAGAGTTTGGTTGGTTATCCCCAAGCGATCGCGATTAGTAATGCAGAGTTATTAATATTACCTTGCGATGTGTTGATTCCCGCAGCTTTGGAAAACCAAATTACTGAGGAAAATGTCAACCAAATCCAAGCGAGGATAGTTGCGGAAGCCGCAAATGGTCCGGTGACTTTGGCAGCCGATCGGTCGTTGGAAGCGCGAGGGGTGACTGTTTTACCGGATATTTTGGCTAATGCTGGGGGTGTGGTTGTCAGTTATTTGGAATGGGTGCAAGGTTTATCTTATCTCTTTTGGGATGAGGAACGGGTTAATGGTGAAATGGAAAAGTTGATGGTACATGCTTATCACCAAGTTGTGGAGCAGTCGAAAAAACGACAGATACCGTTGAGGTTGGCAGCTTATACTTTGGGTGTGGGTAGGGTTGCTAAAGCTTTGGCAGATAGGGGTTTGTATCCTTAGGAACAAGGATTTATTAATATACAATTATTTGTAGCGACTGTTTTGAAAGTCAGAAAAACTCAGTAAATTGGGTTTCTCCCCCATGCGAAATCTCTAATCGTTGAGATAATCCCAGAAACCCAATTTCTCCCTAAACGCGAGAACTCTTTGTTGTATCAAGCATTCGATGATGGGAGAAACCAGGTTTCTCTCCCATGTTGTATCGAAGATAGTCATACTGAGTTAAAGAGAAACCCGGTTTATTGAATACAATTCTTTATAGGTTGGGGAGTCACTGCGTAACCCAACATAAATTTATACAATCAAGAGTTATATTTTATTTAATTCAGATTTCTTAGTATATTTAGAATTATCAGAGTATTCTCTCTTGGTGTTGATTTTCTTTGATGTTAGAAAGGAAAAAACAATTTAACACCAGGGATGTATGACTAACCAACTTAAAAATCGGGCATTATTGCTATTACGTCAAGCTCTTAATGACCCAACAGCTAATTTTCGTCCTGGACAATGGGAAGCGATCGCAGAATTAATTCAGAACAAATCGCGTTTGTTGGTTGTGCAACGAACTGGTTGGGGTAAGAGTTTGGTTTATTTTTTAGCAACTCGTTTGTTAAGAGATGGTGGTGGTGGTTGTACTCTGTTAATTTCACCGTTACTAGCTTTGATGCGGAACCAAATTGCCGCAGCACAACGTATTGATGTTAAAGCTGCTACGATTAATTCTAGTAATACAGATGATTGGGAATTAGTGAAAGCGCAGTTATTAGCAGATAAAGTCGATGTGTTGCTAATTTCTCCCGAAAGGTTAGCAAATGATGAATTTAGAGAAAAAGTTCTTTTACCAGTATCTCAAAGAATTGGGTTATTTGTTGTTGATGAAGCTCATTGTATTTCGGACTGGGGACATGATTTTCGTCCTGACTATCGACGAATTGTCAGAATTTTACAAGCACTGCCTGAAAATATTCCTGTTCTTGCCACAACTGCAACTGCAAATAATCGTGTTGTCAATGATATTATTAGTGAGTTGGGTGCAAGTTTACAAGTATTTAGAGGTAGTTTAACTCGTCCAAGTTTACATTTGCAAAATATTTATATTCCTAGTCCCGCAGTGCGAATGGCATGGTTAGCAGAACATGTTCCTAAGTTACCAGGAAGTGGAATTATTTACACTTTAACTGTTAAGGATGCTGATAGAGTTGCTAATTGGTTGGAAGGTCAGGGAATTAATGCGGCAGCTTATCATAGTGGATTAGAAAATGATATTCGTCAACTATTGGAAGAACAACTTATTAGAAATGAAATCAAAGTTTTAGTCGCCACAACTGCTTTAGGAATGGGTTTTGATAAACCCGATTTAGGATTTGTAATTCATTATCAACGTCCTGGTTCTGTTGTCCATTATTATCAACAAGTTGGACGAGCAGGTAGAGCAGTGGAAAAAGCTTACGGAATTTTGCTGAGTGGGAATGAAGATGATGAAATTAGCAATTACTTTATTAATACAGCGTTTTCACCGGAAGTTCATACAGAACAAGTTTTAAATATTCTCAATCAAGCTGTTGATGGTTATTCGATAGCTGAAATGGAACAGCAATTAAATATTTCGCGGGGACAAATTGATAAAGTTTTGAAACTACTTTCATTAGAATCACCTGCTCCTATTACTAAACAAAATTCTAAATGGTACGCAACTCTAATTAATTATAAAATCAATACTGAGAAAATTGCAAAATTAACCCAAATTCGTTATCAAGAACAAGCTCGAATGCGGGAATATATGCAAAGTCAAGAATGCTTAATGACTTTTTTGGCAAGGGAATTAGATGACCCAAATCCGACAGATTGTAGTAAATGTTCTGTCTGTTTAGGTCAACCTTTATTAAATGAGACTGCTTCAATTGAACTTGTAAATAAAGCAATTCAATATTTACGTCGTAGCGAACAACTTATTGAGCCTCGGAAAATGTGGATAGCTAAAACATTCCCTATTTATGGCTTTTCTGGGAAAATAAAAGATAACTTAAAAGCCGAACTAGGCAAAGCTTTATCTCTCTGGGGAGATGCAGGTTGGGGAGAATTAGTTAAACAAGGAAAATATAAAAATCATAATTTTGATGATGAATTAATTCAAGGTACTTTGGAAATGATTCAACGTTGGCAACCTCAACCTTTTCCAACTTGGGTAACTTGTGTACCCTCATTAAATCATCTTGAACTTGTTCCTAATTTTGCTCAAAGATTGGCTAAAAAATTAAATTTACCCTTTATCCCGATTATCCAGAAAATTCGTCCAACCAATTTACAAAAAAATATGAGTAATAGCTTCCAACAATCTCATAATTTAGATGGAGCTTTTACCGTTGATTCTTGGGAAGGAATGGGAGGTGCTGTTTTTTTAGTTGATGATATGGTAGATTCGCGTTGGACTTTGACTGTAATTTCCGCACTTTTACGACGTGCTGGTAGTGGTATGGTTTTTCCTGTGGCATTAGCACTCAACACATTAGGGCAAGGTGATTAAATTAAAATCATGTCAAATCATGTATTATCAACAGATACCCAGGCAATTTTGCTTTTGTGCGCTAGCTTCGGACAAAATCGACAAACAGAACCACAACCCTTGACTCTGAGCGAATATAACTTATTTGCTGACTGGTTGCTAGAAAATCAAATGCGTCCAGCAAATTTACTCGAAGCCACAGCAAAAGAACAATTACAACAAATTACCAATAAAAAACTTAATCCCGATAGATTATTAGCTTTACTTAAACGTGGTGCAATGTTAAGTTTAGCAGTTGAGAAGTGGACAAATCAGGGATTATGGGTCATGGGAAGAAGCGATCGCAATTATCCCAAACGTCTCAAACAACGATTAAGACACTCAGCACCAGCGATTTTGTACGGAGTTGGTAATTTAGAACTATTGTCTTTGGGAGGATTAGCGATTGTTGGTTCTCGTGATATCGATGAAGATGGTTTGAGCTACACCCAAAGAGTCACTCAGACATCGGCAGAACAGGCAATACAGGTGATTTCCGGTGGGGCGCGTGGGGTAGACCAAGCCGCGATGTTAGGGGTGTTAGAGGCTGGAGGAACGTCGGTAGGGGTGTTAGCTGACAGCTTGACTAAGGCTGGGGTAAATAGCAAGTACCGTAGTAGCATTAAGGAGGGTAGACTTACCTTGGTTTCGAGTTACGATCCTGATGCTGGTTTTAATACTGGTAATGCAATGGGACGAAACAAGTATATTTATGCTTTAGCAGATTATGCTCTTGTGGTCAATTCTACGGTGAATCAGGGTGGTACTTGGGCTGGTGCGGTGGAAGCTTTAGCTAAAATTAAGGATATTCCTGTTTTTGTGCGATCGCGTATGCTTTTAGCATTGCCGGAGGCTAGTGACTCAGAAGGAGTATCCCATCCCCATGTATCGGATGGTAATTTAGAATTACAAAGGAAGGGAGCAAAACCTTTTCCGTCTGAACCTTGGAATAGTTCGTTAAAAGATGTTTTGGTGATGTCTGCATCGAATCCGGAATTAGTATCTCCAGAGCCAGTTTTAGAGATTGCTCCACAACCGGTTCAATTGTGTTCAAAACACTCAAAAGATATTTATGAAGTTGTTTTACCTGTGATTCTCAATCATTTACAACGACCTATAGATATTAAATCGCTGGCTGAATCTTTAAATGTGAGACAATCACAAATGCAGGATTGGTTAAATCTGGCAGTGATGGAAGGTAAGGTGAGAAAAACTAACAAGCCTGTTGCTTATGTGGTTAGTCAAGAAGTTACTCAGCTTTCTTTATTATAATTGTGATTATATAACATTTTGAACCGCCAAGCCGCCAAGAAAAGAGGGAAAGAAGTTAGTGAATGTTTTAGTACTGCTAAACAAAATATTTTAGGAATCAGATTTTTGCTGGTGTAGTTAATTTATAGATGTGAAGATATCGCATCTCTACAGTACGTTTTGCAGAAGGTTAAGGTGTATTTTCCTTATGCACCAAGCATTCTATCAGGGTTGTGGCAATGGGGGTTATCTCTGTTCCCAACCTTTTTTTATGGGTGAAACTGCCAATTACCTATTACAATAAGTACGCAAATGGTTCCTGTTGTGGGAGTATTTTATTGATGGAGGCTGATTTACTTGGTTTAGAAATCAGTAAGGGGGAACTCAGACGTTTGACTGGTTTTGACCCTGATGAGGTGTTTCGTCCTTCTATAATGGGGGATAAGCAGAAACGAGTCGGGTTTTTCGCAAATGAAATACTAATTGCGATCGCACTTACTCCCCTTATAGTCGGCTTAATTTATGCATTCCTAATTTTACCCACAATTGGTTCGTCGATTCCCTGGGGAATTACTCTATTAATTTTTGTACCAATTGCTGTTATTTTTGGACGTTGGCTGTATCGACGCTTCACTTGTCCGCAAGTTGTCACAATTCTTTTAGATGAAGTTGACAGATATCACGATGTTATCAAAGCAATTGATATCAATGACCAACTGGTAACATCCACAAATTCCCAAGCTAGTATTCGCGATCGCACAAAAGTTATCTCCGGATTACAACTAATTCGCGAAGATTTGGCTCGATCATTAAAAATGGAACGGATTTTACGCGATAATAAAAAATTACTTGCTAATCATCAAGAATTACTTAGTAATAATTTAGCTAGTTTGCAAGCTCTGCAAGTTAGTCAAGATGCTAGTGAATACGCTCAAATTCTCAATCAATCATTACAAATTGCGATCGATGTACAAGCAGAAATTAGAAAGCTGACTTTAACTCCCTAACCCTCCCTTTGGCAACTACGGTGTACACACAAGTCTGTTTTTCCCTGATACCTCGGAATTACCCCCCTTACCAAGCAGGGCTGATTCATACCCTAAAACACCTTAAAAATCAATGGTTCTAGCAATTTAAAAC
>NZ_NTFS01000263.1 GCF_002289455.1 Brunnivagina elsteri CCALA 953
TGATTATACAGTGATGTATTAATCATTGACCGATATTGAGAGAAAACAACCTACCCATCAGGGATTGAGCAAATTTTCCTCATCTGCAATACATTTATGCTGCCATCAAAATTACCTCAATTTTCAATTTTTTTCTCTGGCTGTAAGAATTTAGAGTCGGATGTTGCTATCGATTAGTATTTATGAACTTGCTCTATTTACGACGGAAAATAGTAGTGAAATGTCCTATTTTTCTATTTATATAGAATTTTCAAAAATACGACTAAAGACATAGATTAAACAAGAATCAAATATTTAACAAATTTATATAAAGATTGTATAAAGACAAACCCATTAATATTAAGGTTGCGGGAAATAATGAGCCGTTCGCATTTGATTTTAGTGGTTTTTATCACCTATCATGGATGGAAATACCCAATTTATTCGTTCCAATTTTCGTAAAATCATCGAGCGAATAGAAAGTTCCAGTATTCTTTTTATTCCACTGCATCTACTTTCTTTCTTATCAAAATTGAAGTTGTTCCCTTTAGCGCGGAGGGCGATTTTCTACTGCCATTAAAAATGAGTAGTGGATTATTCGCAAAGTAAAAAATGACAAAGCATAATGGGCTGTTCTCAAAGAAAGTTCCAAAAAATGGCATTTGCCTAAAAAGCATCGAACGCATAAAAATCAGGCGAAAATTCTTTAGAGTTATTGCCTACAAATTGATCGATGGAGAGATTGTAATTACAATTCGTCAAATGGCAATATCTGTAAAAAAAACACTCCATACGGCTAAAGAATTTATGCGGAAGATGAAAATTCGACCAATTAAAGTGCAAATGCCGAATCGCTCTGTCACGGATATGATTCCCCTGTCGGTAGCTGTAGTTTTTTGGAAATATTTGAATGAATCTGGTAAGGGCAATTCTCTCTCCAGAATTGGGCAAGAATATCTCGATGAATATTTAACAGATTCTCTGATGTAGGTCAGGAAATGCTTCAAATCGATTCTGAATTTAAAAATTTGATTCCTCCTCTGTCGTCTGAAGAAAAATTACAACTGGAAGCAAATTTGAAGGAATTTGGCTGTCTCGATCCATTAATTGTCTGGCAGGGTGAAAATATTTTACTCGATGGGCATAACCGTTATGAGATATGCACTAGAGAACAAATTCCTTACAAAATTGTCGAGATTGAGATTGGAGATAGGGAAGCAGCTATTTGCTGGATAGCCAATCACCAACTGGGACGACGCAACATTACACCGGAAGTCGCAAGTTACCTGCGAGGTAAGCGGTATCTCAATTTGAAGGGCGATCGCACAGGCAATCTCAAACAGAATTCACCGAACGGAAATTATTTCCGTTCGGTGGATGCAGCGAAAAGTTTGGCAGAACAGTACAAAGTTACCGATAGAACAATTCGTAACGATGCACTGTTTACGGAAGCATTGGACACCTTGGAGCAATCGCTTGGTGATGAAGTCAAGCATTCTATTCTGGCTCGCAATAGTGGATTAACCAAAAAGGATGTTTTATCACTTGCCAAAGTTGCAGATGAAGAAGGTCAAGAAGTAGCACAAAAATTACTCAGTATGAAACAAAACAAATCTGATATAGTTCAGCAAATCAAGGATAAAAAGCCTGTGCCTAATCCGCATTTTGTTGGGGAGGTGTGTCGAATTACTCCTAAAGCTGACCCCGATTTAAAGCCGTTTTCTGGATGCTGGTGCATTGTTTATCAAATAAATCTCCATAGTTGCGGTATCAAAACTTGGAAAGTCGATTTTGAAACTGTTAAACCTGAGAATTTGGAGAGAACTTATGGTGTGGAAGAAAATGCAGCTTCCAGGAATTGCGATCGCTTAAGATGTTTAGCCAACAAAGTTCATTCAGATTACGAAGCTACCTATACCGCAGTTTTGGAAGTACTGGGAAAGGTTAAAAACCCGTCAAGTTTGACACAAAGACAGGAGCGGTTACTGACTTTTCTGGAAGGTGAGTATTAAATGAATGAAAGGAGGAGGAAGAAGGAATTTTTCTTTAAAATTTAGGAAACTTTTCTTCCCTCTTCCTTGAGTAAATTCAATCCAGTTCGATTTGGGATTTTTTCTGTTTTTGGAGAGGATTTGGTGTAATTTCCAATATTTCCTCAGTTTGCTTTTTATCTTTATCTGCATATTGAGTGAATGTCGAAGTTTCACTTTCCATCTCAAAATTAACACCTCGCATTTCCAATCCTTCAATCGTACAAGCTTTGCTATTTCGACCTAACTTCCGTCCCTGGAATGCAACACCATCTATGGAATAGGAGATACCTTGGATTATGCCTTCATCACTGACTTTTAAGGATGTTTCAACACCAGCGACTTTTAAATTGTCAATAAATTGTACAATTTTTATTCCTGGTTCGATTGCATTTTCTATTGCATCCTGGATTTTCTCAACAGCACTTTTTTCTGCTTCTTTATCCCGTATTCCCATTTCAAATTCTTGCTTCTCCCTCATCATCCGTCGCTTTTGTCCAGTGGTTGGTGCTGTTCTGTCAACCTCCCAAGAGCATGGTACAGAAGTTAAATCAAATTGGGATTCTAAACTTCTTAAAACCTTTTCCAAGCGCCGTTTATCGTACCAATCGGAAACACATTCCCCATCAATATTGATGCGACTGGCTGCAATGTGGAGGTGGAAATGATTGCGATCCCTGTGGGATGCTGCAAAATACAAATTCTTCTCAAATCCCATCCATGTGAGTGTTCCTTCTACAATTTCTTGAAGTTGTTCTTGGTTTGGTTTTTCACTTGGAGGAAAACTGATGCTGATGTGACTGACGGGGGATGTCACTCTGGGATTGAGCAATCGCGTTGCCGAAAGTTGTTGGTAAAAATCTTGAGATGTTTCTCCTGCGAGGTTTGTGCAAATTAATTCAGCTTCTTCTTTTTCAAGGAGGTATTTGGTAAGTCCAGCAAAGCTTTTACCTTTTTTAATCTTTCCAATCATCGTTGTTTTCTAGGTCATTTTTTCTTGCTTCTTTGTTTCCTAACAGCAGATGCAAGCGCAGTTGGGAAATCTCTGTTCTTAATTCTTCAAAAGGAATATGGTCAATTTTTTCTGGAGTTAAACCTTGAGATATGGCAGTATTTTGAGCTTTGACAATTTGATTGATATCTTCGCTGATTTTTAACAACTGCCAGTAGTATTTCCAGTTAACTTGAGAGATTGTTTTGATGTGACATCCTGCCATTCTACGTCTGATTAATTCTGCTTTACTGATATTCAAAGAGTCAGCTAATGCTTGCCAATGCTCCGAAAGTTCGGGAGTTAGCAACATATCAAATCTCACTGTATGGTGTTTCTGTTTGGCTGGCATTTTACGCAATTAGTGTAATATTTCCCAGTTTGGCAAGTTTTTAGATTAGATGACAACTATCAATAGTGATATGTGATGAATTGATATTATAGTTTGCATTAAACTCATCAATTAAATTCCCCTCGATTGTTAGAAACTACATATGAGAAGGCAGAAGGCAAAATGTATTTTATTCCTTCTGCTCTCTGCCTTTCTTAAGTAAATATTTCCTCAAAAAGTAAATACAGATACCATCACTGCTGGCTTCCCCCGAAAAACACGCAACAAGCGAAAACCCGCGCACAAATACGTAGTAGGAGCAAAGTAGGAAAAATCATGCATTAGCTAGATGGTAAATAATTTTACCCAATCAAATCCCTACAAATAGAGTTACGTCAATAGTGATAGAAAGAATATTGACTTTTGGTATATCTGACGAAGTACTCCCATTGTTAACCTGACGATAGATGCAACCCAGAAACAATTACCTATGGTTAGATTAAACAGGCAAGCGTATCCCGAAGTGACTCTAACTATCGACTTTGGTGGAAGTGGAACAAAAGCGATCGCACAAATCCGAGGTGGCAAGCCAATAGCTATTTGGATGGAACCCTCTGTTATCGAAGCAAGCAAAATCTCTCTGGCATTCCAAACCCGCAACTTGGGTAATGCCTATCCCGAAAACACAGCTTGGGTGGGAATTGGTGAAGATTATCGAGCAGTGGGATACTTGGCACGGAGTACATACAGCGCCACATCTGGATTAAAGCCACGTAAGTACGAACTAGGATTGTATAAAACCCTGGCTGCGGTATGGGTAATCAAACAAAAATTCAAGTTGACCGAATCCTTCGACATTTCTCTAGCGCTACTGTTGCCACCAGGAGAGTTTGAAGATTCGGCATTGTTGAAACCGATTCTCAGGGATGCTTTAGCTGAATTTGATTCACCAACAGGAAAAGTGAATGCCAATTTAATTGGTTACGAGTGCTTTCCAGAGGGTGGTGGAATCTATGCAATGTATTGTAAAAACACAGGGGAGGCAATTCGACGCAAAGTTATTGCTCTTGTCATGTTGGGGTATCGTAATGCCTCAGTAATGATATCGCGGCGAGGTATTTTGAATCGTGGGAAAACTGCCAACTTAGGGATGGTGAAGATGGTGGATTTAGTCATCGATCGCACGTCTGGATTATCTACCGAAGAATTAATTAAAGCGATCGCCAACGCAGGCAACGAACCCAAACCCCAACATTTTCATCATCTTTGTAACTCCAGCAACCATCAGGATGCTGAAATTGAGAAAGTCATACTTGCAGTACATTCTTCTAGAGCAGAATATGCGATCGCACTAACAAACTGGCTAAAGGAAGTATTGCCATCAAGCAACGAATTGGACGAGGTGATTATCTGTGGTGGTACGGCAGATTACCTTCGGGAAGAATTAGATACTGTGTTTCCAATAACGCCTATAGTTTGGCATGGGAGCGTAGAAATTCCATCCAACTTAAATGAAAAATGGCTGGGTAGTCGTCTGGCTGATGTATGGGCATTGTCTGTATATCACAGTATCAAAGTAAGGGCAGGAATTAAGTTACAGAATGCGTCTGAGGTAACGTCAAATGGGTAAAAAGAAAGATTTTGCATGGCGTTATCAGCCACCAATTAACTCAGACAAGGCGAAAATGCTTAGTTTCATTCAAAACCAAAGGTTACATCCATTTCAAGATAAAACAATGATGATAATGACTGCTCTAAATGCTTATTATATGCCTCTAGCACTGTACAACGAAGGTAGTTGTTCTCGCGAAGACTTGGAGTTGATATTTCTAGATGGAGTGAATGCGATCGCGAATCACATTCGATGTGTATGTATCGCGATAAAAATTGACCCAACTGCTGTTGGTCAGATATTGTGTTCCACATTTGGATTATCCGAAATAAGTCATTCCCAACCAGAAAAACAATTAATTTCCGATACTCAATTACCACTACCAAATACCTACGAAGAATTAGATAACTATGACCCACAAATATGGAACTTAGCGGGAATGACAACAGATAGCGAAAGTTTCGACTAAAAATATGGCGAGAATACATTTAATTGATGGGGAAAAAGGTGGTGTGGGCAAGTCGCTGTTTGTTCGTGTGATGGTGCAGTATGCGATCGATAAAAAACTGGAACATACTTTAGTTGATTCAGATACGACGAACCAAGATGTCAAGCGCTTTTACGATTATGCTGTTAATGCCGAGTTTAGCGAAGCTGTAAATAAGGGCGATCGCGCTGACATAATTTTTGAATTAGCGAGAAAAACGCCAGTTATTGTTAACCTTCCTGCCAATATATTTCCAAGGGTGAATAATTGGATATCGAGGGGTAAATTGCTGGAAGTTGCAGATAAATATGGTGTGGATATTTGTAAGTGGTTTGTTTGTGATGGAGGTTTTGAATCAATTGATTTGTTTTATCAATCAATTAATTTGTACAAAGATAAAATGCTGCATGTTTTTGTTAGAAATCTTGGCAAAACAGATGATTGGAGTTTTTTAAATGATGATACAACTTACAAAGACATTACTAATAAGTTCAAAAATACACTAAAAATAATTGACTTTCCCTTGCTATACCCTGGAGACAGATATTTTATCGACTCTAAAAAGCTTCGATTCGACGCATCAGAAATAGAAGAAACAATGCCTATAATATCACAACAAAGACTATCCACTTTTTTAGAAGAGTCACATCAAGAGATTGAAAATACTCAATTGTGGATAAAGGAAAAGCAACCAAAGAAAAAAGATGTTGTCAAATCATAAATAGAAGGACAATGCTTACTTTATGCAATATAAACTTAATCCCTTATATTCAACAGAGAAAGCTTGTAACCGTTCACGGGGGTATCGGTACGGTTTTAAAGCTGTTTCAAAGCGATCGCTTTTCCATTAGTATCAATAAGGTAGTATTTTAAGGCTTTTATCGAGAATCTTTATTCTCAGTTTTTTAGCCCCAAAGATATGTTGGTAAACGGTTTGGAACGATTTAATCACCCCCGTGAACGGTTACGAAAGCTTTTAATGGTGATGTGATAATTAGTGATGAAGAGAAATATATGGGAAGGCTATATATTCTCGCTACATCTGATAGGGAATTATTAAATTTAGGAATTGAGAAAGAATGGTTCCTTGCCCATGCATCAGCAGATGCGTTAGTTTGTGGACATATTAATCATGAAGGTGATTGGAGTTTATCATCCTACCGAAGTTTAGAGCCAAGTTTGACATACACGACTCAAAATCAAATATTTGACCAAGTTTTTAGCCCTGAATATGTGTGGGAAATATCGTATTTACGCGAAGAAACGACCTTAAATATATTCCAGACCATGAAGGATTCTGATGATTCCAATAGTAATAAAGATAGTGATTCAGATGTTCCGAATGAAAAATATGTGACTAAAATAGTAGAGGAGTTATATATTACTTCTGCCAATATCGATGCATTAAGGGATTTAATATTACGTTCTTCTGTTGAAGAATTATTCGTTTTAGAACCAGAACAAGAAATTGAGATTCATAGTAATCAAATAGTTGACGAACAGCAAGAAATAAATCTCACATAAATCATGAACTATTTCCAACGCGAATCAGCACCAAAATTAGAGGAAGAAGAGTTATCACTTGCTCAAATGCAATTAACTGAAAGAGTTCTCGCTGAGTACGAAAAGCAAAATATTAATGAGTTCGTCTTTGTACCTTTTGGAAATGTCACAATACATCCAGAAGAAAGTTATTTTGTATTGCGTGACTCGGAAGATGAGCATACTATTTTTATCGCAACTTTCGATGCTGACATTATTCAAGGATTGAATGATACTGATGCTCTCAAAATTGAGATGATTTTGAGTCAATTAGATACAGAAGATTATCGACGAATGCGAAATATAAGTGAACAAGAAAACACAGCTAATGAAATTGAGAAAAATAGAACTAAGCAACAATTAGGAATCGAATATGGTGCATAGTTTGCGAAAAGCGAAAAATGAAAGTTATTTGAATCGTTTACTTGAGGGAAAAGATGCAGATTTTCAAAGACGAGTTTTAGCGATCGCAGTCGAACACGGGTTATCTACAAGTGACCCTTTATTCCTGATTATGCTGTCAACTGGTCAACTTCAAGTATTGCTGGAGGATAAACCCAACGAGCTAGATAACCTATTTAAACGTTGGTCAGATGCAATTTATGACCATTTGGAGAAAGCAAAACGCACTGCTGTAAGTGGTCAAGAAGTGGAAATTAGGAAGATGGTCGATAGATTGATTCAGAATTGCGAATCGAAAGAAAGAAGTCGCTTGAGGATAATGTTACCAGCGATAGGATTATTGTTGGCAGCAATTGGATTTGGAACTTTAACTGGGTTATCTGTTCCCGTTTTTTTAGATGGGGGATATGCACCAGGAGAACCAAGATTACTAACAGTCCAGGAAGTAGAAAACTTGCGTTGGGTAAAAAGCGATCGCGGCAAGTTAGCACGAAATATTATGACTTGGAATTCTGAGAGTTGGAGTAATTTAAACTGTACCAATAATTCCGAACAAATAGCTGTGGTTATCAAAGCTAAAAGGCAAAATATTACTCGTAAAAGTGACTATTGTTTGTTAAGAGTTAAACCACCTTAATGAAGCCATGAAGAAAAGGAATAAATCAGTAAATAGGAGACTAAGAAGGTCGTATTTATTCTGAGTAAATTGCTTAATACCAGCAAGATAAATTCAAGCTTTAACTTAAATTGAAAACTACCTTTTCCTTCTTTCTTCTGCCTCCTGCCTTCTGCCTTCTGCCTTAATTCTTGTGTTCCTTATCTAATTTCGGTGAAAATTATGACAGAACTAAATCTTAACCGCCCAAAAAATTTTTACAACATTGTGACAGAGACAGAAAATAATCCATTTCACTTTCAAAAGATGGAGAAAATTCGTGTAGTAGTAATTGAAGACCATGAACTTTCTCTTCTTGGTATTAGAACCAGCATCAAGCAAGATGAGACAATTTTAATTGTGGGAGATGCAGTTAATGGAATAAATGGATTACATCTATTAAATAAATTACAACCAGATATTGCGATTATTGATATCGGTTTACCCGGTAAAGATGGAATTCAAATAACGCGGGAAATCAAACAAAGTAATCCAGAGATGAAAGTTATAATCTTAACTTTGTGCGATCGCAAGGAAACTGTGTTGAGAGCATTTGCTGTGGGTGCTGATTCATACTGCATGAAGGATATTGGATTTGAGAAACTTATCGAAGTGATACATCTAACATATCGTGGTAATACTTGGATTGACCCAAAAATTGCACATATTATCCTCGAACAAGCGAAACGAAGTTCTCGATCAATATCAAACCTTGATGGCATCGATGAAGATATGCTGGACTTTTATGTTTTGACCCAGAGGGAATTGGAGATATTACAGTTGGTTGTTGATGGGAATAGAAATGCCGAGATTGCAAGTAAACTTTACATCACAGTTGGAACCGTTAAATCCCACATTCATAATATTCTCATGAAAGTTGGTGCAGGTGACCGTACTCAAGCTGCGGTTCATGCTTTGCGTTATGGATTGTCGGATTAATGAAAGTGATTTTCATAGTGCAAACCTGGAGTCATCTAAATTAGCTATAAGCTTTGCACTATAAGGATTTGATGCTGCAAACCTAGAACTTGAACTGAGAAATATAAATTCAGTAAATCACAAAGTTTCTTTCAATAAAAGGAAATCACAAAAATCTGTAGCGAGATATACAATCAATTTAAAATG
>NZ_NTFS01000264.1 GCF_002289455.1 Brunnivagina elsteri CCALA 953
AAGCGCGTTACCAGGCTGGAGCCTGTTAACGAGAGGGTGAGGGTCTTCACCCCTCAACAATTAGCCAACAGTATCCTACAAGGGAAGGGGAGCAAGATAAGTATATTTCACTCATATAAAAACCGCTAGATTAACTTTTGGCAGTTTTTTTCATCTCATCCAATCGCGATCGCAATCGGTTTAAATTGGGGGCATAACCTCCGTAACGCCAATTTACATAAGCTTGGCTAATTTCGTCGATAATTTCGGCAATGAATGGTGAATGTTGCTGGGAGGATATTTTGGCAAACTCCAATGGTGTTTGTGATGGATGTTTTCCCAAACCTTTGCCATCAGTCCATTGCAGCATTTGTTGATAAAGGCTTTCCATTGGTGGTAACTTACTCAAAGCAATGCGATCGCACCATTTACGGAATCCTTGCCATGCCAACCAACCAGCGAAACCCAACCCCGTTGCGATAATTAATCCTCTAACAATACCGAACCAACCTTGGGTAAATAAACCAAAGAACCAAATAAAAGTTCTCGTCAACCAAGAAAATATCGTCCCAAACAGGTTATTCAGAAAACCAGTTACTGGGGAAGGCAACCAACCCGCTACCCATTTCCAAAAATGCTGGAGAACCGTAAAAGTCTGAGTTTCTTCAATCGATGGGGGAATCAAGGGATGTTGGGGGATTGGATCGAAGGCAAACCAGCCATACTTGGGAAAATAAACTTCCGTCATCGCATAAGCATCGATGTTCTGAACCACATACATCCCCGTAAATGGATTAAACTGCCCAGGAGCAAAACCAGCAACTAACCTTGCGGGAATGCCAATAGAACGTAGCATTACCGTCAAAGTCGTGGAAAAATGATCGGGATAACCACCTTTATATTTGAATAAAAAAGCTGTAACTAAATCTTCCTTCTCTCCTAAAAAAGGAAACTCGTCTAAAGTTTCGGGAATTTTATAGTTTTGTTTGAGATATTGTGCTAGATAAAGAGCTTTTTCGTAGGCAGAATCAAGACTTTTGTCAGATTTACCAACACGATTTTTGTTGTAGTCAGCCAGAATTTTCTCAGTGCGATCGCGAACTTTGTCAGCAATCTCCGTGGGAATATCTAAATAATATTTTTTAATACTTGCTGGGTATTCAGTACCAGCTTTACCCAACAAATTGCGATCGCGGATTGGTACTTCGGAAACCACAGTATAGGTAAAACCATCCCCTAAACTAACTGGAGCGCGTAAACCATTTTCACTATCAACCGCAATCATTGGTGCTGGAAAATAGACTTCCTTGGGATGGGACATTGCCGGAACTAAGTTTGGCATTTCGGAGATAACAGAATATGTCTGGACTATTTCCTTCGTAGTTCCTAGAGTACCAGGACGAGGGATAAAAATTTGGTAACTCCAGGGAGAACGTTTATAGGTTTGTACCTTTTCATTGCGGGAAATTTCCCAACCTTTACCAGTGTATTTATCGAAAGCCAAAACTCGCCAAAAACCCTCAATTTGCGATCGCACTCGCATTACGACTTTGGGTTTCATTTCACCTCGGAGGTTTTGGTTCATCCGACTATTAAACCCATAGTAATAGCTTGAATCAACCTTTCCCGGTTCTCCATTTCCCCCAGTACCCGTTCCCGTGCCATTACTACCATTGCCATTACCTTGACGCACATAACCAGGATTGATAATACTACGTCCAGTAAAATTGCCTTTGACTTCAATATTGGAACTAACGGGGAACATCCGCATCTGGTAACCAGGGAATCGCGGTAAAATTGCGAAAATACCCAAACCAATTACTAAGATGAGAGAAAACAATAAAAAATAAGAAGGTAGAACCGAAGAAATCTTTTCTGACTTCTCCCTCTCCTTCTTACTCTTAAGATTTGTGATTCCTAATCGCGATCGATAATCAAAAATTAAAGTTGGTAAAGCAACACCTAAAAATACCAACAATACAGGTGCAAAAGCTAAAGTTTGACTTAGAGTTGCCGCAACCCCAAGTAAAATCACCCCAATCACAATTGAATAGCCTAAATCTTTCCGTCGAGGCATATCGAAACTGTGCAGTACCTGGAGTTGGATTAGCAAATCCGCCAAAACTAGCCGCGTATCGTTCAATTCCCCCAATAATCGCCCAAAGAAAGCACCCAGTGCTACTAACATTCCGATGGCGATTCCAAATTTTACCGATACATTTCGACTATTGCGATGATTGTAACTCCAACTCGCACCCACAATACTTAGAGGTACTGCCCAAAATGATGATTGACTTTCAGATGCAATATCCTTGGCAATAATCCCTACAGTAACTAATAACAGCACTAGCACTCTCAAAGGAACAGAGTTTTCTACCTCCAACGAAGATGACAGGAACACACTTTGCTGCCATTTTATCCATCGAGGTAAACGCCAATCTTGACTCATCCTAGTAAATTTCAACATTTTGATTAGAGAGCAGCAATGGTTTCAAATGCAGCCACTTAGACGTAACGGGCTCTCGCCTTCTCAGTATAATTAAGGATACTTAAAACCAGAATCATAAATCTAGAATCACAATCCAAAATATCAAATACTGCTGACTACCGTAGACGTTAGAGGCACCGCATTATCGAGATTATCGACGTTGCAAGTGCCTAAAATTATGACTGCTTCTTTAACCAAGGATACGCTTTAAAACTAGGATTCGTCATCTCCAGAACGATGACGTTTTCTGAAATTATTTTTTTTGTGCGCCAGTGCTTTTTATTACAATGTAGGTAGGATCAAAAATGTCAAAGGTTTTTCGTCAATTTCAGTTAAATTGATTTCGAGAGTATAAGGTTGCCGTGTTGATGATGCAGTCGTACTGTAGGTGATTTCTACCCCCAAGCTGCCAGGAGCGGAAGATTTCGCCATTGCCTCAGTTCCACTTCCCACAACCTTTAAAGTTCCTTTAGCGGGTAAATCACCGCGAACCAACAGCTTTGAGGCTGAACCTTGGACTTGGTACTCAACTTTGATTGCGATCGCACCAGCACTAGTCAACCACTGTCTTTCAACTACCGGATTAGTAGCCGAAATTGGCAATGTCAAGTTATCCAGCAACTGTTTCGCTGCCAGTAACGACACAGCCATTTGCTGACGGGGTTGAAGTTCTGCGTAGTCGCTATCCAAATTGGGCAAAGCCTCCAAAGTATCGGCAGAGCGATAAGGAGTTCTCAAAACCAATCCAGCTAAATCATTGATGGTGTGTTGGTCATTTGGAAATAAACTCTCCACTGCCTGAACTAGTTTTGCCCCCAGTGGCAATGAAGAAGTCACCAAAGCCTGACATTTTTCCAGCAATTGCCGAAAAACTCGTTCGGGTAAATCAATTGGCAGATTCAACGAGGTTCGCGCTTGTGTCCACCCCCAAACTGGAATCATCGCAACTGATGGACTATCGGCATAATCCGGATATTCTTTGAGTTGGGTTTCCCAGGGAAACAAAGGAGGATGGTTTTGTATTTGAATTTGTAACCGACGTTTAAGGACGGCTTGGAAACGTTCTTGCACAGTAGGAATTTCTCCTAGTTGAGAGGTTTGGGGTGTCCATTCTAACTGCTGTTCCCCACTGTTTGAATCAGTAGTTTTAGCTGTTAAATTTTCTACCCCGTTATTTTCCTTACATTCGACCGAAGTATCATTTAGTGACCGGGCTGGTTCAGCCAATAACCACTTAATTAACTGGTTTTGTAAGGATTCTGAGTCACTATTCATGAGTAGATGCACCCGATCCGGACACTAAAGAGTTACGAATTTCCCAAGCTTGTTCAAGAATTTTAAACCATCGTTTTTGAAGTTGTGCCATTGACAACCCTAAAGTTTTGGCAATCTTCTCATCAGGTTGTTCTTTTTGCTTCAACTCCAATAAAGACCGTTGTTTCTCATCCATCTGAGCAATGTATGTATCCCATTGCTGTGGAGTAAGACCCAAATTGGTGTTTAAATCGGCTTCGAGCCATTCGTGAACCAACTCCCAACGATGCAACAGGGCAAATCGAATCAAATGGTATTTGAAACGCTGCTGCAAGTAATCGCGCTGCCTGGATGTTAAACCTAGAACCGACTCAATTTCCTGAGCCGACATATCCTGTAACCGCAGCGTAAAGTAGTCAGCGCAGTCGGTTTGTTGCCGTTCTTCTAGGTAACTCATCAACTCTGTCACAACAACAGAACGTAGCGTATCCTCTTGCGGTTCCGGTTCCGGCTGGGTTGCCATCGCGCTCCGCAACTGCTGCACAGCCGGATCAACCCAAGAACCATCTCCATCGCTGCTACTACCTTCGGCTGCTTGTTCGATATCGACGCAGGTTTCCGGAGGTTGCTGTTGGGAAAAAGTTTGTGCCCGGAGAATAATCAACTGTTGTTGTCTTCCCGGCAAGGGAATACGACGCTTACCGTAGCGTTCGCCAAACGCCATGTATTCCGATAATTCGAGCAGGCTTTGGGGTTGGTAGGTGGCACCGAGTTGGTTCTCTCGTCGAAAAGCATTAAGTGCTTCTAGATAAAAGCTTTGGAGAAAATCTTCGATAATCGTCAGCCGCCCTTGGTAGCTTAGTTGCCTTTGTGGAGGATTAATGTAACGATAGACGATCGCACTCAAGGTACTGTGAAGTTCGATCCGACCCCGATTGGAACCCAATTCGTAGTATCGTAGACACTGGGTGAGTCGATGTCGGGCGAGGGTCATGGCGGAGCTTTCGATGGCACCGGAAGCTTGGATGCGTTTGCTTTCGCTGCAAATGCGGTAGACTTCGGCGGTGATTCGCATTGCCACGTCGTGGCAATTTTGTTCCGAAGCTTTGGTTGCTACACGAAGCTCCTGGAAGAGAAGTTCAAATATCGCCTCCACGCCGATAGAATTTTCTCCCTGAATAATTGTGGTTGCGGCTAAATTCATAGTCTAGTTCTTAAAAAGACCCTAACATACCTATTTACAACCTGTACGACGACGGGCTTTGGGTGTATGGTTTTGCGTATAAGCTTTGGACAAATAAACACAAACTATGTTCAAAAGTTAGGAATTTGGTTTAATCTATTATTCCCAACTCTTTTTCGATTATTTGCACTCTCATTAATTTATCGCCAACACCTACCCATCGGTTTACAAGTGATTTATGGACTTAGAAGCACAAATTAAATTACTGATCGACAATGCACCCCAAGATGGTATTACACCACAACTGATTACGACAATCGCACCTGTCCTGAATGCGATCGCTTCATCATTACGTCATTCCCAATACTATATCCTGCAAGACATGAATCAACGATGGGTAATGACAACACTAAGCAACCGTGCAAATCCAGAACTCGAAAAATGTGTAATATACGCTTACCCTACATTACAGGATGGAAGAGCCAGCATAGATGCTGTGTCTAACCCTCAAGTAATCGCTGCACCCATTCCCGTTACACACGTTTTGTTCCAATTGGTTGCATTAGAACCCGTAGATAGTATAGTTTTTTTTGAGACGACTGGCACGAACAATAATACCGTTGAGGTCGAACGCTCCCACCTACAAGAGCTAATTGCGCGATCGCTACAACAAAATTACAAGCGCAGCCCAATTCCTCCTGATATCGCCTAAAAACTATCAGATATCAGCTTAACTTGCCACAAGGCTGATTGTGGGGGTTAGTTAGTCACTGACTAAAATAAATTTTTAGTAAAGTTTTTAGTAAAGTTTCTAGTAAAGGCGACCTAACACAAAATCAGCCATGTTTATCAAAGCTTGGTGCGGTTCTGAAACTGGAAGCTCCAGAATATGCTCAACTGCTGACTTAGCATGATACGCTGCTAGTTCTCTTGCCCTCTGAATACCTTGACTATCTTCAATCAGCGTCATTGCCTGCTCCAAATCGCCATCTTGGGCAAATTGTCTGTCAATCAGTATTTCTAAAGTAGGCTTTTCTTCCAGCGCAAATAAAACTGGTGCTGTCAAATTACCACTTTTGAGGTCCGAACCTGCTGGCTTCCCTAAGGTATCCGTCGAACCTGTAAAGTCTAAAATATCGTCAACAACCTGAAATGCTAAACCTAAATGATTCCCATATTCGTAAAGGTGTTCGGCTGTTTCCGCAGAAACTTCGCTAATTACCCCCGCAGCCTTAGAACTATTCGCAATCAAAGATGCTGTTTTGTAATAACTTTTCTTCAAATAGGTTTCTAAGGATATACTAGTATCAAATCGATTTAATCCTTGTTGTATTTCTCCAACTGCAAAATCCATCAATACTTGTGATAGTAGCTTTACCACTTCCAAGTTATCGAGATTTGCCAAGTGCCACGAGGACTGAGCAAAGAAAAAATCCCCCGCTAATACAGCTATTCGATTGCCAAACAAACTATGAATTGTGGGAACACCGCGTCTCACATCAGACTCATCTACCACATCGTCATGGACTAAACTGGCGGTATGAATCATCTCCGTAATTTCAGCTAGACTACGGTGACGTTGAGTGATATCCTGTTGCAACATTGTTGCCCGCGACACTAGCAAAACAATCGCTGGTCTGATACGCTTTCCCCCAGCTCCAAATAGGTGTTTCGCCGCCGCATAGAGGATAGGGTGGTCATTTCCAACTAGCTTTATCAGATTCTCTGCTAATATTTGCAGGTCTGCTTCCACAGGGGTAAAAAAGGAGGTAGCTGGGGTCATGGATGGGCGGACTCTGGCTTAAGTTACGAAAGTTTACATATTCTATACTCATTTTAAGATAACGCAGTGCTGCTGCAAAGCGTTGAACGAAAAAACCCTAGAAGTGGAAAACTAGCTTTCGTCTCTGGGAATAAATTACTACTTACACACAATTTGTCAAATTACAACCAGTTACTCGAAAAGGCTCATCCTATCGCGTTCTCGTAGAGTCGCGGCTTCCCGAAGTGTATACGAACCTATAAATTAGAGGAATTAAGGGGTAATTTCGAGATATCAGGGGAAATCAGGGAAATTTGTAATGCCAATCCTCCTCTTGAAATATTTATTCATAATTTTTTACAATTGCAGCAACAAAATTTTCGGATTTAGTGTTTTTGGTTGTGTATCTAGAGGTAGAAAGCAAAAGGAAAGGCAAATTTTCGACTTGTGTTAGTCTGTATCGAAACGAAAAATCTCCGAGACTTGCGAATTTCTCAATGATTAGCTCGAAGATTGTCTTGATCTATCTTTTCTCTTTCAAGCTTTCTTGCTTTATATGTAATCTCAAACTTGTATAACAAGCTATATATATATCTCTGATTTTTATAGTAGAATCAGGCTTAGACTGAGTTCATATTTATACATTAAATTAAAGAGTACGGCTATAGTTTTAAGTTTGTAATTTGATTTGTATTTTGAATTTTTCTCGTGCTGTAGAAACAAGAATTGCTGTCTTGTTACTAGTTACGCTGGAAATCCGATGCTAAACTTAGGTTATTAGGTTTTGAGTCGCGATAAGCGGAACTTGATATCAAGGATATATTGCAATACTAACTTTCGTAGTGAATATTGTGCTGTCAAAAGAATCGATTCGTTTGAGTCGATACTGGAATCGGGGAAAAATTTTCAAAATTAACAGCCAAGTTGTCAAAAACGCGAGTCTGTTATGTTACGCTAAAATCAAGGAACTTGAAAATTTTTGTTATTCATTTCAGGAAGGTTTATCGCTCTCCAAGCGTTTATCCCTATCTTGAACTTGTAAATAAATAGAAATCGATGTGCTTAAACCGATAAAGCTAATAGTTAGTTTAGTGATTATACTTGTATGTAAGTTTATTCTCTAAAGTAATTATCCAAGCAGGTTTCAAGCAAAGCCTTTAAATTAAATTAAAGGCTACATGTCCTACTTTAGGGTAGGCAAAAATACTAAGAATATGCAGACTTGTAAGAACTGCCTTCTCAGCCGCAAATAGCTGTTTGGTGGTTTGAGTGCTGTATGCCAGCGAGTCTATAAGAAAAAATAATCACAGATAAAGTTAACTTAGCGTTAACTTTACAGTTCTTCCATTCTAGCTCTACGTAGTAATGGGTATTGTTTGCTGCCAGTAATTAATATTGGAGGCTGGAATTGTATGAACGCGGATAACTTGAATTGCGTCGAAAATGCAGCTGGTGAAGAAATGTTTTATGTAAAGATGCCGATTATGATTTTTATATTAGCTTCCGGGTATTTATTTTCAATCTACCTATTATTAGCATTAGCTAAACGCAGTAGTCAAAGAACTGATAATAAACAATCAGAAATTTCAGTCACAGGAAACACCACAGAAGTGGTTAATGGTCAATGAATTAGGAATTGGGAGTTGGGCATTGGGAAGGAAAACAATGATATAACATTAACCATTAACCAATTAAACATTAACCATTAAACCTCGTCTACCTTGAGAACTGTAGTTTTTCGTAAAGATTTTGAGATTGCTACCCTGCGGGTAAGCGCGTTAGCGATTTCTGTAAGTAGCCGAAGCGTCTACCTTACGTCGCAATGACGGAACAGAATAATCAAAAACTCCACGTTCCGAAATAGACGAGGTTTAACTATTAACTATTAACTATTAACTATTAACCATTAACCATTAACCAATTAACTAAATTACATCTTGTCGAAAGCTGGATACAACAGTATCTGTAAAATGGACTACTTCAACAGTTGGAGTACAGCCTAGCCAATTTATAGATGATTGGGTGAACTGTTGTGGACAACCACTGATGACAAAACGAGTTGGCATTGGTGGATGATTATTTCTCAAGCCGAGTAATTCCAGTTCTTGAATACAAGCAGTGGCAACATGTACTGCTGGATCTACCAAATTGACTGTGTTTGGTAGGAGCGATCGCAATATGGATGATAAATGAGGATAGTGGGTACAACCGTACACTAATGTATCAATTTCCTGGTCAATCAAAGGTTCTAAGTAAGAACGTGCAACTTCCGTTGTATAAGGATCGTGAATCCGGTTTTGTTCAATTAAAGGGACAAATTCCGGGCAACTCACTTGCCAAACTTGAAGTTCGGGTTCAATTTCTAGGATAGCGTTTTTATAGGCATTACTTTTAGCCGTTGCAGGAGTTGCAATAACACCGATACGCTTACCTTGTTGTACCGCAGCCCTCGCACCTGAAAGAATAACAC
>NZ_NTFS01000265.1 GCF_002289455.1 Brunnivagina elsteri CCALA 953
CGAAGCCTGCGCTTTGCGCTTACCTGAAAGGTCTCCCCACCCTTCGCGTGATAGTGTTGGTAAGTATATGATTTGAAGGTTTTATTTTCTGGAAGTCCCTAACTATTAACCCTTTACCCCTTTCCGTTCAAATTAGTCAAACTGGTTCCCAACATTCTTCAGCACGAGTCAGACGAATCTGTGCGATCGCAAAAATTGTCGGAATTATGCGACCATAATTTGTAGCGATAGTCCGCCAACCCAAGTCAGCTATAAACCATCCCCACATTACTGGACCTAAAACGCTGAAAACGCTGCGAACCGCGCCATACCGGGCAGCACTCGCAGCCATTCCTTGCCTTGCCATTTGCAAAGTTACATAACCTTGAAATTGTCCTGCGACAATTTTTCCTCCTTGGATGGTAGTTTGTCGTGCTACTTGATACGCAGCAAAATGCATCGCAAACTGACGGGCTATCTGTTTGAGTAACAACGGCTGAATAACCGATGTCACTGCCAAAGCGCTACCACCTTTAAACAATAATCCCAATGGATCGGGCTGTAACATCAACGGCAAAGGTTCGTTTGATGACATTGATTTTGATAGTTGTGCCTGTACTCGCTCAGTTAATTTTTGCTTATCTGCTACGGGTAATTTTTTCCACACACGTCCCAGTAAATGCAGAAACACTTCGGCTTCTAAATCAACCGTTGATAAATCATGGGAATAGGAAACTTTTAAATGCTTACAAACTTGAATCAGGGCTTGTCGGTAAGTCACCTGATTTGTACGTCCCCGCAAAACTGTAACACCATCAGCCGCCAAATACTGAAATCGTTCTTCGAGTGTATCTAGCCAAACCTCGCGGTTTTGACTCTGTACCTCAATCGGTTCAGGTGTTTGAAGGTAATCAAGGGGATTATACTTGCGACTAAACAGGATTGCAGTTAAATCCTGTAATTCGTCTTCTGTAGCCAGTTCCAAGGCTGCCCTCAGTTCATCCAATTTCCCTTCCTCCAATACCGCAGCTATTATCTGTACTTTATTCTACTATCCATGAAAAGTAATCATTAGTAGTTATTTATTCATTCATAAAATTTATAGCTACTTGCAAAGCTGATGTTAATGTAGCTTTCCTGGATGGATGCTCTGAATGGATACGACTTCACGATAACTATAAGATAGAAAATACTTCTTCAACAAATTGCTTATATTGTTCTGAATTATCGCTGAGAATTTCTGTCAAATTAAAATAGCAAGAAACAATTCTATCATTCTGAATACGAGTATTAACCTCAGTGGTAATACAACTAGCAACGAGGATTGTTCTCACTTCTGAATTTCTACGACGAGCTTCTTCAAAAGATTTTATCGCAGCACCATAACGTTCTAGCGCTCCAGCAGTGTCAGTTCCTCCTTTAACCTCAATTACACCAACTGTTTTACCTCCATTATCTAAAAGTGAAATATCAGGTTCACTAGAAAAAAGTATTGAAGTCTGATTATTTAACATTAAACCTCTATATTTTTCAATATTTTCAATTTGTTCTTCTGAATTATTCGGATTATACATATCAACTACAGTAGCTTTACGCGGAATAAAAGCAGCAATCAAACTTTGTTCTTTTGCCTCTTTAATTAGAAGTCGCTGTACAAGTTTTTCTGCTTCTTCTCCAATAGCATTTCGCCAAGAGCCATCTATTTGTGTTCCTGTTGATGCTAATATTAAGCCATATAATTCTTCTTCTGTAATGCTGTTTACTGAGCTATCAATAATAAGTGAAATATGTTCGTTAAAAAGTTTTGCTAGTTCTAATGCATTATCTTCTGCTAACTGAAATTTATTTTCTTCATCTGATTCAAATCTCTTTACTTGGATTCCTATTAGGGAAATAACAGCTTTTTGAGACAAAACAGCTACGTTACGATAATATGCGATTAATTGAGGTTGTTCTCGGATTAATCGAGGATGACAAAATACTTGAATAAATTGTAAATTCGGATGTTGATTGACATAATTAAATGCATCTTCACCAATACCCCAGTCTAATTTATTATCCCAATCATATAAATTTTGAATTGGTAATAATGCTTCTATTTTAGCTCGTAGTGAGAGTGTATTATACTCTCTTAACTTACGATAAAAGAAAGTCGAACGTAGTCTATAATTAATACGATTAACTTCTGTCACAATACTGGTTTTTCCCAAATATAAACACACTTACGCAATTCGGAACGTCCATGATTTCCCATTTGCTGACTACTGTTTCCTTTTCCCCTTCCTAATGTCCAAATATATCGCGTCATCAATCCAAAAGATTCTGCAAAGTCAGATAAAATAATGTCAACAGGAATCTCTTCACCTGCATATTGAACATTATCATTTACCATTGCGATGACTCCACCTGGTTTAAGGACACGAGTTAATTCATAAATAACAAAGCACATTTCATAAAAATAATTACGTATCATTCTCACAATATTAATATTATTTAATTTGCCTTCGACTCTATAATTATCTAAAATTGCTACTACTTCCTGTAAAGCAGCTTGATTTTTAAATGTAGAATCTATCTCGATAAAATCTGAATAGCGATTCATCCCAATATATAGTTTTTCTAA
Source organism: Brunnivagina elsteri CCALA 953 (assembly GCF_002289455.1). Lineage (GTDB taxonomy): Bacteria > Cyanobacteriota > Cyanobacteriia > Cyanobacteriales > Nostocaceae > Brunnivagina > Brunnivagina elsteri. The sequence continues at coordinate 2,603 of NZ_NTFS01000265.1, forward strand.
AAAAATCCGCTTATCACGATTTTCAACAGTACACGAAAGCATCGCTTGACGTAAACTTTTTACTTCTTCCTCACTACATCCTAAAAATGCAAGTTCTAAAGCATATGTACGAGTATAGTCATATCGATTTATATAGGGAGGGGATGTAATAATAAAATCAATGTTGTTATTTTTGAATTTAGGAAGAATGTCTAAACAAGAACCTTGATAAACATGTATGTTGTTTTTTTTATGAGTTATTTGTAAATTGATATTATCATTAAATAAATCTAATTGAACAACATTATTTATATTTGACAAATCAGATATAATTTGATTTATTTTTTTAAAAACTGCATCTCTAAAATTGAAAATTTCCCCTTTATTAAATTCTTTTTTCCCTTTAGAACGACCTGAACGGGTATCCCAGCGTAAATATTGCCCATCTTTTCTAGTGTAGCTAATATCTTCTAAAATACAGAAAGCTGCATACAATAAAATCTTGCGTATTTTGTCATCCGTAATATGTTGATGACAGTAGGATATATAACCAACCAATTCTGCTTCTTGAGATTCAGAAAATGCTCCAGAAGTAATTGCTAAATGCTTAAAAACAAAATTAGAATCATAATAATCTGAAAAATTATTTTTCTTAATTTCTGCAATTACTATATTTAATATTTTTGAATTAATATCTTGTGCAGTAAGTCTAGCTTGTATTGCAAAATATCCAACTGGTAAAAGTTCTATTCCAAATGCATCCCAACCTAAATTACTTGCCGCAAATAGTGATGAACCAACTCCCGAAAAAGGGTCAAGTAAAATACCTGGTTGTGGTTTGAAAGTTTCAATTAAGTATTGAACAAGCTTTTCAGAAAATCCTTCTCGATATTTAAACCAAGAAAATTTAGATTCTTTGTTTCCTTGAAAGCTAACTAAAGTTCTATCTAAACAAGGATTATGAATGATTTTAGAACGAAATTTTTCGTAAAGAACATTTCTTTGCTCTAAAGAATTAACAGTTGATTCAGACCTATTTATGGATTGACTTATTGAGGTATGTTTAGTTATCGTCATATTTTAATGAGAAGTAATTAATAAGATTAATCTTTAGTTTCGCGTGGTGTGAAAAACCCAGTTTCTCGGTCTTGTTATACTTAATCTAAATATTATCCATTGGAAAAAAACCGCGTTTATTGGGCATCATAATGCTATTACAAACCATTACAGTTTCCTAATTCCCTTCTCTAAACCCTCACAAACACCTGTCAAAAAATCTAAATCCAAAGTCTCAATCGTATCGCTAGCTTTGTGATAGTGAGGATTTCGCATATTCGCAGTATCCGTCACCATTATCGCCGGATAACCAGCATCCCAAAAAGGTGCATGGTCACTACGTCTAGTTTCTCGAACAATTAAACCACGATTGGGTACGGGTAACCATTGACTAGGTACACCAACTTTACGGATGCAGCGACTGATACAAATTAAATCCCGTAAAGTTCGCCAATTCCCAATTAGAGCAATAAAATCTCCCCTGTCTGGATAAATTTTTTCCAGTGGAGGAGGATAAAGTTGCGATCGCGCACTCTTCACACAATACCCCAACATTTCCAGCGATATCATTAACCGCAAAGGTTGCTTTTCTTCTTTAAGTTTTGTTGCGTAATCTGTACTCCCCAGCAATCCATACTCTTCCATATCAAATGCCACAAGTCGCAAAGGGTATTTTGCCGGATGGGTAGCAAAAATTCTTGCAAACTCTAGCAAAACCGCCACACCAGTCGCGTTATCATCAGCACCAGGGGAACCAGGTACAGTATCGTAATGGGCAGCAATTAAAATTGGTGGCAAACTATCCTTGGAAGATTCCACCTGACAAGGTAAATTCAAGATCAGATTTTGGCAATTTTTACCACCGACTCGGAAGGTGTGGATTTCCACACTTCCCCATTGGGAAAAGGACGAGTGAATGTATTGTTGGACAAAAAAATGTCCCGCAGATGCCATATATGGATCGCGATCGCGCACAATCTCATTAAGATGGGTTTGCAGTTGCGTCTTTAAGTTCACAAACTAACCAAGGATAAGGGGAAAGAGAAAAGGGATAAGGGGAACGGTTAATAAATATAGATAATCTAACGAATCTATTTTTTTGCTAACTTAACTTTGATGCCTTCTGTTTCTGATACCTTTATTTTTTCAACTGCAAGATAGAATAAATCAAGCATTGCTTCTAAACAAATAAGTTTTAAGTTTAGTTTTAAGTTTATATATTAAGAAATACTAGGAGAACATTGACGCATGGGCAAAGTAGTCGGCATTGACTTGGGTACAACCAACTCAGTAGTTGCCGTCATGGAGGGTGGCAAGCCGGTGGTTATTGCCAATGCAGAAGGAATGCGAACAACCCCCTCCGTAGTCGGTTTTAGCAAAGATGGGGAACGAGTTGTCGGACAAATGGCACGAAGGCAAACTGTCCTCAATCCCCAAAATACCTTTTTTGCTGTCAAACGTTTTATTGGACGTAAATATGGGGAATTAAACCCCGAATCTAAGCGGGTTCCCTATACTATCCGCAAAGACGAAGTGGGTAATATCAAAATTGCCTGTCCCCGTTTGAGTAAAGATTTTTCTCCCGAAGAAGTTTCGGCGATGATTCTCAAGAAATTGACAGATGACGCTAGTCGGTATTTAGGGGAAAAAGTCACAGGGGCAGTAATTACAGTTCCCGCTTATTTTAACGACTCTCAACGGCAAGCGACGCGAGATGCAGGACGAATTGCTGGTTTGGATGTAATGCGGATTCTCAACGAACCTACCGCAGCTTCCCTTGCTTACGGTTTAGATCGGGGACGTAGCGAAACTATTTTAGTATTCGATTTGGGTGGCGGCACCTTCGATGTGTCAATTTTGGAAATTGGCGATGGTGTATTCGAGGTAAAATCCACCAGTGGCGATACCCAACTTGGTGGGAATGACTTCGATAAAAAGATTGTGGATTGGTTAGCAGAGAAGTTTTTAGCCGATAATGGCATAGATTTGCGTCGAAGCGATCGCCAAGCCCTACAACGTCTCCTAGAAGCCTCAGAAAAGGCAAAAATCGAACTTTCTGCCGTTAGCATTACCGATATCAATTTACCTTTTATTACCGCTACCGAAGACGGTCCCCAACATATCGAAACCCGTCTCACGCGCTCCGAGTTGGAAGCTTTATGTGATGATTTACTCACAAGGTTAAGAACTCCCGTCAAACGCGCTCTCAAAGACGCTGGTTTGCGTCCTGATGATATCGATGAAGTCGTCCTCGTTGGTGGTTCTACCCGAATGCCAATGGTAAAAGACCTAGTTTCGGCGTTAATCGGTATCGAACCCAACGAAAATGTCAACCCTGATGAGGTCGTAGCCGTCGGTGCAGCCGTCCAAGCCGGAATTATCGGTGGTGAACTCAAAGATGTGCTACTACTCGATGTCACCCCCTTATCGATTGGCTTAGAAACCATCGGTGGTGTGGGCAAAAAGCTGATTCCCCGTAACACAACTATTCCTGTACGGCGATCGGATATATTTTCCACATCGGAGAATAACCAGAACACTGTGGAAATTCACGTAGTCCAGGGTGAGCGGGAAATGGCAGCAGATAACAAATCCTTGGGGCGTTTCAAGCTTTATGGTATCCCTCCCGCACCGAGAGGTATTCCCCAGGTACAAGTATCATTTGATATTGATGCCAATGGAATTTTGCAAGTAACGGCGTTAGACCGTACCACTGGACGGGAACAAAGTATTACAATTCAAGGTGCTTCCACGTTAAGCGAATCGGAAATTAATTTCGCAATCAAAGAAGCTGAGAAATTTGCCGAGCAAGACAGGCAACGAAAGGAAAAGGTAGAAAAACGTACCCGTGCTGAAGCCTTAATTCTCCAATCCGAACGGCAGTTACGGGAAATTGCTTTGGATTTTGGAATGCAGTTTGCCCGCAGTCGTCGTCAGCGCATCGATAATATTTGCCGAGACTTGCGCGAAGCCTTACAAGCGAACGATGACAGGGGTATAGACCAATCCCATGCTGACCTCCAAGATGCTTTATACGAACTAAACCGCGAAGTCCGTCAGTACTACGCTGACGACGAAGACGACGATTTATTTGGTACAATCCGCGACATTTTTACAGGTGGCGATAAGGAAGATAAAGACGATTATAAAGGCTATGGACGTGATTCTGGTAGGGATTCAAATCGAGATTCTAGTCGGGATTATGGTAGTCGTGATTCCAATCGAGATTCTAACCGAGATTATGGTGGTCGCGATTCTAGTTTAGATTCTAGCCGGGATTACGGTAGTCGTGATTCCAACCGAGATTATGGTAGTCGTGACTCCAACCGAGATTCTAGCCGGGATTACGGTAGTCGTGACTCCAACCGAGATTCTAGCCGGGATTACGGTAGTCGTGATTCCAACCGAGATTCTACCAGCCGAGATTATGGTAGTCGTGACTCCAACCGAGATTCTAGCCGGGATTACGGTAGTCGTGACTCCAACCGAGATTCCAGCCGGGATTATGGTAGTCGTGACTCCAACAGAGATTCCAGCCGGGATTATGGTAGTCGTGACTCCAACAGAGATTCCAGCCGAGATAATCGTCGTAACTACGATCGCACAGACAGCAGTAGCTCATCCAAACCACGCCCTACCTACCGAGATAACTGGGATGATGAAGATGACGATTGGCTATAAAAATTGTAAAGATAGTTGTAAAGATTAAGATAAGGCGAGAAATCCCGCCTTTACCTTACATCTAGAATCTGCTAATTCTTAAAATATGCTGCTAGCATAAGTTACACCAAAATAGTACGCAGGTAAAATCTGTCTGTAGGAAATATTTATCACTTATCAGCGAATGAATACAAACTTAATACGGAATTCGAGTGCGATCACTAGTAATTAGTAATTATTGCTAAACCTGGTATTAAACCTTCTGAATATATTTTTGGAATCTTATCCTTTCTTTTTATTTAGTCTTGATAGAAAAATATCAACTATTAAAGTTAACCACAGGCTATGTCACTGAATTTGCAGAACTTTCGAGATTATTACGAAATTTTAGGAGTAGCAAAAGAGGCTTCTAACGAAGAAATTAGAAAAGCTTATCGAAAATTAGCGCTGCAATATCATCCCGATCGCAACCAAGGAAACGAGCAAGCATCAGAAAAGTTTAAAGATATCAACGAAGCTAAAGAAGTTCTTTTAGACGAAGCCCGTCGTGCCCAATACGACGAGTACAGCCGCTATTGGAAGCAAAAAGGATTTGCAGGTAAAGCTTCCAAAGGTTCAGCATGGGGAAATAATAGCAAAAGCGATCGTAATGGTAATACAAATAGCAATACAACTGTAGACCCTGGACAATACAGTAGTTTCGACCAATTCATCAATGAAGTCATCGGTGTTGGTACAGAAAATAGCCGCAGCAAACCCAATAATTCCCCAAATTCTGCCAATAACGACCCATTTCGCAACACCAGAACCAAAGTATCCTATAACGCAAATAGCCGTCCCCAACGTCGCGACATCGAAGCGCGGTTAACTATTCCCCTCGAAAAAGCCTACCAAGGTGGTTTAGAACGGATTCGTCTTGAAGATGGACGCTCCCTAGAAGTAAATATGCCCCCCGGAATGGTGACAGGGCAAACCATTAGACTCCGCGACCAAGGTATAAACGGAGGCGATTTATACCTAAAAATAACCGTCGAAGTTCATTCCAACTTCAAGCTGGAAGGCTCAAATATTGCCTGCCAAGTGCCCGTTACCCCCAGCGAAGCCGTTTTAGGTGGACAAATCGAAGCACCTACCCTAGATGGTCCCGTGAAAATGAGTATTCCTCCCGGAGTGCGTTCTGGTCAACGCTTCCGTTTGGCAAATAAAGGTTATCCCAACGAAGCCGGAAAACGCGGCGATCAACTCGTGGAAATTCAGATTGTCACCCCGAAAAGTATCACTCAGGAAGAGCGGGAATTATACGAAAAATTGCGGCAAATTGAATCTTTTAAACCTCGCGCCAATTTGCTTTAGATTTAGTCTCATACCCAATAAAAATTTAGTGAAGATATTTCGGCACAAATGTCTCTAAGTCTAAAAAATAACCGTAAATTTCCTGACGTTAGTAATAATAGTTATTGTTTACCCTTAATATAAAGTTCATACTTAGGGTAAACATGCCATTGCTAACCTCTGACCAAATAAGCTACAAATTTTTGCTCATAACACATATGGCATGTGCTGATGGGCAAATTCACAGTGAAGAAGCAAAAGCTCTGCGAGATTTAGGGCAGAACTCCAAGATGGGAACGCACACCATTGAGGAAATGGAAAAAATACTGGCTAAAGATGAAAATTTTATATCTATCGAGGATGTAGCACGTCAAATAAAGCCTGGTGAAAAAATTGAGACAATGCGACAGATACTAGCAAGGGTACATCCCAGTTTTTATTCTTCCAAGAAAGATAAATAAATCATGAGAAAGTAAAGGGAAATTAAACGCGAACGC
>NZ_NTFS01000266.1 GCF_002289455.1 Brunnivagina elsteri CCALA 953
TGATATGTCTCAATTCCATCTTTGTAAACAAGCCGAAATGCTTCGCGATAATCACCACCATATTGAACTATTAAAAGACGCATATTTATTATTTAGTAATTAGGATACTGAATCTCTTTCTGTACGGATCCAAATATTTTGCGGTTTAATTAGGAACTGCAAATAAACTGGGATTTTCTTCAAAACATAAAAAGGAACTGTTAGAAGTTGATTCAAAGGTAAGATTTTAGTGGCAAAACCCGACCAAGCTGTGAGAATTGCAGTGAGGAAACACAATCCTGCTGTTGCTGAAATTATTACTGATATCCACGATGCTCCCACTAATGTAAATAAACTAGAAATTGTCATTATTCCTAACCACATGACAACGAGTAAAGACAGAGGTGGAACACACAAATCAAGAGCGTCAATTAATAATTCAAACCGTTTTTGATATACGCTTTCTTTGAGCAAAATTGGTAAATAAGTCCGAATCATTTGTAAATGACCATGCTCCCAACGAGTTCTTTGACTTTTAATAGTTCAATATGGTGGTGATTATCGCGAAGCATTTCGGCTTGTTTACAAAGATGGAATTGAGACATATCATGCACAAAAATATGTACTAGATACAGTCATACATATTTCCGAAGATGTGGATGAAGTCATCTTACTATGTTGTAAATCAACACAGATATATAATGATGTAATTGCCAAAGGGCTACGTGTGATTGGTGCAGGAGTTGAACCATATCAACAGGTACACACAATTTTGCGAATTATTGCTGCACATAAACCAACACATCTCGTAATTCATTTTCCCATACCAGAAATTTTTCGCTGGGCAATTCGGAATAAGGTAAAAACAATTGGTTTACTAGCAGACTCTTTTTTAAGAACAGGGTTACGTCGTCAGTGGAAAAATTATTCTCTCGCACGTTTATTAAACCATCAACAAATAGATTGGATTGGTAATCATGGTATAAATTCTTGTTTTTCACTTCAACAAATTGGAGTAAAATCTCACAAAATTATTCCCTATGATTGGTCTCATGCAGTCACTCCAGAATTATTTTCAGCCAAGCACCAACCTAATGAAAATAATTGGAAATTAATTTATGTTGGCTCCGTTATTGAGTCAAAAGGTGTTGGTGATATTTTAAATGCAGTGGCAATTTTACAGGAACGCAATTTTCCTGTAACTTTACAAATTGCTGGAAGTGGAGAAATTGACAAATTTACCGATTGTGCAGAACGTTTAGGAATTCGCGATCGCATCACGTTTTTAGGAGTAGTTCCAAATCACCTAGTAATTAAGTTTATGCGGGATGCGGATATAGTTGTTGTTCCTAGCTGGCACGAATATCCTGAAGCATTACCACTAACTATTTATGAAGCATTCTGTGCATATACACCATTAGTAGCATCCAATCATCCAATGTTTAGAGGTAATTTGCAACATGAAGTAAATGCCATGATTTTTCCTGCTCAAAATCCCAATTTACTAGCTGATTGTGTTATTCAACTACTTTCTCAACCCCATTTATATGCACGAATTTCTAATGCATCTGCTATTTCTTGGCAACAGTTACAAATTCCTGTAAAATGGGCAGATTTTATCGAAAAATGGTTATACACTTCATCAATACATGATAAATGGTTACACAACCATAGTCTTGCATCTGGTCATTATAATTCCCCTACTTGCCAATAATATCATTATTCTTTTATCTGAACATAAAATCAATCGACTTATAGATGAGAGACGTATAATTGTGGGTATTTTTGTGAGACTGTTAGAGAAACTATTTGTTATTTTAGCCCTAACTTTTTTTTGTGGAGCATTCGGTCAGTTTGCCTTAGGTGATGTGATCCCAAAATTCATCATCACATTAATTAGATTCTCTGTTTGGGGAATATCTACTACTCTTATCTGCATTTTCTGGAAAGATACGATATTTATTCTGCTCCGGAATAAAATATTGTTTCTACTCACATTTTTAAGCTTTATCTCATTTATATGGTCAGTGGCACCAGAGTTTACATTATCTAATATCAGAGATGTGATGATGATGACGTGCTTTGGTTTATATTTTGCTTCTCGTTTTACATTAAAAGAACAAATTCAACTGATTGCTTTAACTCTATTAATAGGAGCTTTTCTGAGTACTATTTTTTCCTTAGGATTACCTGCAATTGGAAAACATGGAGCTCCCCATCCAGGTGCATGGAAAGGAATATATGGTGACAAAAATAATTTCGGCAGTATGATGGTCTTGAGTTCATTAGCATTTTTTATGCTGCCTAAAGATAATTTAAAACTATATAAGTGGGGTGGTTTTATTGTTTCATTGATACTAATACTTCTATCAACTTCTAAAACTTCTCTCATAATTTTCTTTTTACTAATATTATTTATATTTTTCTATAAAGAATTTCGTTGGCAAGGAAAAATAAGTGTTATTTTCGTAGACTTGGGAGTTCTACTTTTAGGATGTATTTCTTTGCTTATTTTTAGTTACTGGGCAGAATTTTTAACTAGTTTGCAAAGAGACCCAACTCTAACAGGTAGAGTGCCTGTATGGGGTTTTGTAATCTCGAAATTAATGGAAAGACCATTATTAGGTTATGGACGTGAGGGATTTTGGGCACCTAATAGTTCATTCGCAATTTCAGCAGGTCAAACTGTAACATCTGGTGGATGGGTTACTCCTCATGCTCATAATGGTTTCCTTGATATCGCACTTGATGTTGGTTTAATTGGGTTATTACTATTTTTAATTACTTTTGTCATTACTTTTGCCCGCAGTTTAAAACAAGCTTATGCTGCTGAATATCCAGAGGAGTTGTGGTCATTAGCTTTTCTCTGCTTTTTAGTCATGAATAATTTGACAGAAAGCTTTTTATTGCGGGGAGCAAATTTGTATTGGGTTTTGTATATATCAACTGCATTTACTCTGAGTCAAAAAAGATTTGTAAAATCGAAGATTAGGCACATCAAATATTTACACGAACGTGAAGTTTCTATAAATATTTAGAAATATATAATCGTAAATTTATCTTATATCTAAATGTCACTACAATTAATTATAATGAGGAGGTTTAGCTTTGAGTTCTATAGGGATTGTTGTTATCGGCAGAAATGAGGGTAATCGTCTCAAAACTTGCTTGTTGTCATTAATTAAAGAAGAAAATACGATTATTTATGTTGATTCTGGTTCTACAGATGGGAGTGTTGAATTTGCTAATTCTTTAGGTGTTTTTGTAATAGAACTGGATTTGTCTATTCCCTTTACTGCTGCTCGTGCTAGAAATACAGGATTTGCATATTTATTACAACAAAAACCCGATATAGAGTTTGTACAATTTGTTGATGGTGACTCTCAAATCGTAGAGGGATGGCTAACAAGAGCAACAGTGGAAATGCTCATTCAACCTGATGTAGTAGTGGTATTTGGTTATCTACGAGAATTATTTCCTAAAGCATCAATTTTCAACCGTGTTTGTAATGTTGAATGGTACGCTTCTCCTGGGGAAGCAAAGTATTGTGGTGGTATTGCCATGATGCGGGTAAGTGCATTAAAACAAGTTGGAGGTTTTAATCCTGCTCTAATTGCAGGGGAAGAACCAGAACTCTGCGTGCGTTTGCGTCAAGCTGGAGGCAAAATTTTAGCCATCGATGCAGAAATGGCACAACACGACGCAGCAATGACCAGCTTCAGTCAATGGTGTAAACGCTCTATTCGCAACGGTTATGCCTATGCTGAGGGAGCTTGGTCACACAATCATTGGGCTAGGGAAAGTCGTCGGATTTGGTTTTGGGGTTTATTTTTACCTTTATTAACTATTGCGAGTTTCTTCCCAACAAAAGGATTGAGTATTCTTTTATTTGTAATCGCTAATACTTATTTATTTTATCGAGTATATAGCATTACCCTTTTAAAGGGTTTTGAACAAAAAGATTCCATTATTTACGGTTTATTTTGCACGATAGATAAATATCCCATGTTATACGGTCAAATTCAATTTCATACTTTGAGATTATTCAAGCGATCGCAACCCATTATGGAGTACAAAAACATCATGACAGAAGTTAAAAGTTAGAAATTTGTAAATTTAATTATTCAACAAGGAAAATAGTAATGACAACAAAACTAAAATCAGCAGTAATTGGAACGGGAGCAATTTCTAAAGAGCATCTCAGCTTTTTATCGAAATCAGAACATGTTCATCTAGCTGCCGTTTGTGACCTTTCCAAAGCATCAGCTAAATATGCTGCACAACGATTTGGTGCTGAATCTAGCTATACAGATTATCGTCGAATGTTATTCGAGACAACGCCTGATGTTGTCCACATTCTCACCCCTCCCCATACCCACAAACAAATTGCTAAAGACTGTTTAGAAGCAGGTGTAAATGTATTTTGTGAAAAACCGATCGCACCAACATATGATGAGTTTCAAGAGCTTGTAAATTTAGCAAAATCGCAAAATCTCTGGTTAATTGAAAACCAAAACTACTGCTTTAATGAAAAAATTTTAGTGATTAAAAAACTAGTTGATGATGGCATTCTTGGTAAAGTTCAGGAAGTAGAAGTAAGAATTGCCTTACCTGTACGAAATGGTGGAGTTTTTGCCGATGAAAATTTACCAAACCCAATTCATCAACTTCCCGCAGGAGTTGTTCACGACTTCATTACTCATCTATGTTCCCTAGTAGTACGCTTTATACCTGATTTTCAACAAGTTAACGCAGCTTGGAATAATCATGGTGGTGGTGAACTATTTAAGTATGATGATTTAGATGCGATCGCAATCGGAAATTCTGCCCATGCTCGGATCAGATTCACTAGTCATGCTCTACCAAGTTCATTTAGTGTGATTGTGCGAGGTTCAGCAGGTTATGCAGAAACAGATTTATTCCAACCCTATCTTCGTTGTGTTATTCCCCGTGCAGGTGAATTACTCTCTCCACTAATTAATCATTTTGTAAATGGATATGACTTAATTAGTTCAACATTTATTAACTTCCGTAATAAGGTCATGCAAAAAACTCCCTATGAAGGTTTACACAGACTTTTAGACAGTACCTATACAGCATTAATCGATGGAAAAACTCCACCAATCAGTTTTGAAGATATGGAACGTACTAATCGATTAGTTAACCAATTACTTTTGGAAACCGGGAGATTTTAGATTTCGGATGATTAACTATACTCAAAACAGTTTTGAGTTTGATTTTGAAATGCAAAGTTACGCAGAGTATTGATTTTAAATTTTGTGCTGAGGTCAAAGTTTAGCTATTATTCATTTTCTGTATATTTTGAAAATTTGAGCTTTTTACAATCTTTAAATGAGGTTTATTTCTAATGAAGTTACTGATAACAGGTGCTTCCGGTTTTGTGGGACAATATGTGGTTGCAGAAGCACTACGTAAAGGACATCAAGTAAGTGCAGTTGTACGTCCATCTAGCGATACAAAAAAACTCCATTGGGCTAATCATCCAGCAGTAGAATTAGTCCGTATCGACTTACGACGCAAAGCTGGTATTGTCGATGCCATTAAGGATGTAGATGCAATCATTCATTTAGCAGCAGCTAAAGAAGGTGACTTTTATACTCGATTTGCGGGTACGGTAATTGCCACGGAAAACTTACTTGATGCCATGTTAGAAGCAAATATCATGCGTCTAATTAACATTAGTACTTTCTCCGTTTATGACTATCTTCGTATCCCATCGGGAACCACAATCAACGAAAATTCAGCTATAGAATCTAACCCATTAGAACGAGATGAATATGCTCAAACCAAATTACTCCAAGAAGAACTTGTAAATGAATTTCAAAAAAATCATCAATCCCAAATTACCACCATTCGTCCCGGTTTAATATATGGACGAGGGAACACCTGGAGTAGCTTGCTAGGAGGTGAATTAGCTGGCAATGTGTGGTTACGAATTGGTGGTTATGCAACTATGCCATTGACATACATTGAAAATTGTGCAGATGCAATTATTTGTGCTGCGGAATCCGAGCAAGCAATTGGTCAAACCATCAATGTTATTGATGATAATTTACCGAATCAAAGAACCTATGTTAAAAAATTAAAGCAACATGAAATGCCAATTCCCAAAACAATTCCTGTCAATTGGACATTGATGCGTAGCATTGCTTGGACAATGTGGAAATACAACAAAGTCGCACTCAAAAGTCAAGCAAAGTTACCAGGTATATTTAACCCAGTTATACTTGATGCCAGATTCAAGCATTTTCGTTTCACTAATTCTCGTGCTAAAGAAATGTTGAATTGGACACCCAAATATTCCCTAGATGTATCACTCGATCGCATTAATAGTAATGAAGATTTACTACAAGTATCGCAGTCAATTACAGAAGCAGTAAAAGCAGGAATAATAGAGGAGGATTTATGCGAATTGCTTACTTAACTGGTGAATACCCCAGAGCGACAGATACTTTTATCCAAAGGGAAGTTATTACCTTACGAGAAATGGGAGTAGATATACAAACATTTTCTATTCGTCGTACTAGGGATGAACACATGGTTGGAGAAGAACAAAAACAAGAACGCGATCGCACTTTCTATATTCTCCCTACTAACCCCATAAATTTACTTTTAGTACACCTGAATTTACTGTTAGCAACACCTAAAAAATACTTACAAACTCTCAAACTAGCTTGCTCAACCAGTCAACCAGGAATAAAGGGCTTTCTATATCAAATATTTTACTTTCTCGAAGCAGGAATTCTTGCCCAACAAATCAAAACTCGCCAAATTTCCCATCTACACAACCACATTGCCGAAGCGAGTGGAACAGTAGCAATGCTTGCTGCCGAAATGGGAGTATTTACATACAGTTTTACATTACATGGACCATATATTTTCTTTAAACCATATCAATGGAGACTTGACGAAAAAATTAAGCGATCGCAATTTGTTGCCTGTATTAGTAATTATGCTCGCAGTCAAGGAATGATATTTGCACCTCCCGAAAAATGGCAGTACATGCATATCATTCATTGTGGGATTGACCCAAATTTATTTAATGTTGTTAGCCATAAAGAACCGGGAAAACGTTTGCTATTTGTGGGTAGACTCGTAGCAGCAAAAGGATTACCAATACTCCTAGAAAGTTTAGCAACATTGCAAAAAAAACACCCAGATATTCTCTTAACAGTCATTGGAGATGGTTGCGATCGCAAACTATTAGAACAACTAACTATCAAATTCGGATTAACCCAAAATGTTAAATATGTCGGATATAAATCTCAACTTGAAGTCCGAGAACAGCTTCAACAAACAGATATTTTTGTGATGTCGAGTTTTGCGGAAGGGATACCAGTAGTCCTAATGGAAGCAATGGCAAGCGGTGTTCCTGTTGTTGCCACACAAATTGCTGGTGTCAGTGAATTAGTCGAAAATGGCGTTAATGGCTACCTTGTTCCCCCTGGAGACAGCCTTTCATTAACGGAAAATATCGAAAAATTACTGACTAGTCCGGAAACAAGAGCAATATTTGGTACAGCAGGACGAGAAAAAGTCGAAAAAGACTTTAATATCCGTCATGAAATAGCCAATTTACATCAACTAATGACTAATAGCTTGCAAAATAACAGTGAAAAATCGACTTGCTATAAACAGAGTGATATGCCTCCGGTATCTCGCTCAAAAAAACAGCAGATATCGAATGAGACTATTACTATTAATGCATCTTCATACAGTACTTTAAAGCGATGAACTACCACATCCCATTAGATTTTACTAGCGACTTAGAAGAATTAGACTCTTTAGCTAAAGCTGGAAAATGTCCCTCACAATTCATGTGGAAAGTAGCTCAAAATTTAGGAGCAAAAGTTCATCAACCAGAGTTATCTAAAATTTTACCAATAGATAAAGCCCTGTCAAATATTATTGGCAATTCTTCCCATTGGGCACTTGCACGTCAGCTATCTTCGCAAATTCAAACTGGAGATGTAATATTTTGCAATAAAGAACAAATTGGTATTCCCGTCGCTGCTCTTTGCAGTTCCTCAAATGTGCGACCAAAAATAGTTATGTTTAGTTACAAAATTAACGGACTACGAGGTTATTTCGCCTTAAAGCTGTTTAAAGTAGTAGAAAAAATTGATTTATTTTTGACATATACCCCTTCGGAAACTAAATTTCTGCGAAACTATTTAGGTTTACCAGAAAACCGCGTTTATCAAATTTCTTCTCAACCACCAATAGACACATCCTTTTTTACACCAGGGCAAGTCTCATACAAAAAAACGCGTCCACTAATTGTCAGTGGTGGTTGGGAACAAAGGGATTATCAAACTCTTGCGATCGCAACTCAAGATTTAGATGTGGATGTCAAAGTTTCTGCCCTTTCACCTTCTAGGAAGATACCAACAAAATCATTCCCAAAAGTGATGCCAGATAATATGTCTTTTGGCTTTTACGATTGGTGTGATTTGGTGCAACTTTATCGTGATTCTGACTTAGTTGTTCTTCCTCTTTTTAAGAATAACTATGAAGCTGGTTTAACTACTTTATTTGAAGCTTTAGCTTGCCAGAAACCTGTTATTGTTAGTCGTTCTTCACCAGAAATAATTTCTACACTAATTGATTCGGGTATTGTCACAGGTTTTAATCCAGGAGACTCTAATGGTTTAAACCAAGCGATAATTAAAATATTGAATCAACCCCAAATAGTACAACAGCAAATTGAGCGAGGTTATGAACTGGTAATGAGACAATTTAATCATGATAGCTACATTCAGGAATTAGCTTCAATACTCAAATCTTCTAATCTTTCTCCTGATTCAAACTTATCTAATTCCCATCCGAAGATGGTTAGAAATAAATCCATCCCAATTCTTGCTAAAGAAATGGGATTAAATAAAATGCAAAAGTAAAATAACAGAAAATGGATAAAAATAAAGATTTACATCTGAAAATATTCTTTAATTTTTTGTTTGTCCTAAATAGACATCTCCGGAAAAGATGTAGAGACGTTGCATTGCGGAGACATGACAAGGGTTCTGGGGAATGCATAATTAATTTTCACTCCTATGTCTAGTGTATTGAACTATTAACAT
>NZ_NTFS01000267.1 GCF_002289455.1 Brunnivagina elsteri CCALA 953
GGATGGGGGATAGGGAAAAGGGAAATAAGGCAGATAAATTTTCTCTGACTGCTCCTAATCGTGACTCTTCGCAAGTTTGCTGGAATGAGCATCCAAAAAGTAATTCTTCTCCACTACTGACGAAGGATTTACAAAAAAAATTACTGCAAGCTAGTGACCAATTTATTGTTTATCGTCAATCAACCGATAGTCTGACTCTAATTGCTGGGTATCACTGGTTTAACGACTGGGGAAGGGATACTTTGATTGCTTTACCGGGGTTAACTTTAGCGACTCAGCGTTACGATGTGGCAAAGGATATTTTGGCAACTTTGGGAAATTACTGTCGCTATGGCTTGATTCCGAATGGGTTTCCAGATATCAATAATGAACCATTATATAACAGTATCGATACCGCTTTATGGTGGATTGAAACCTTGGGACTTTATCTTGAAGCTACCCATGATTGGGAATTTTTAGCAGCACAATATCCAGTTGTACAGCAAATCTATAAAGCTTTGATTGGGGGTACTCGCTATAATATTCAAGTTGATTCGACTGACGGGTTAGTTAGTTCGGATAATCGTGGTGTGGCATTAACTTGGATGGATGCTGTAGTTGATGGACAACCTGTAACTCCTCGTCGGGGTAAACCTGTGGAAATCAATGCTTTGTGGTATTCTGCTTTATGTTGGGCTTCGCGCTGGGCAGAAACTTTGAGCGAATTTGGAGATATTGCCGAGCAGGGACGTTTGGCAAAACAGGCTCGACGCTATACAATGCAAGCCGAACAGGTGAAAACTTCGCTGCAAAAGTTTTGGAATTCCCAATTGGGGTATCTTTACGATACGATTGAGCCGGACGATCGCCGCAATGCTCAAATACGTCCCAATGCTGTTTTGGCACTATCATTTGCCCATTGTGGTTTTACGGTACTGCAAGGGCAACATATTTTGGATGTAGCGCGATCGCGTTTGCTAACTCCTTATGGTTTACGTAGTCTCGATCCTGATGATCCTGATTATATTGGCAGTTATACAGGTAATCAGCAACAACGCGATCGCGCTTATCATCAAGGTACGGTATGGTGTTGGTTAATTGGTGCTTTTGTGCGAGGTTGGCAAAGATTTTACCTTCACAAACCTTTGCCTGTTGATTGGCAACCTTTAATGAAACATTTTACTGATGATGCTTGTATGGGTTCTATTTCCGAGATTTTTGATGGTGATGTACCCCACATAGCAAGAGGTGCGATCGCGCAAGCAAAGTCTGTTGCTGAGGTGATTCGTCATATTAGTAATAATGCTAAATAGGTATATTTTTTACTTGAATTTAACGAAATAAATATGACTCACTATGTAATCTATGACGGTAATTGCAACCTCTGTGTCACTCTCGTGCAATTACTGGAGAATCTCGACCAAGGTAAGTTGTTTCGCTACATTCCGATGCAGGATGGGGAAGTGCTTTTACGGTGGCAAATTACACCTAAAGATTGTGAAATGGGGATGATTTTGATTGATGGGAATATGCCGGAACGACGCTGGCAAGGTAGTGATGCGGCTGAGGAAATTGGACGTTTGTTACCGATGGGAGGGGTGTTTGTTGATGCGTATCGGGGTTTACCAGGGATGAAGTGGGTTGGCGATCGGTTTTATGAGCAAATCCGCGACAATCGTTATGCTCTTTTTGGTAAACGTGGGAATACTTATAAGTCCCAGTTTTGTGGTGATGGGGGGTGTTTGCCGGGTTAGGATTAATAAAATAAAATTTAAGTGTCGCGCAGAGACGCAGAGACGCAGAGAGGATTTATTAATGTACAATTTTTTGTAGGTTGGGGAGTCACTGCGTTGCGAGGGTTTCCCTCGTTATAGCAAGTGACGTTGGAGGCTCTACGTAACCCAACATAAATCTATACAATCAGTCGTAATCTATTTTTAGTTTCAGTATTTGTAGGTTGGGTGGAGGCTTTGCGTAACCCAACATAAATCTATACAATCAGTCGTAATCTATTTTTAGTTTCAGGGATGTAAATGATAGAAATGCTACGTTCCTCTGTTGAAGTTGTTGATACTACTGATTTTGTCTATCAACCACCTGTGAAAGCTAATGATGCTAAACGTATTTTGGTAAAACCTAATTTGGGTTATCCTGTTGCTGCACCTGTTACTGTTAGTATGAATGTATTAGGTAAGGTGTTGCAGGGTTTGCGAAAAGCTAGTCCGAATGCGGAAATTTTGATTGTTGAGGGTGTATGCTCGAATGTGTCGTTGTCGGAAATTGCGACTCGTTTGGGTGTATATGGATTGCTGGATGAGGGAATGCAGCTTCTTGATGCGGATGAGTTGCCTTTGCAGGAATACCCGAATCTTTCTCCGAATCCAGTGCGGTTTAAGTCGATGTTTGCACCTAAGATTTTGGAAGAGGTTGATTGTCGCATTAGTTTGGGTGCTTTTAAACGAACTTTTCTGAATGCGGCTTTAATATCAGCTTCGTTGAAGAATTTGTACGGATTGTTTCCCCGTGCCCATTATAAAGCTAGGAGTGCGAAATCTCGCGGACAGTTGCATCGTCCTTCTGTGCCGCAAGTTCTACAGGATGTCTATTTCAGCGTTGGACATTTATTTGATGGTGCTGTGGTTGATGGTAATTTAAAGTTTATTAGTAATGATTGGAAACCCGATAAGGGAAAAGCTGTAGAACTGGGGAAGGTGTTTTCTGGTGATGATATTTTGGCTGTGGATCGGATGGTATGTGAGGTGGGTAGTGAGGGAGTTCCAGATTATGTCGATGCGATCGCACAATTGAGGTTACAGCTGAACGAATAACCACCAATTTTAAGTTGTAGTGAATGTTAGTGAGCTTTTATGTTTTGCTGTAACCAGTTGGTAAATATATCACGCTCTAATTCACTGGATGCTAAAGCCAAGATAATTCTTTCCTGCTCATCTACAGAAGCATTAATTTCCAGTCCATTCAGTACAAGAAATGTTTCCATTGCACCATGTCCAGTACGTTTATTTCCATCAATAAAGGGATGATTCATCACAATTGAAAATGCTAACGCTGAAGCTTTATCAACAATTGTAGGATATAATTCCTCTCCACCGAAGGTCATACGTGGTTGAGCAATAGCAGATTCTAAAGCTCCTAAATCACGTATACCCACGACTCCTTGGGAATATTCGATGATTTGATGGTGCAAATTAAGGACTTCCAAAAATGTAAGATAACGTATCATGCTAAACGACGATAGAGTTCGGCGTTTTTCTGAAGCACATAACTTGCTGCTTGAGTAAATTCATCTTGAGGATGATTTAACAAATTTTCTATATTTGCACGCAATAAATCTTCGAGGGAGATATGATTTTCCTCTGCTAACTTTTGTAATTGTTGAAGTTGCTCGTCTGTAATATTTACAGTAATGGAAGCCATCAAAAACCTCTCAAAATCGTAGATAAATATTTAAAATTATAAAATAATAGCTTGAAAACCATCTTTACTGTCCCATCTTTTTCTCCCCTACTCCCCTTGTGTCACCATTATTAGGTACTATATATAGTCCGCTCTTCCTCATCGAATTGCCATGACGCTGAACCCGAATCTGGATGAAGTCCAGTTAAGTAAAGACGATTACGAACGTTATTCCCGCCACTTAATTTTGCCTGAAGTTGGTGTGGAAGGTCAAAAACGTCTCAAAGCTGCTAGTGTATTGTGTATTGGTACTGGTGGACTTGGTTCGCCATTATTATTGTATTTGGCTGCGGCTGGTATTGGACGTATCGGTATTGTTGATTTTGATGTTGTTGATACTTCCAATTTACAACGTCAAGTTATTCACGGTACTTCTTGGGTAGGTAAACCCAAAATCGAATCGGCAAAAAATCGCATTCTCGAAATTAACCCCTATTGTCAGGTTGATTTATACGAAACTCGGATTTCGTCGGAGAATGCACTTGATATTATTCGTCCGTATGATGTTGTTATCGATGGTACTGACAATTTCCCGACGCGCTATTTAACTAATGATGCTTGTGTGTTGTTAAATAAGCCTAATGTTTACGGTTCCATTTTCCGGTTTGAAGGACAAGCTACGGTATTTAACTACGAAGGTGGTCCCAACTATCGCGATTTATACCCAGAACCACCACCACCAGGGATGGTTCCATCTTGTGCGGAAGGTGGTGTTTTGGGGATTTTGCCGGGAATTATTGGGATTATTCAAGCAACTGAAGCTATAAAGATTGTTTTGGGTAAAGGTGAAACCCTAAGTGGACGCTTGTTGTTGTATGATGCAATGAATATGAAGTTTCGGGAATTGAGATTGCGTCCAAATCCCGTGCGTCCTGTAATCGAAAAATTAATCGACTACGAACAGTTCTGTGGTATTCCCCAAGCGCAAGCAGAGGAGGCAAAGCAGCATATGGATATGCAAGAAATTACTGTGCAGGAGTTGAAGGAGTTGTTGGATAGTAGTGCAAAGGATTTTGTGCTGCTTGATGTTCGCAACCCTAACGAGTACGAAATTGCGAAGATTCCTGGTTCGGTTTTGATTCCATTACCTGATATTGAAGATGGTGATGGTATTAGTAAGGTGAAGGAACAATTAAATGGTCATCGTTTGATTGTTCATTGTAAGTCGGGAATGCGATCGGCAAAAGCTTTAAGTATTTTGAAGAATGCTGGAATTGAAGGTATAAATGTTAAAGGTGGTATCCTTGCCTGGAGTCAGGAAATCGATTCTTCGGTTCCTTCTTATTAAGGGTTAGGAATTAGAGACGACCCACCGGGTCGTCTGTACAATAGCTATTATACTCTGGGGGTAACAGTTCCGGTGTTAGCATCTCTACTACTTAGAAAAGAGGAGATGAATAATTAAATAGTTATTTTAATCTTTTTTAATTAATCTTTACGGGATTCGATTGCAAAAATTGGCAAAACAACGACTCGATACCCTACTTGTAGACAAAAATCTATGTACCTCTCGTGCTTTAGCGCAGCGTCTGATTCAAGCTGGTGAGGTTACTGTTAATGGTGCGATAGTAGATAAAGCTGGGACAGACATCGATGTCAGTGCAGAAATTAAGATAAAAGTGCGATCGCGTTTTGTTTCTCGTGGTGGTGAAAAACTCGCTAAGGCTTTGGAATATTTTAGTATTAATGTCGCAGGACGTGTATGTTTGGATGCTGGTATTTCTACAGGTGGATTTACTGATTGTTTGCTACAAACTGGGGCAAAATTAGTTTACGGTGTTGATGTTGGTTATGGACAAGTTGATTGGAAGTTGAGAACCGATTCTAGAGTTGTTTTGCTGGAACGTACAAATATCAGGCATCTTAAATCAGAAGATTTATATAAAAAATCCCCTCCAGAGCAAGAAGGAATCGCTGAATTTATTGTTGTTGATGTCTCGTTTATTTCTGTAACGAAAATATTGGCTGTGTTGTGGCAATTATCTCAAGAACCACGGGAAATGATATTACTCATCAAGCCACAATTTGAAGTGGGTAAAAATCGTGTTGGTAAAAAAGGTGTTGTACGCGACTCTAATGACCATGCAGATGCAATTTATCAAGTTTTACAAGTTGCAAATCAAGTAGGATGGAAATATAGAGGTTTAACTTGGTCTCCAATTACTGGTCCTGCTGGCAATATAGAATATTTAATGTGGTTAGCTATGGAAAGTCAAGTTTTAGCACCAGAGTTGGAAGCAATTAAGCAATTAACAAAATCTGCTGTAGATGAGTTGAAATAGTTAGGAATTATTAGTAAGAGAATACCAAAAAATAAATGTTTCCAAATTGTAGGGGTGAGGTCTCCCCACCCTTACGAATGATAAGATAGATAAGTCTATAGTCGGAATATTTTATTTTCTGGAAATCCCCAATTAACCATTGATAATTAAACGTCGTAAATACGACATTCTGCGGCATCTGGATGTAAGTAGCAATAATGATCTAAGGAAGTTTTGATTTCTGTTGCTTGCTTACGGTGCGATCGCTCTGCTTGTAATTCTTCAACTATATCCCAAGCAACTGCACATTCTGGCGATTGATTCCCGCTCTGTTGGCAAGCTGAACGAGCTTCTACTACTGACTCTTGAATTACCTCCTCAAGAGTTTTTTTGCCTTCTTGGTAGGAGTTAACAGCAGCCTGGATTACATCTAAAGTTTCTGCCATGATATTCTCACTTAAATTATTATAGAACGATATTGAGCCTCAAAATAAGTGCGATATGCTTTATTGCCTGCTCTTGTGGAGTATTGCCAGACATGAAAGCTGATAATTTATCGCATTTAGCTGTTTCTGTTGATGTTTTTAGTGTAAACAAAATTACACAGCTATAGGGTGTTAAAAACCGCCATTTGTGGTAGTAAAAACTAACGCAAATTACTCTTCTGTCATTATGAATCTAAGTAAATGGAAATTTTGCAGCAGTAGCTACAATTACCGAAGAAGGCAGAAGGCAGAAGGAATAAAATACATTTTTTTCCCTCTGCCTTATTGGTTTAAATCCCCTAAATTGATTTATGGGGTTTTCCTAAGATTTCAATTCTCAAATGTGATTTTGAAACTAATAGTTAGAATAGCTTTTGATTATGAATCGATTATTTATTACTCAAAATAATTATTTCCATAGTATATTTACCATGATGTCAAATTTACTTTCTATTACCTAACTCTTGCTGTAATCGAAATAAAATTGTATCTTTGGGAACCTGGGCAAGAATTTCTTGAATTACTGTACTTGCACCAAATTGTCCCCAAGTGCAGCCATTTTTGAGATAAACTTGGGCAGCTTTCCCGACTGTATAAGCACCATAACCAGCAATTCCCGATTGCGCGATCGCACTTCCCACAAATCCTGTAATATTGGCTCCACTATCCCCTGTGACAACCGTAGCACTTTTACCCAACCCAAATATCAAACTTGTACCCAATTCCCCCAATAGTAAGCTTCCAGAGCTAAATAAAATCGTTTGGAGAATCTTTGCGGCTTCGTAACCCGTCATCGGTAAACCGTATAATCTGGAGAGGGAGCGAATTAAGGCTAAATCCGCGATCGCACCACTTATGACATCAAGAACCGCAATCGGATTTAACCCCACAGCTAATGCTTTATATTTTGCATACTGCCAAATCATTTCCTCAGCAGTTTCATCCCTGACATCAATTGTTTTTTGAGCAATACTTTCTTCAGCTTCCCTCGCTTGTACTAAGGCATTTAGTGCTAATAATGACCTACCTTCACGGTTGAGAATACTTAGAATTACCTGTCTTAATTCGTCAACCTGTGGTGGTAAATTTTCCCACTCATAATCAACTTTGCCATCAGCATACTCAACCCGCACTTCCAAAGGTGCTGGTTCTGCTGCTACCATGACAATTTCATCGGGTTGCAAAGGTTTCTCTAACAGATTTCCCGCACCTAATTGCTGCAAATTCCTGTAAACTGCTTCTCTATCGGTGTCGGGATATAAATCAACTTTGTTAAACACCAAAATTAGCGGCTTTTGTGATTTACGTAACTCCAACAAAGCCTGATACTCAGTGCGCGTGATATCACCCGATACAACAAACAAAATTAGATCGGCTTGTTGTGCCACATCCCGCGCCATTTGTGCCCGAATCTCACCCGCAATTTCATCTAATCCAGGTGTATCAATTAATTCTACTTTTACTTTATCGCTTGGACTCCAGCGTATGGAGCGGGGGTATTGAGTGACACCATTGAGTGGTCCAGTTTGGAGGATTTTTTGTCCTAGTAAAGCATTGAGTACGGCAGATTTTCCCCGACTTACTAAACCAAATGCGGCAATACGTATGACATTATTGTCAAGTTTATTCAGAGTTGCATTCAGCATCTCTAGTTCTGATTTTACCAAACCCGCTAATTCGCTGTTGCTCGTTGATTGTCCAGGTTTACGTAGATTATTGTACCAAGATAAGGTTTGACGCAGGCTAGCACGAGCGCGGTTTAGGTGGGTTTCTTGTTGATTGTTGGACACAGGAATGGGGTTTGTGAAAAGTAGGTGGTTTTAGTTCAATACAGTGCTGCTCCGCAGTAGGCAGGTATTGGCTTCTCGTAGAGTAGCAAGCTACAGTTAAATGTTATTTTATTCTCTCTGCGTCCTTTGTGTCTTGGCGGTTGGTAAAAAAAATAATTTTGATAACCTTAACTGAACCATATTAGGTTAAGGTAAGTGTATACTAATAACATTCATTAATTACAGATAGCTGTAATAATGTGTTGATGAGACTAGTGGAAAAACAAGCTGTAATGTATCCTGAATTGGTGGTAATAAATTCAAAGATTAGTATTCATAATTTTCAATAACTTTAATAAATTATTTATACAAGAAACACTATGATTACACTCTTTATAATCACCATTAATGTTGTTGTTTATATCTTTATGGTGAGAGAAGGAGTATCTTGGATAGCTCCAAATCCTCAAGATTTACTTGAGTGGGGAGCAAATCAAAAAAATATTATTATTGAACAACGCGAATATATTCGACTTCTCAAAGCTTCTTTTATCCATGTAGGCATAATTCATTTATTTTTTAATATGTATTGCCTATCTTCCATCGGGTTATTAGCAGAAAGAATTTTGGGGAGTTTTTATTACCTTTTTGCTTATTTAGTATGTGCGATCGCAGCTAATTATGCTAGTGCTAGTTTTAATCTTCCACAGATAGTAAGTTGTGGTGCTTCTGGTGCGATTATGGGAATCGCTGGAACTGTTTTAGCTGCAACTCTAAGTATGGGCAGAAAGAATAAAGTTGCATCGAAAGTTTATCAATCTCTTCTTTCTTTTCTGATCATAAATATTTCGATTGGTTTTGTAATTCCCATAGTTGATAATGTGAACCATATTGGTGGTGCAATAACTGGTATATTTATGGGAATTGTGGCAATCATTTTAGGTATTGTACGTCGAGATATATTTGAATAGATTTAGCTGGTAAATGATAATAAGTACATCTATTTGGGTACATCCCAGTTTTTATTCTTCCAAGAAAGATAAATAAATCATGAGAAAGTAAAGGGAAATTAAACGCGAACGC
>NZ_NTFS01000268.1 GCF_002289455.1 Brunnivagina elsteri CCALA 953
CGGGAACGCCAAAGGCGAACGAGGGAACGGGAAGTCTTTCGCCTACCTTCGTCAGCATGACAAAGGTTTATATTCTATCCGTTTTGAGTATAGCTTTACCTTCCTGCTCTGGGAGGAAAAGCAATTTGCCCCTATTCCCCTTTTTCCAAAGCTTCTAAATCCAAGTTCTTTAGGTGTAAGTAAGGATTCTCAATCAAACGTTCACCTCGGAGGAAACCAGTATTAGCTCCGGGGCAAATGTATGAAAGTGAAAGTGTTTCGGGTGAAAATTTTTCGAGTAGTAATTTTAGGCTTTTAATTTGACGAAACCAATGAAAGGTTTTGGCAGTTCGGATTGGTGTTACTTCACCTTTAGGATTGGGAAGTATATGCCTTCCGGTAAATAATACGCCGCCAAAATCGCTATAGTAGAGACAAGAAGAACCAGGAGAATGCCCTGGTGTCCAAATTAATTCCGCGATACTACCGTTGGTATTGGCTGGTTTGATGTCTACGACAACCTGAGTCGCGATCGCAGAAGCTGGATTTAATTTTAATTCGCGACCAAAAGTAGTTAAAGTTAGTCCCGGCAGCAAATAAGCCTCGTGTTCCTGAATTACAATTTTGCAATTAAAGGCTTGTTGAATTTCTGCGGTTTTGCCAATAGCACCACGATGACTAATAAATAACCAACGTACACCACCATGCAATCTGATAAAATCCTGGTTTATATTGTCCCAAGCTGGACAATCGATCAGGATATTGCCTTCATTTCTCACAATGAAATAAGCAGTTCCTCCCAGTGTGTCCCGATTTGGTGGAAAAGCGAAAATATTATTTAGTACAACCCGTGGTTGCTTAAGTGTTTGACTCGGATTTTGATTTAAGGAGGACATGGGAAGGGTGGATTTTAAGGAGTGATGTATTAGCTGGCAAAAGTAACAAATATTTTCAAGTATTAATTCTCAAGTAATTAAAACCTGTAAATCAAAGTAGAGAATAGAGTGTATAACCAACCGTGGTGGAAAAATAAAAATGAACTACATAACAAAATATAAATAAACTTGTAGTTTAAGCTGTCTTTGCTCTCAAAATGCGAAGAAACTATATCGGATATTCAAAATTTTGGTATTAAACCATTTTGTATAACTAGCCGTTTTCGCAATGATTTCGGCACAATGCTGAATTAAAATCAAGCATTTTATAATCTAAAATATACAATCTACAATTCAAAATCACTTGAATTTGTCAGGAGGCATTCGTCAGAAGGTAATCAGATAGGGATTCTGCCCTCCGCTTATTAAACCCTTATGGCAGAGGTAACAAATATAAGTCTTTATTTCTTCTATTTCCTCCTGCCCTCTGCCTTCTGCCCTCCCCTGATAAGACGTTTGTTTCAAAATACACAAAGATAACATGGCATTTTGGTTTCTCCTTTTACTAGGAATTATTACTTACTTGATGGTGCAGCGTAGTGCCGCTCAAATCACAAAAACCCCAGTTTGGCTATTGTGGTTGATATTGATGGCTCCAGCGTCCCTGTGGACAGCATGGACTGCTGTAAACGGTCAAAATACCCGTCCGCCACAGGCTCTGATGATTGGACCTTTGATTATTTGTCCAATTTTATACTGGGTATTATTTCAAATGGGACGACGACCAGAGTTAAAGGGAACCCAGACAGAACCAACCACACCAGAATCTCAATCAGCTATTAATTCTACCGCAGAGCCATTACCAGTACGTCCGATTGAGCCATCAGAAGAAACCCAACTGCGGAATTGTTTTCCTTGGTCGATATATTATCTGCAAAATATAGAGTATCGACCGCAAGCTGTGATTTGTCGGGGACAATTGCGCTCAGATGCAACCAAAGCTTACCAAGAAATTAAAGAAAATATTGAGGAACAATTTGGCGATCGCTTTTTGATTATGTTCCAAGAAGGTTTGAACGGAAAGCCTTTCTTTGTTCTTGTGCCAAATACACAACTTGCCAAGCATCAGTATGGCAATTCGGAAAAATTAACACGACCTGTATTTGCATTAGGGTTACTATTTGCAACATTACTGACCACAACTTTAATTGGTGTACAAGTTGCAGGTGTTGATGCCAAGCAAATACAAGCAAATTTTGGACTGTTTTGGCAAGGATTACCCTATGCATTGGCATTAATGACTATTTTGGGATTGCATGAATTTGGTCATTACTTAGCTGCCAAACGCTATAAAATTCGCGTGACGCTGCCATATTTTATTCCCATACCATTCTTTTTAGGAACTTTTGGTGCTTTTATTCAAATGCGAAGTCCTGTACCCAATCGTAAGGCATTATTTGATGTTAGCATTGCTGGTCCAATCGCTGGATTGATTGCTACTTTTCCTCTACTTTTTTGGGGGTTGACACAATCAAAAATTGTTCCTCTCACCGAACAGGCAGGATTGTTAAGTTCGGATTCTTTAACAATTCTCAATCCTAAATATTCAATTTTATTAACGTTAATATCAAAAATATTTTGGGGTAGCCAATTAACTGCAAAATCAGCTATAGAATTACATCCCGTTGCTTTTGCTGGATTACTAGGATTAGTGATAACAGCATTAAATTTAATGCCTGTTGGGCAATTAGATGGTGGTCGGATTATTCATGCGATGTTTGGTCAACGTAATGCAATTATTATCGGGCAAATTGCACGTTTGTTGTTGCTGTTACTTTCATTAGTACAACCAGGGTTTTTCCTCTGGGCTGTGATTCTGCTATTCATCCCTTTAATGGATGAACCTGCATTGAATGATGTTACGGAAATTGACAATAAACGTGATTTTTTAGGTATTGCGGCAATGGCTTTTTTGGTTTTAATTGTGTTGCCATTCCCGAAGGTTTTTGCAGGTTTTTTAGGAATGTAAATCCTTCAGAAGGATTCAGGAATGGAATGTAGAGACGCGATATCTCGCGTCTATTCTGAAAAGTGTTGTAATAAAGATTAGGGCAAATTGAATATAATAAAAGTCAGGGCAAACAACTGTTTGCCCCTACAGTATTCTCGACAAGCGGAGCTTAATGCCAAAGGCATATCGTAAGCTGTATTTAAATCAACTGAGAACCGCCATAATATACAGTAATGTCTTTGATTCTAAAAAGATTCGGGGATTTGATTATCTAATTAGATGTGGAATTAGCAGCTTCAGAAGTTTTTGCGGGAGAAACACCCATACGGATTTCTGTAGTAAAAGAACTCGTATTTAAAATACCAGAATGTGTTATTGAACTTACACGCATCCGTAAATTATCGCTGGCAAACCATAGTTTTTCTTCGGAAGTTGTATTTTCTGATTCAATTACTAACGTTAGAGATTCATCAGCACCAAGTTTGTAATATCCTGTTAGTGGTTTTTCTGTATTACTAACCTGACGGAATAATTTACCTTCATTGGCATTACTAGCATCTGCGACTAAAGCCAAAATAACCGAACCAGTATTTTTCTGATTTAATTTAGTTGTATCATTCCAATTCACTTTTACAGCAATAATTTGAGAATTGGCATTGATTTTACAGCTTTCGCAAATTCTGGTAATTTCTGGATTTGTAGCTGGTATTTTTTCAAAAATTATCTCTGATTTTGCTTCTTGCATTTGTTTCGCTGCTACCACATGGGATGTACGGTGAGCAAACCATTTACCTGTGCTTAATTCAAAGAATTCTTCAATATTCATTATTAGTTATTGGTTATTTTTTAGTGGTTGATAGTTAGTGGTTGATAGTTAGTGGTTAATAGTTAAAGAACTTTCAAAAAATAAAATGTATAAAATTACAGACCTTTTGATCGTACCCTTCATAGGGGTGGGGGAACCCCACCCCTACAATAATTTGGGAGAATTTATTTCTTGGTGTTCTCTAATTGTTAGTGGTTATTTATTTCATCAAATAACAATTACCTATGAACCATTACCCATTAACTATTAAACTTGATATCCTGCCTCTTCTAACCGCTTGAGGGAAATTTTCGCGGATTCGGAAACGTGATTATGGCTGTCTTTTTCCAGGTATTTCAGCGCTGAAACGGTTTTTGGGGTAGGGAGATTGCCTAGTGCTTCCGCTAAACGCTGCCTGACTAACCAATCTTCGGCTTGGGCAAAACGAAGTATATCATCTACTGCGGTGATATCTTTGATTTCGCCTAATGCCGCGATCGCAGCTTGTTGTAATACTACTTCTGGACCATCTAAGGCATTAATTAATGCTTCGCGGGCACGGGCATCTTTTAAATTCCCCAGGGCAACGGCAGCGCTGAAACGTACTAACCAATTGGTATCTTCGTAAAGCGATCGCACTAACATCTCAAATGCTCGCTTATCTTCTAAGTATCCCAATGCACCAGCAGCATCCGCACGAATACTGTAATCTGGGTCATTTTCGAGAATGCTTACCAAAATTGGATAGGATTCTGCTGTTTGCTTGATGCCAAGGGCAAAGACTGCCATCGCTCGAATTTGTAGGGATTCGTCATCGAGTACCTTCTTAATTAACGGTACTGCGTCTTCAGCAGGGATATCACGCAAACTCGCAAGGGCAACCATGCGATCGCGTAAATTCGAGCTTTCTAATTGGCTTGATAGTTCTTCGAGGCTTGGAGTAGCCATCTATATTTACAGCGCTCTTGCTACTTACATTTACTATTTTATAAGAGAAATTGTCAAAATATTAAGTATTATTGCGTTTACCGAAAATCTACCTGTGTATCTTCAAAATCTGTTCTCCCAACTAAAACTGAAATTACGGATATTCCAGACTAGTGCAGCTTGGCTAAAATAACTTTCCAGTGGTAAATTGCAAAAAGGCTTGTGAAATAATGCTTTTTCCCCTCTGCCCTTCTGCCCTCTGCCTTCTTTCACTACTTACCTTTTTGCCGTTCTTTCAATTTCAACAGCATTTCAGCGTGCATTTCGCGGGTAATTGGATAAAAATAGGTCAATACCAAGCCTAAAACTAATGCGATCGCGGGAACGGGAGCAATAAAAAAGCGGATTATTTGTAGTACGGAATCTGGCTGAATGGGAACAAGATCGGTTGCTGTTGGTTTGATATATCCTGCCCAACCTAAGCTTTCCAGCATCATCGCAACTGCTAAACCTAAGCAAATTTTTTGGACAAAGACAGCAAGACTGTAAAATATCCCTTCCCGACGTTGCCCTGTTTGGATTTCGTCCAGTTCAATCACATCTGGTAACATCGACCAAGGAATGAGATAAGCACAGGAAACACCAACACCAGCTAAAATACATAGGGTATATAAAAAAACTATTTGACCTGGTTGTAAGAAGAATAATCCGATTTGAGCAATTAGCCAAGAACTCATTCCCATGCAGTAAACAGCCTTTTTACCCACCAGACGACTGATATAAGTCCAAACAAATAACATCGCCATTGCTGTCCCTTGCACAGCTAATAATACCAAACTCACATGTAATTGTGGTAGACGCATAAAACTAACGACAAAATAAGGTATTATTCCTGCGGTTAATTGCACGGCTAACCAAGAACATAAATAAATACCGATAACGAAGAGAAAAGGAACATTGGTAAAGACTATTTTGAGTTGTTGGAATAAAGGTAGAGAAACTGGCTGTTCTAACTCTGGGTTGCGGTTTGCGACAGCTTCAGCGCGTTTTCTCGTTCCCCAAACGCACCAATATATGGGAAATACTGAGATAATTGCACATACAGCTCCCAGAATCAAAAACTGTAAAGCTCTGTCTTTGGGGAAAATTGCGCTGATAATTAGGGCAATCATCAGAGACAGGATGCTACCACCAATGGAAAAACTAAAGCGAAAACTGTTTAAACTGGTACGTTCGTCATAATCTTTGGTCAGTTCAGCAGTTAGGGCTGTGTAAGGTAAATTAACAACGGTATAAAAAGCATTAAATAAAATCGATGCGGCTGTGTAATACCAAAACAAAGCTGTTTGATTTACACTATCATCCCCACTAAAGCGGGGAACAATCCACTGTAAAAAGAAAAAGATACCAAAAGGAATAGCTCCCCAAATCATCCAAGGATAGCGTCTACCCCACTTACTTTGAGTGCGATCGCTTAATACTCCCACCATCGGATCGTTGATTGCATCCCACACTTTCCCAATCAGTTGGGTTCTTCCCGCTAGACTAGGATTTAATCCCGCAACATCGGTCAAAAAAGGTGATAAATAAGAAATACCAATCATCGCAGTTATTGCTGTACCTAAATCACCTGCTCCAAAAGCGAGTTTGGTACTTAAATTCAATTTTTCGCTGCCAGTGTTTTTTTCGGAAGAATTTAGCGAGGAATCATTCATATAACTTTGCACTCATAATAAAATAATTAGGTATTACCACTCACGAAGCATTATTCCCTATCAACCAGGTTGTTTATGCCAGATATTTACGTTTCTTGGTCAGATTATCACCAAAAAATCGAGCAACTTGCCGCTCAAATTTATCAATCAGGTTGGGAGTTCAACCAAATTATCTGTCTGGCACGGGGAGGATTACGAGTTGGAGATGTTCTTTCCCGTATTTATGACCAACCACTCGCAATTTTAGCTACATCATCTTACAGTGGTGCGGGCAAACAGGAAAGGGGGAATCTTATCTTTTCTGAGCATGTAACAATGACGACTAAAAGTTTAGGTTCGCGAATTCTCCTCGTTGACGATTTAGTTGATTCCGGTGTCACACTCCAAGAAACAATTCCTTGGTTAAAAGAATATAGCAAAATCCCTGTGGATGATATTCGGACTGCTGTGATTTGGTATAAAGATTGTTCAGTAATTACACCAGATTATTATGTCGATTACTTGGCTGATAATCCTTGGATTCACCAACCATTTGAACCTTATGAAATGCTGAATCCAGCAGAGTTAGTTTCTAAATATACTGCTGTCAGAGCGACTTGATATGAACCATAATTATTTTTTGGTCAAACCAGATACGAAGATTTTCCTTAAGGATTACGATCCTGAATATACGGGTAAATATCAGAATAAAACTGATGCTTTGGGGGTATTACAAGCTGATATTGAGCAAATGGGAAAATATCAAGATATTCTCTATGCTCAAAATACCTATGCATTGCTAATTATCTTTCAAGCAATGGATGCTGCGGGTAAAGATAGTACTATTAAGCAGGTAATGTCTGGTGTTAATCCCCAGGGATGTCAAGTTTTTAGCTTCAAATCTCCTAGTTCGGAAGAGTTAGACCACGATTACCTGTGGCGAACAACAAAGTCTTTACCGGAACGCGGTAGAATTGGTATCTTCAACCGTTCGTATTATGAGGAAGTGTTGATTGCTAGGGTACATCCAGAAATTCTCAACAGTCAACAACTACCTAAAATACCTTCTGGCAATCAAATTTGGAAGCAACGATTTGAGGAGATTAATAGTTTTGAAAAATACTTGACAAATAACGGGATTGTGATACTCAAATTTTTCCTGAATATCTCAAAATCAGAGCAGAAAAAACGTTTTTTGAGACGAATTGAATTACCTGAGAAAAATTGGAAGTTTTCTATTAGCGATGTTCAAGAGCGTGCTTTTTGGAATGATTACATGAAAGCTTACGAAGATATGTTTAATCATACCAGTACCAAATCAGCACCTTGGTATATCATTCCTAGCAATAATAAGTGGTTTGCCCGTCTTGCTGTGTCCGATATTATTTGTACTACACTCAAGCAACTCAATCTACAATACCCGAAAGTTAGTAATGACCACTTACAGCACTTGCACCAGGCAAAAGCTGCATTAGAGAATGAAGATTAGAAAGTGAGGATTGTGGAGATGTGATGGATTTACGTCTCCACATTTGTGGAACAATCCAAAATAATTCAACAAAAATTTTGACAAAACAAGCTATACTCCCAGTGAGTTGAAAAATTAATAATGCTAATATTGATTAGCACTCGTGAAATATAGCTATATAATTCCTAAAAAGAAAAACAAATTATACCAACAATTAACAAGTGTTTGCCAATTAACAATAGGGTTGGTTCAAATAGGGAAAAGCCTACTGTATATAGCTTTGTGCTCAGTCAATTAGAAAGTTTGGAAATAACATTAAAATGGCATTAAAGGCTGTAAAGTTTAGATAAAGAGTTGTATTTAGTAAATATAATAGACCAGTAGATTTGCGAGTTAGTAATTCAGAATAAGAACAAGTACATGTACTGATTTCTAATTCTCAATAATTCCATTAATATTTACTTAATCGACAGTCAATTAATTGACTTTAGTAGAGTTTAATTTACTTAAGGAAAGATTGATTTGTTAAAATTATTTTTCTGGTAGTGAATAACAAACTTTCGGAAATGCCGGATACAGGTTGTAAGTATATGACATTCATCCAACACGGTTTTTAATTGAAATTGGCTACTTAAGGAGTCTCTGTGGTGAACAAAATCCAACTATTCACGGTTTTTAGTTACGTACTCATGACCTGTTATTTTTTCTTCAATTGGATCAGGTTTTCCCAACGTCGTCCAAGTTCTTCAGTTGAAGATGGTTTTTTGTCGTTTGTGATGTGCTGTATTACGACTATTTTTTGGCCTTTGATTATCCCAATGTCTGTGGTAGAGATAGTTCAGACACGCAGAATCGAATATGGTACTGCTGTTCCCGTGCTAGCTGTCCTATTGGCGTTAAGTTTGTCACTGTATCTAGCCTAAATCAATTTTGCTTTGATTCACCTCCTTAACTTCTAACACTCTTTGCACTACATTTGACTAATTGAGTTAAGGGACTTCTAGAAAATCAAATTTCCCAATGTTATAGATTTACCAATCGTATTCAATTGTATCATTCGTATCAATAGTGAGTAAGGGTGGGGAGACCCCACCCCTACGACAATTGGGGATAATTTAGGGTTTGTTCTTTTTTCGCCATTCTTTTTTTTCGCCATTCTTATAGAAGTAGAGAAAATTTTTGCTGAATAGACATCTCTGAAAATGAATGTAGAGACGTAGCACTGCTACGTCTCTACAAGGATTCCAGACAACGAATAATTAATTTCTGGAGATGTCTAATTTTAAT
>NZ_NTFS01000269.1 GCF_002289455.1 Brunnivagina elsteri CCALA 953
CCAATTAACCCCAATGTAACCCTTTCTCTTATGTCCAAATTCCAATAACGCAACTGTTCCAAACTCACCCCAATCAGCGAATCCCCACACTTTAACGCATGATCCACAAAGGTAAACGGACGATTCTTTTGCAGCGTGATCAACCACAGCGACAACTTCGCCATCTCCACCGCCAAAGGGTTTTTATCCACCCCATACAAACACCTGTCCGCAATTATCCGCCGTGCCACCATCAACCGTTCATCCGCATCCTTGGGAATTACACACTCCTCTGGACGCGACTTAGATAAAGTTCCCTCCGGTGCTGTCACCACCTGACCCGGATTCGCTTTTTCCGCATTTTCCCACGCTTCAACCAACCGTTCCCCCAAATAGCGACAAGTCTGTACCAAAAACGCCCCCGAACCCATCGCCATATCGCAGATTTTCAACTGTAATAACTCTGCTGCTGACTTGAGTTTCCACTGTTCTTTCGGCTTCCCCTCAGCCACACCCTCATACACCAACGGTTCCAAGGTGTACTGCACAATTTCCTCGGTCAAACTGCGCGGCGTGTAGTGGGTTCCCGTCTCCCTGCGATCGCTTCCCTGGGTCACATATACGCTTCCCGTGGGAATCACTACCGGATATTCGAGGGTATCCAATCGCACTAAACTGAAAAATGGTAGGACGCGATTATATAATTCTTGGTCATTATCGCAGGCTATGAGGAGTTTTTGGAGTTGATGAGGACTATTATTAGCCCTTTCTTCTTTAATATGAGGACTAAAGTCCTCACTACGAACGTGAATGGCTTTTTTGAGGGTGGATTCGGAACGTCCGGTTTGTTGTTTGAGGTATTTGATTAATTCGGCTTCGCTTTTGGTTTCTAGCGTTTCCAGGGAAATTTCCGGTTCTTGGAATTTTGTTCCTATCAACCCCAAAACGGGAGAATTTGCCCGAACTGCCGTATGGTCGAGTAAACCCTCGTATACGTGACCAATTTGTTCAATATCCAAGGCTCGGAAGGAAATTTTCCGAGGTTCTACGGAGCCAGCAATTTTTATTTGTAATATTTGCAGTGCTTCCAACAAATGCAATACAATCCTGTTATTCACCGGAATTGGCTCGGCAGAGACTTCTTGCCAACTGCCACCCGTGCGACCTTCCAAAAACGGAAACCTGTCGGGGTCAAATAAACTACCACCATAAGCAGGAAGATGCAGGCGATCGTGGTCAATTCCCCCGTATACAGCCCTAAATGTCGCCAACAACCGACACCAAGCATCGTAACGTCGTTCTAAAACCTCTTCTCCAAACTTATCTGCCTTTTGTTGCAACTGTTCCCGCAGGGTGGAAACGGCATAAAATTGGTCGTAAATCGGTTCCCCCAATAATAATAAATCCCGTTCCTCGGCGGAAAATAAAAATACCAGCCGCATCATCACCGTCAATGCAGCTTCGTACAGTGTGGTTTCCGAAATACCTTGAAGTAAACTACGGTTGCGATCGCGATCGATTTTATCTAATGCTTGTACCAACACCTCTACTGCCTTGCGTACCTGATACCCCAATTGGTCGGTAACTTCCTGCTGGTCGTTAACACTCGCAGTTAATAGCGCTTCCAAAGTTTGCCCATCATCCACACCGAAGAAGCGAGCGACACCCAACAAGCTGCGGAAAGCACGTAAAGTAATATGCTCCTCTAACCACAGCGCCCCATACCAGGAGATAAAACCAGTCGTTTCCCCCCGTGGCGCGTTTACCAGCAGCCAATGTTCCCCATTTGTCACCAATCCCAACCGCACATTACAGGTGTGCAACAACTCCATCATCCGCGTTGCTGGACTGGCTTTCCAACGGCGGTCTTTCAGAGGTTTTTCTAAGTTTTGGTCTGGGGGAACGATTTGGATGAGTAAGCGAGGACTGAAGTCCTCACTACGAACAATCCAATCGGGACGTAAGGTTTCACCCTGTTCAGCAATTGTGGCAGCCAGCCCCGTGGGAATGCGCTGACCTGTTAATAAAACTTCATCTGGCAATTCTAAAGTCTGCCGCAGCACAAAATCTACCCATGCCCGATGAATTGCTGGTTCAGGTTTTGCCCCTAATTGATTATCCTGCCATTCCTCATATGCCGATCGCAGTAATTTCAAGTGTTCCGGATCGTGGGCATCCAATCCATTGGGAAACACTTTCAACAGTACAGGTAAACTGAGAAAAGGACC
The DNA here is from genome assembly GCF_002289455.1 of Brunnivagina elsteri CCALA 953. Taxonomy (GTDB): domain Bacteria; phylum Cyanobacteriota; class Cyanobacteriia; order Cyanobacteriales; family Nostocaceae; genus Brunnivagina; species Brunnivagina elsteri. Next base: position 2,208 of record NZ_NTFS01000269.1, read on the forward strand.
AGAAGCCTCAACTAGAGATAACCATTCAGCGTGATGACGGGCAGTAGACATAGGAGAATTAAAAATAATAGTTTAGTTAAAGGCTCGTAGTAAGGACTTTAGTCCTTATCTTACTTCTTGAATTATGAGGACTAAAGTCCTCACTACAAACTTACCTTGCTAACTTTTGGGGAATCAAATAAGTTACCGCAAGGGGAAACAATCTTGGTGTCGGATTTGCAAACCTAGCTTGAATTGCAGCCACCTCACGCTCAATTTCTGCTGGAATTTGCTCTACTCTCGCTTTAAGACTGTTAATATTACGCTCAAATTGTTCCACCTCAGCCGTATTAAACAATTCCAACTGCTTAAACTCAGGTTCATCCAGTTCTTTGAGAATGCTTTGACGCAATTCCGTTAAAATCGCCGTAATATCAGCCGCTTCTTTGGCAGCGCGATCGCCTAAATCTCGTTGTAAACTTTTACTACGGTCTTCCATCCGCGATTCCAAAGATTGCATCAATGCAGGAGCGTGACTATCCCATAATTGGGCTAATCTCTGTCGGATATTTTCCGGTGCTAATTCTGGCAAAGCTGCGGCAAGCGCTTCTTGAATTTTCATCACTCCCAAACGGTTAAATTTACCTTCTTTTAGCAACCCACCAGCAGTAATTACCTCTTCGTGTAACCTCTGTTGGTCGCTTCCCAAAATTATCAAGCGTCCATAAGCGATAACTGCGGGTGTATCCAATACCGAGTTGGGGACAATTCTCGCTGTTACCCGATGCAAATTTTTTCGACCTTCCTTCGACCAAACTTCAGCCCGTAACAACCGCAAGCACATCTGTACCAAACGATGATTTAAGTGGGCTAACACCACATCATCTCGACCATGTGCCAATTCTGGGTCAAAAACAATTGGACGAATTTCCTTAGTGTGGGGATGGGCTAAACCTTCACTGCAAACAGCCCAGCTACTTTTTAAAGGTGGTAAATAATAGGCATTCCCTGCAATTTTTGCTGGAATTAAAGCTGGTTGCTGCGCCAATTCCAAACCAATTTTGACCACAGCCTCAATATTATCGGGAGTTAGGCGCAAATGTTGACGGGTTTCATCCAACTGTTCCCGCAGTTTTTCGATTTGCGATCGCACCTGGCGCTCAAATTTTAACATCCGTCGCACGGCTTCCGATTCCCTCTCTGCCAAAGTGGTATCTAAAACAGTGCGATATCCCATCATCGCTTCTTCCACCTGTGCTGCAATCACAGGTCCTACCTTACCCAAATCTTCGCGGATATTGTGTACTTTCAGCGCTGCCCGCATCAGAAATTCTAAATCCCCTTCCAACTCACCCGGTTTTACCCCTGTGGTAGAATTGTCTTGGTAATTTTTGCCAACAAAGTGGTATATCCGCACTTCTTTAGCTTTTTGCCCATGACGGTCAATTCGACCATTACGCTGCTCCATCCGGTTCGGGTTCCAGGGTATTTCGTAGTGAATGAGGCGCGAACAGAAATTCTGCAAATCCAAACCCTCACTTGCAGCATCCGTTGCCAATAATATCCGCACCGAGGAAATATCCGGTGATGCTTGAAACGCAGCTTTTACCTGTTCCCGGTCTTCCGATTTCATTCCACCGTAAAGCATCATCAAACGTTCCCCTTCCACCAACCCCTTAGCTGCAAACAAGTTATACAACCATTTTTGAGTAGCGCGATACTCTGTAAAAATTATTACTCGTTCCTTTGACCATTTACCATCTGGTTTAATTTGGGTATGAATCCAGTTAAGCAACTCTTGAGCTTTGGCATCAGACACTCTTGATATCGTCTCTGCCCATTCACGCATTTGTCTTAGTAAACTTTGTTCTTCTGCACTCAGTTCTCGAAATAACCTAGTTGTATTAGTAATTACCTCATCAGTTGATTCTTCATACAATTCATCATCAGCAAAATCTTCGTCAATTTGTGCTAATTGGCGGCGCAAAATACCTTCCGTCGGTCGAGATAAATTGCTGGAACCTCGACGACGGGAATTTTTCAGGGATTCTTCATGCTGTGCCAATGTTGTGGCAAATGCTTGGGGAGAGGAGAACAACCGCTTTTTTAACAATTTCAGGACAAATTCCGTAGCATATTTCTCGGTATTATCTGTTACTCCCTTGCAACGTAGTTCAGTATACCTTTTGAGATTTGCATGTACCTGTCGTTCTCCTTGGGGATAGTCCACAGCTATTGCGTCTAAGTGGCGCTGCGGAAATAGGGGGGAACCATCCCAATTTTGCATTTCCGACTTGAGGCGACGTACCATAATTACCTGTAACTGCTTGCGATCGGGAGAAACACCCCGTGCAAACCGTTGGGTATCGAGTAATTCTAATAACGCTGTAAAACTCTCAGGGTAGCCATTGTGGGGTGTTGCCGTCAAAAATAACTTATGTTCAAAATGGGGGACTAAAAGCCGAATTGCCGCAGTTCTCAAGGAATCAACAGCATAATTACCCCCACCAGAAGGAGCCACATTATGTGCTTCATCCACAATTAGTAGATCAAACTTGCGGGGATATATGGATTCTCCCTCCCCCGGTAACAACTCCCGCAATAAACGCAAAGGGCGATCGCGTTTGAGAAAATCGATAGAGGTAATCAACCGGGGAAAATGCTGCCAGGGATTGACGTGAATTCCTCGCTTCCGTCGTAGTTCCTTCATTAAATTACTATCTACTACCCGAAAATCCAAACCAAACTTATCCCGCATTTGGTCTTTCCACTGAATTTGCAGCGAAGATGGACAAACTATCAATATTCGCCGACAGCGATCGCGGATAATTAATTCTTGGGTAACTAATCCAGCTTCGATGGTTTTACCCAAACCCACATCATCGGCAATCAGTAAATTCACGCGAGGCATTTGAATCGCTCGCACCACCGGATCGAGTTGGTAATCTTCAATGTCAATACCACTACGAAACGGAGATTGTAACGTGCGAATATCAGCAGTCGAAGCCGCACCCCAGCGTACCGCATCGAGAAACCCATCCAAAATCGCAGGTGCATCAAAACCCGTCGGTTTCGGCAACTCCATTTTTTCATAAACTACAGCCCCAGGTTCCAATTCCCAAATTACCTGTAGCTCCTCCCCCAAAGCATCGTCTTCGACTGAAGATAAACTCACCAAATACTGTGATTTTCCCACCGCACTCAGCATTGGATTCGTAGGTAAAGTGGTATTACGAACATCCGTAACTACAAATTGCCGGGAACGAACGTTAACCAATTGACCTTGTTCTGGGATGGTTCTGACTTTAGTCATAATTTGAGGGTAAGCGCCATTGACAATAGAAAAACAGTAATTAATGAATACTGTAATTATTGTTACCGCTATTTTTCAATACAGTCAAATGTGCTAGACGTAGGCAACACTAACCTCTACTCTTTCTGAGACAACCCTAATTGAGCAAGTTATGTCTTAAATTCAAGAATCTCCGTACCTTGAAGTCAGAGAGTGTCAAAAGTCAGATAACAATCCCATCCCTCACGGGATAAATAGTAGAGAAAAAATGGAGGAAACTATGTCGAAACTAAGAGCGATACCTATGGGAAACTGCCTTAACGCATACAAAAAAACAAAAATAGCTCTACGAATATCTCAACTTTTTAAAGCATCAGAAAATAAAGGAAGATATAGAATAAAATGTCGAAATAGAAGCTTTCTTGGCGGCATTAACCTACCCACTTCCAACACTCCAGCAAATTCCCCATCTTTACCAGAAAGGGAAATCATCAAACACACTTTAATTGGTTCGAGTAAAGCGATTACCGGAACAATGCGGGTTCTTCATCAACTTGGATATGCGGATATTAACGATTGGAGTCCTTTAGTCCCAAGTCCTAATCCTGGAGAACTGATGAGTATTTTAATTCGCTCGATTTCCGTACAATAATCATCCAGATATTTAATAAAAATGCCCCTGTTGGGGCAATATTTATTTTCGACTAAAACACTTCTTCATCTAATATATTTGGTAAGCTATTTGGCACTATATTCGGCTGCTTTTCTTCCGGCATCTTTATCTCCAGCCATTTCTCCAACTCCTCATCTTCTAATCTAGATAGCTCTTCCTGTTGCATTTGCAAACCCGCGATCGCAGCTAAGTCGTCGGCATCAATTATACCTTCAGCCAACAAATCACTATCAGTATCGAAGTCATATATTGAACTATATTGTGGTTCTAAATGACTCATAGTTAACCTCACAGTTAGATACTAAATTTTAATACAAAAATGTTATTTGTAGAGGATATTTTTTTTATCACTATAGTGATAGCAATATTTATGCCTTCAGGCTTATCTTCCCATAGATAGAAGACAAATAAATTAAGAAGTTGTAATCCCAAAAAATATAATTATCTATGGCAATTATCCTAGAACACTTCTGCACCAAAACAGGAAAACCCATTGTCGTTAACGATATACCAATTACTGAAACAATCGAACATTGCTTGGCAGAATATTTTGCTCCCAATGCCACATTTAAATTAGGGACAGTTTATCGAGGTTTAACGACTGAATCAGACCTACAGCAGTTTCAAAAGCAAGGTTGGAGCTTAGAATTTGCTGCTGACGATCGCTTTTATTTTATGGATGAATCGCTGTGCGTGCAAATGTTCGATCGACCCCACTTTGGTGCAGCTTATGGGAGTAATATGTTTACACCCTGTAAGAGCTTTGCTGAAAGAGAAAATTTGCGGGTTTTAGTTGTAAATGCAACGACAGGAGAAAATGGTGGAGTTTTGTCACCAGAAACAGCAATTAAATTAGTTGGAGATGGTGACGGGAAAATCGATATACGCTTGCATCAAGAGTTAGGAAATGAAGCTCAAACACCATTTCAAACGAGATTTGGAATCAAGGAAAAACGCCAAGGTTTGAACGATGAAAGCAAACCACTCGATTCAACATGGCAGCTAGGAAAGGGCACATTTGCACCTCGCGATTTATCTAAAATTGGTGGTGGATATGACCTGGTGATTTCTACAGAACAGTTGAAGGGAAGAGTACGGGAACAGGAGTGGGGAGGAGGGAAAGAGGGAGAGAGCAGGAAAGAATCTGCTCCTATAAACCCTGGTGAATACACAATGAAAATCGGGATTGGAAATAAAACCGATGCTTACTATGGGATGACTTCTACAGGTTCTCAATTTTGGAATTCTTTTCCTAACGGTGTAAAAGGTGATGTAATTCCCCGTTTAGAACAGCGTCTCGAAGAACTCAAAGAAATGACAAATGACCCTCGCAAAATAGCCCAGGATTATGTGAGGTCAATCGATGTTGGATGTATGGATAGAAGAAATCTAAGCGATTGCGATCGCCACTCCCATAAGGAGTATAATGACGATTTTATTGACTTCGACCATCTCAATTTAGAAGAATTTGAAAAATTAATCGATCGCACTTTTGGCGATAGGGATCGAAATATGATATATCGCATTTTAAGGGCAGATTTAGAAGGACACTATCAACTTTTAGAGCATCCCAAAATTATAGATAAACTCCAAGAACATTGGCGCAAGCAATATCTAGATTGTGCTAGCGGACGATTTATAAAATTCGATTCGGCTATGGCACAAACTTGTCATGAATTAGCAGCTAATGAAGTATCTTATCCAAATCTTCCCGATGGAGAAGAAGTAATTGTTTATCGAGGACCCACGGCAAATAGTAATACGATTAATATTTTTATTAATAGACATTTAGATAACGAGTCTTTCGACAAAGGAACTATTAAAATGTCACCCCAAGGATTGAAAATATCCTTGAGTGATTGTGATGGCGATCGCATGTCAATTGCCCTTGCATCTGAGTTTCCCCACACTACAGCAGAAATCAAACAAAAACAGCTTCAAGAAAATCGCTATACAGAAATTATCAAGTTAGCAAAAAAGTCTTATGAAGGTAGTTTTGAGCAAATAGCACTACAAGCAATGGAAAATAAAGTTGGTTTAATTGCCAACTTATGTATGAAAGGTATTGCCCTAGAAAATGAGTGTCTTTGCATTCCTCAAAATGAAGTTGCTGATTTCATCCGAAGTATTTGTCAAGGTATAGAGAAAATGTTAGCCGCAGAAACAGATAAACAATATCCCGTTCAATATCCAGATAGAATTAAAAAGCAAATTTTAGAAATATCTGATTTATGTAAACTAGAAGCATTAGAAACTAATCAAAATAATATTTTAGAAAAATCCTGTAATTTATATCATGATGTAGTTGGGATATTAGGAGGAGAACTGCAAATAGAAGTAGATCGCGGCAAAAGTGCAAATCGTTCCAATCCAGAAATTATTAATGCCTGCAAAGTTATTGTCACCAATCCCGATATCGCACCTTGGGTTGAAGAACGAAAAATAGACGAGGTATTTTCAAGTCGAAAAATGAACATTAAAGGTCATGGAGCTATCGATATGATGGTAAAAATGACCAACGAAGTATTTGCAGAAAGTTCGCTGATTCCTCGTTCAACCCAGCAGTTCCAAGATTTATTTAAAGGAGTACAATTTTCGCCACAAGAAAAGCTAAAAGCAATTGAAATTAAGAAAGAGTATGATGCTTTAATCAATCGAGCAATTACAACGAGTCGTGAGTTAGAACAAACAACCGCACCGAGAATTATTGTAACTAGTTGTGATGGCAGTAAAATTGACATAATTGGATTACCCAATTCCCTAAATTCTCATATATTCGATACTAACAAAAATTTTAATATAAAAATTGTTGAAAATAATTTTGAAAAAACACAAGATAAGAACAACTATTT
>NZ_NTFS01000027.1 GCF_002289455.1 Brunnivagina elsteri CCALA 953
CACCTAAACTCAAATGTGTCTCAATTTCCAAATGGCTCGAATCAATCGTTTTTACCAACCGTTCCCCTGCGATCGCATTTGCGAATCTTCTTACCACTGTTCTACTTACAAGAGGTTTATCACGGCAGTTTTTTAATACCAATGCCCAATTAAAGTAGACATCAAATCCCCTAGAAACCGGGTTTCTCTTTAACTCAGTATGACTATCTTTGCTGCAACACCAATTAGAAACCCGGTTTCTCCCTTCATCGAATGCTTGATGAAGCGGGGTTATTTGGGGTTTTCGCGTTGGGGAGAAATCGGGTTTCTGGGAAAGTCATAGCAAATGGGGTTTTCGCGTTGGGGGGAGAAACCCGACTTCTGGGAGAGGTTGCCGATTTCTCAATTTATCTTAGGTATATGGGTAAATATTTGCTGCCCTTGAGCATCAAATACTAATACTGCTAAATTAGCATTATCACCAATTACTTCTAATGCTTTTTGTAAACTTTCCAAGTGCTTTTTCACATCTTGAAAATTATTTTCCTGCCCTTGACTGACATTAGTGACATTACTTTCCAAGGTTTGCTCATATTCCGGGGTAATACGAACATTGATAAATCGACTATCTACGGTAAAGTTGCAAACTCGAACTGTTCCCATACAGGTTTTCTCCAAGTCTGTACGGGTTGTATCTGTAGTTACGATTGCAGTTGGTGATTGGGATTTTGCTTGGGCTTCTTGGAGTGCAATCGAGTATGCTTCAACAAGGGGAACTGCTTGGTTATAAAAGGGACTTTCCGCAGGTACTTGTCGAATTGAATTTAATGCTTGTTGCCAATTATTTACCGCTTGTTGCCATTGATTTTGTTTTTGGTATTGTTCAGCAAGTTTGGCAGTTGTCACAGCTTGTGCGAAATTTTTCGTCGATTGTTCCAGTTTAGCAGTGCGATCGCGAATTGCGATCAATTTTGGTCGATATTCTACTAATAATTTTTGCGCTTCGGGATATGCTGGACTAGTTTGGGGAACACCAGTCAAGGCATTAATTACTACCTGCCAGGTTGATTGTGCTTGTTGGAGTTCGGGGAATGTTTTTGCTGTGGATTCCCGTTGTATGGCAGCTTTGGCTACTGCTTGGGAATCGTTGATTTTTTGCTGCCATTTTCCCTGTGCGAGTAATTGCACGTTAACCCGTTGTAAACCAGTACGGTAAATCGATAATTTTAATTGGGAAAAAATGTATAATTTACTACCAGGACGAATAGTTTCCAATGGTGCGATCGCTTTTCTCCACAATTGCGATCGTAGTTGTAGTTCCTCAATATTCGTTGTGAAACTTCGCGATTTTTGAGTTGCGGTTGTACCTATTTGCAAAGCTTGATTTATTTGATTGATTTGCTGCAATTCACCAATTAAGTTTGCCCGGATTTTTTCGACTTCTTGTTGATGTATCGATAAACCTGGGATTTTTTGCAAATCTGTCACAGTATTCGCAATTTGTTTTTCTAATTGGGTCAATTCTGCTTCAGATTTGAGATTACTAACTAACTGTGGAAATGTCCCTTGTAATTCTTTAGCAGTCTGTAATTCTTTACAAGTCATTAACACACAAGGACTCATTAATAAGTAACCAACTCCACCAAAAATAGCTGTAACAAACAACCCTAAAAATAATACAATCGGATTAAATTTACTTTGAGATTTAGCTGATTTGTCTACTCGGCAATCGTGAATTTCCCCAGAAGATGCAAATGGTTCTTCTACAACCGCAGTTATATTTAATAGGGAAGAAGAAGAATTGAACATTGCAGATACTGGAATCTCAAATTCCTCAGCTTTGGATTGCGACTGAGAAGAAACCTCATGAATGACCACATCCTGTTTTGCATAGGGTAGCTTTTCACCAGTCTGACGTAGATATAGCTGTACCCTTTGCGCTTGATGTGCGGGTAATGATTCCAGCATTTGCACAAGTAATGTAAACACTCGCTGTGTATCTGTCACAACACTTTTTGGATGCTGAATTAGAATCATCAACTGGTCACTTTTGACAGCACACTTAACGCCAAATAGTACCCCAGAGGGGATGTTTGTACGCAAGTGTTGTTGCAAAATTTGCGCTAAAAACTCCAAGTCTTCGAGTTGCACAGCAGTCTTCGTGCTATACCCTGACGATGAACTATTTGTGTTTGTTGAATCTAATGATACAGTTTGACTAATCATAGCGAAAGTAAGTACAACCGCCAAACGTTCTAACACAATTTAATATTTTTCAGTAAAAGTAAAAATAGATTCTTTTCATGCTGAAAATATCAAAATAAAAATTTCAAAAAGATAGCAATTTCGGTTTCAAAATGGGAATAATAAGATGTTTCAGATATTCCCGTTTGCAAAGAAATCCTACTGGTAGAGATTCTCGTACCTACCTGTAACAAAAACAGAGCCAATATTTGCAGATAAGGAATATTACTGATGCGTAACATCAATAATTATTATTCTGTTAACAAAAAATATCATACCTTCTAGTTCACTATGTCCACTTAATTGGATAGAATTAAGGACAGTACAAAACTTTTTATAGCGAATCAAAGCCGAATAAAAGTGTGAAATGCTGCGAAAGCCATATAGCTTAACGCCGTAGAACTTATGCTTGAAGTGGTGATGAAAGGTGCGTGGTATGGATTTACTAGAATATCAAGTAAAAGAATGGTTTGGGCAAATCGGCATTCCCGTATTGCCCTCACAAAGAATCGATCATCCCACAGATTTAAAACGGTTGAAAATTCCCTACCCAGTTGTCTTGAAATCACAAGTGCATAGCGGGGGAAGATTAAAAGCTGGTGGAGTCAGGTTTGTCGAAACCACAATTGATGCGATCGCAGCTGCCCAAAATATCTTTAATTTACCCATCGGGGGTGATTTACCAGAGGTTTTACTGGCAGAAGCCAAATACGATATCGAACAAGAATTATACCTTGCCGTCGTTCTCGATACTGCCCTTTGCCGTCCCATTCTTTTAGGCTGCCCAGAAGCTAACATCGATTGGGAATCGGTTGGGGAAAAAATGCAGCATGTCGTCGTCGAACAAGATTTTTCACCATTCTATGCTCGCAGATTGGCTTTAAAAATGGGATTACAAGGTGCTTTAATCCAAGCCGTCAGTAGTGTCATTGAAAAAATGTATGATTTGTTTATCGAAAAAGACCTAGATTTAATCGAAATTAACCCTTTAGGAATCAACTCCACCGGACAAGTAATGGCATTAAATGGTAGCGTTCGTGTTAACGAACGAGCCATAGCTAGACACCCTGACATTGCCCTGATGGCGACAAAAATGGTAAATCGCTATAACGGTAACTGTAGACACCAAAATCTCAGCGATTGGGATGGAGTTGAATTAAATGGCAAAATTGGTATTTTAGGCAATGGAGCAGGTTCAGTATTAGCAACAATGGATTTAGTCTCCAACGCTGGAGGAAAACCGGGAATTTGTCTAAATTTACGTCACGCTTCCCCCATTGAACCTTCCCCAACCACCTTTCGCAGTCGTCTGGAAAAAGCTTTATTGATTATGGCTGCCGATAAAAGTATTCAAGTTATACTAATTAACTTATTGGGTAGCATTCCTCAAGCATCGGAAGTTGCCGAAGTTATTATCGATTTTGTCAACCAACAAAAAAGCGAACTCCAACCCCTGACATCCAGTTCTAATGGCAGTAAAAACAAACGGGATAAGCAGAGCTTAATACCTCGTTTGGTTATTCGGTTAGCAGGTTCGGATTTTGATATTGCTAAAAAAGAATTAGCAGGGTTAAAGTGCGATATTGCCATAGAAGTGGTAGATAATTTAGATGAAGCAGTCAACGAAGCTGTTGGTTTTGTAAAAACAGCAGCATCTAAGAAATAGTTAGGAGTTTTGAATTAGGAGTTAAAAATGTAGAGACGCGATACATCGCGTCTAATTAAAATTCATAATCAATCAATGAAAATGTCAAAATTTAATGCCATTTTATCAGGAGGCAAATTAATTAAACGAATTGATTTCAAATGACTTTATTATTTTTTAATTGGTATATTTTAAGACTTTCGAGAATTTAATTACCATTCAGATATCTTTGATTTGACAATAGTGAAAACTAAAGAACCGTGATACTTACAGTAATTTTCAAGTGTCATTTTTACTCAGTGGCAAAGACCTCTGAGCAAGTCGTAGTTACCATATTTTTTTATGAATTTAACGCCAAACAGCAAAGTTATCATCCAAGGCTTCAGTGAATTTATCTCATCAACCCATATCGCCCAGATGAAAGCATATGGTACAAACATAATCGCTGCGATACATCCCGGATGCGGAGGACAGCAACTACATAGTTTGACTGTATTCGATTTAGTAGAAGAAGCAGTGGCAAAACACGGAATAATTGATACTACAATTATTTGCGTACATCCCTATCAAGTTTTGGATGCAGCATTAGAAGCGATCGCATCTAATATTCGTCAAATTATTATTATCTCTCCTGGCGTACCACCGTTGGATATGGTGCAGCTTATCCGTAAAGCCGAAGCAACTGATACTTTAGTTATTGGACCTAATAGCCCCGGCATTATTGTCCCTGGGAAAATCCTACTAGGCACACAGCCAGCAGAATTTTATATACCTGGCTCAATAGGAATACTGAGTAGGAGTACCACCCTTACCTATGAAATTGCCAGGGAATTAACCAAAGCAGGTTTGGGACAATCCATCAGTGTCAGTATTGGTAGCGATGCCATTGTTGGTTCATCGTTCATCCAGTGGTTGCAAATACTCGACGAAGACGAAAGCACCGAAGCAATAGTTCTCGTGGGACAACCAGGGGGAGGTAGCGAAGAAGCCGCAGCCAGGTATATTTCCGAAGCCATAGACAAACCCGTAATTGGTTACATTGCTGGAACGGAAGCACCGAGAGGAAAGTTTTGGCGACAAACTGGAACCCTGGCAGCAGTAATTGGACGCGATCGCGATTTTGGTTCGGCGAAAAACAAGTTGATTGCCTTCTCTGATGCTAAAATTCCTGTTGCTGAAAAACCATCTCTAATTCCCGTTTTATTGAAAAAGGCGATTAAAAAATAGGGAATGGAGAAATAAAAGATTTTCCTTTTCTTCAATATCGCCCTGTTTAACAATTCCCGTAGGGGAGAACGGTTGTACTCCGAAACGGAGAAGCAAGCTACGCCCTCATGATATTTTATGAAATAATAAAATGGGTGAAAAATAAAATGGGCAAACAACCGTTCGCCCCTACAATATGAATTATCATCAAACAATTAATTATTTGGCAGGGTTATTGCCCATTGCTTTCGTCTCGCTTTCCCCTTCCTTCTGAATTTTCTTGGTCAGGAAGTAAGTCACAGCAGCCAAGACAAGTACCTCAAACGCAAATATCATCAACACGTATAGCGTACCAGCATCTGCTAAACCAGCCCAAGGGAAGATTGACATTAACCAAGGAAGTGCATTTTTTTGTGGGGTTAAGTTAATCATGCCCAATATTATCGGTGGTAAAAACATAACTGAACCGACAGTACCAATTGCCCAGAAATAACGCTTGGATGTTTTCAGAATCAGCATTCTCTGGGTAATGGCGGCATTAATCATCATAATCGTGAAAAACATTGCGATACCGATGAGCAGTTTGAACCTACCAGCATCATTAAGCATCCAATCTAAAACATTGTTTTGCCGAACATTCAAACTGGGAGCGAGCATAACCCAGATTGCACCGGGGATAAGCATGATTAACAAATTAAGTGCGATCGCAACTACGGAAGGACTCTTTTCACCCAGCAAGAAATCACCGAATAAGCTGTGTTTCCAACCTTTCCGACTCGAACCACCTTGATGACGATATCTTGCCCAATCTTGAATTGTTTGCCGTTGGGGTGACAAAATCATCATCAACCCAAATAGTAATGCCAGGTTAAAGATAACGAAAAAAGGTAAGTTAGAAATGATTTGATTATTGGGTTCGTAATATGAGCCTTTACCAAAATAGCTAGGTGGGTAATAGTTACTATTTTTCTGTAATGTAAAACCCCAGAGCAATACTTGCATTCCAGCCACTAACCAATAACTTTGAACTTTGCTAATCATCGCAGTATTCGGATTACGAAAACGGCGTTCTAATCCTTGCCAAATTCCATAAGTCCAGAAGCCAAAGTTAGCTAAATGTGTACCAACTACACCAATTAAAGTAGAACCAACGGAAATGTGGAAAAACTGTAAACTAGCAAATCCTGGCGATGAGGAACTATTATATCCGCGTCCAAAGATGTTTGGAAATAGATGTTCGATTGCAAACATTGGGCTAAACATCATAAACCATGCAGCCCCATGATTCACTTGTAGACTTGATGATGATATCCCTAATGTAAACATCAAGAAAGTTAGAATTAGACCACTACCTAGCCAAGGTTGAAATCCACCTAAAAAGCGCGTACTTAAAGTAAATAGAAGTGCCGTACTAAAGAAGAAAATACAACTACCAATTAGAACAGCATAGAAACTAAAAATGTGACTAAATGCGATTCCAGCAGCTTTTCCAGATACAACATGTAAAGGAATTGCTAAAGCCGTAAGCCAATAAACTAAAATTGGTACACCCAACATTTTACCAGTCAAAATACTCGCTTCCGATTGCGGACTAAGGCGAATAAAATTTAGTGTGTGACGATGTTCTTCTTGGGCAAGATTGTTAATTAATAGATAAGTTCCACCAACCAACAATGCAAATACAAAAACAACACTTAGGGAAGTAAAGATATATCCCCAATGGTCTCTCCACCAACTTTGAAAGTTTATTTGTTCTATAGGGCAGAAAAATTTACCGCTATATAGAATATCATTAACTCTTTTTTGTTCGAGTTGAGATGCTTTTAATTGTTCTTTCGCAGCATTTAGTTTTTCTAAATCAAAATTTGCTTTACTGCTGAAATAGTAAACTTGTTTTTGAATTTTATCGACGACTTTATATAAGTCTTGTAATTGATTTTGGTAATCCTTTCCTAGCAAGCAATATTGAGCAGTTATGGAATATTTTTTTTCTGGATATTGCCCTAATTGAATCAAACATAAAACAACTTGACCGAGCAAAGATATACCAGCAGTCACCAAAATTGGAAATAATTTCAGACGACCTTTAATTTCCCTTATAAATTGCGGGTTCCAATCACCCAATTTATCAAAAATACTTCCCATCATTTTCTCAAATCTCCAAAAGTTTTAATTAATTAAAGAGTACACATTTAGACTAATAAGTAATCATTTTTTTATTTATCTAAAATTACCCTGATGTGTTTAATAGTTCTTTTGTTGTTGAACTACCAGCTAATTTGATTTGCTTCATCAATTTCATATTTAAAAGAACTAAAATCATAATTTCCCCCAAAAGTGCAAAACAAATAATTGGAGCATTGGCAGTAAAACCAGCCCAAGGAATAGTTGAAAATAACCAAGGTATGGGATTTTTAACTGGGTCAATATTTAGTTTGAAGAAAATAGCAGGTGGTAAAACATTTAAGGTGAAAATAGCAAAAGTTGCCAGGGAAAAAGGTTGAGAAACCCTTGCGATCGCAGCAAACTGATAAACAGTCGCATAAATCATCGTCAAGCTGATCAAAAAGCCAATTGCTAACAGCGCTTTGAAAATACCAACTTCATCAGTAAGCCAAAGAATTGCGAACTTATCGTGAGTATTTAAAAGTGGCGCAATGATTAACCAAATAATAAATGGGGTCGTAATTAATAGTAGATTAATCCCAATTGTAAACTGAGATGGAGTCTTTTCACCTAGCAGTAAATCTCCATATATTGTGCTTTGCCAACCCTGACGATGATTCCTCTCTAAATGCCGATATCGTGACCAATCTAAGATTGATTGACGTGTTGGGGACAAAATCCGCATCAACGCAAAAATCAATATTAAATTAAACACAAAGAATAGAGGAATATTCTGCTGAATTACGGAGTTGATATCATAGTTTCTTTCGCCAGATGTATAGTATTCGCCTTTTTGGAGAGTAAATCCCCATAAAGTAATTTGCGTTAAAATCACAAATAAATAACTATAACTTTTACTAAAAAAGGTTGCATTTGAATTCCGAAAAAGGCGTTTTATTCCCTGCCAGAGACTATAAGTCCAAAAAGCATAATTAGCTAAATGTATACCAATTATGCCAATTAGATTCATCCCAACCGGAATATAAAAGAATTGCAACCTTTCTAAATCTCTAGAAGATTGGCTGAGATATTGAGTTATCGAGGTTGGGTTAAACATCAATAACCAGGCAAATGCATGGTCAAAAGGTATATTAGTGCTAGAAAAAGAGTACGATGATGTTAAAAACATTAAAACCAAGGCACTGCCAAGCCAAGCGACAATACCTTGTGATTTTTTGGCGACATTTTGCGTCATCACACTCAATAAAGTAGCAGCACTAAAAATAAAGCCACAGCAGGCAGAAAGAATTAGATAAAAAGCTACAATATTCAGAAATGGAATACCAGAAAGCATCCCAGAAATCAGGTGGAAAGGAATTGCAACGGCAATAAACAAGTAAAGGAGAATTGGTACTCCCAGAATTTTACCAGTCAATATACTCACTTCTGATTGAGGACTAAGACGGATAAAATTTAATGTTCCCCTACTTTCTTCCTTAGATATATCGCTGATTATTTGATATGTACCACAAACTAAAAGGGAAAAAATGAAAATGGGATTGAGTGATTGAAAAACTCTGTCCCAATGAGCCAGATATCTTATATATTCACCATTACCAGCATGAGGTGACATATTTTCTACATGGCAAATGTAAACCAAAAATTGCATCAACAAAGACAAAACAGTTACGAATATAATTGGGAATATTTTGAGACGACCTTTTACCTCCCGCAGAAATTGCGGATTGCGATCGCCTATTTTTTCTAAAATACTCCCCATCATTTATTTAACTCCCAAAAATGATTTTCAAACATTTAGTTTAGCAAGTTAGTTATTAGTTGTAAGTGATGAATTCCCCGCTAGATATTATTAAATTTTTATTCTAATGCCAATTCAAATTTAATTATTAACTTCTAATTCCTAACTCCTAATACCAATTACTTGTGAAGCTGCACATTATTTCGATTCCTCTCAACCTCCCCTTAGCAAGGGGAGGTGCCACAGGCGGTGGGGTTATTTTATGCATCTTCATATTAAAATGGTATAACTTCTAACTCCTAACTCCCAAATCAAGATGCCTGTTTGTGACCTAATTTGAGGAAAATTGTTTCCAAATCTTCCTGAGTACAATGGAAATTTGTGAGCGGAACCCCAGCATTTACCAAAGAACGTAACAAATCGGCACAATCTTCTTGATTCCCAGAAAAATTCACCCTTAACTTATCTTTTGTGGGCATTATTTCCCACTCATCCACCAAGGGGTTATTTTTCAATTCCCCCAACAAATTATCAATATTTCCCAACGTCGAAATCTCAATTTGCTGACGGGAAAGACGCTGGTAAAGTTGCTGTAGTGAAGTACTTTCCACTAAACAACCAAGTTCCATAATTCCCACAGAAGTACAAAGTTCTGCCAAATCGCTGAGAACGTGGGAGGAAATTATAATCGTCATCCCCGCTTCTTGCAGCACCTTGACGATTTCGCGAAACTGCATCCGGGCAATGGGATCGAGTCCAGAAACTGGTTCATCAAGGAGCAATACTATCGGTTCGTGAATAATAGTTCTTGCCAAACTTAAACGCTGTTTCATCCCTCGCGATAAAGTCGAAATCAAACTATTGCGTTTATTT
Organism: Brunnivagina elsteri CCALA 953; assembly: GCF_002289455.1. Taxonomy (GTDB): domain Bacteria; phylum Cyanobacteriota; class Cyanobacteriia; order Cyanobacteriales; family Nostocaceae; genus Brunnivagina; species Brunnivagina elsteri. The sequence continues at coordinate 9,813 of NZ_NTFS01000027.1, forward strand.
CCTAGTTGAATTAGTTCTAAAACCTCATGTAACCTTTGAGTACGTCGAGGTTCGCGTAATTTATACAACCGCGCAAAATAATCGAGGTAATCCCAAACAGTGAGTTCGTCGTATAACGGGTAATCATCGGGTAGGTATCCTAAACGACGCTTGAGAGTAGGATTGCTTTTATCCCGCAACAAGCGATCGCCATTGATAAATATTTCCCCAACCGTCGGTTCCTCTGCTGCTGCTAACATCCGAATTAGGGTTGTTTTACCAGCACCATTCGGACCTATCAACCCGTATACTTCACCTGCTTGTATCTCTAAATCAACATTGTTGACAGCCACGTGTCTGTCAAACTGCTTAATTAGTCCTGTAGTCCGGATTGCAAATTCGTTTACCATAGCTGCACAGAAGCGCCATTTATTACATCTAACTTAGCCTCTCTCTACAAGGCTTGTCAGCTACGTTTCGGAAAATGAAACAGTCTTTACACAAACTTGACAATTAGTTGCTTATAAAAAAAAGTAGAAAAAGAATAATCAAAATAACGTTAGTTTTGTTGATTTTATGGGGAACTATAAAGTCATAAGCTGAGAAATTTTCTGGTTATTCAAGTAGAAGTTGTATGAATATCAATTCAGGTATCAGGTTGCAGGTAATTGGACAAACGGTAACATTAGCGATTGAAGATGGTAGAGAGTGGGGACAACGCTTTTTAGATGATTCCTCTTGGAGGGGAGATAAAAAAAAGATGGCAAAACATGCTGCTCGCGAATCAACATTTGCTTCGCGACGAAAGAGCATTAATAGAAGGCTTTCAGCAACAGGAGGAATGTCATCGGAAGTTGCAATGTCTCTTTACTCCCAAGTTAAACTCGCGTCAACATTGTTTACAATCTACGAAATAGACACCATTCGAGTATCCTCACAATCTCTAGTATTAGCTGCTGTCGCTGGAGTAAGTATTACTGAATTAGCAAATCAATTAGAGATTAATCCGACACAGCAGAATATTCAAAAAGCTTTAGCATCTGTTCCCAATAAGAAAATAGCCGAGTTAAACAAAAATTTAGGAATTAAATTAATGTCGCAGGTTAGCGATACAAAAATAAATATCTGCGGACATTCGGTAAAAACATTTATTCAAGCATATCGAAATCCAATGCTACTTGGTTAGGGACTTCCAGAAAAATAAAATATCCCCACCATAAACAAACTTGATCGTATCATTCGTGATGGCGGGGAGGATGGGGAGACCCCACCCCTACAATAGTTTGGGATAATTTATTTCTTGGTGGGTAAGCTCGCGGACATGATATTATGGGCGATCGCATTCCTAAATTTGCTCGTCAAAAGTATGATTTGGCTCCAAATTATCTAAATAAATAAGAAAATCCATTTTTAATCGTGCATCTTCCTGGGTATGATATTTAGTTTGTTGGCTAAATATCATTTCACCCCTATGACTTCTCAATTCCGCATTACCCTTCTACCTGGCGATGGCATCGGTCCCGAAATCATTAATGTTGCCGTAGACGTGCTAAAAGTCGTAGGGAAAAAATTTGATATTGAATTTGGTTTTCAAGAAGCCCTTATTGGTGGTGCCGCAATTGACGCTACTGGTGAGCCTTTGCCTACTGCAACACTAGATATATGTCGTAACAGCGATGCCATCCTATTGGCAGCTATTGGTGGCTATAAATGGGACTCACTACCACCAAATCAACGTCCCGAAGGTGGATTATTAGGACTACGGGCAGGTTTGGAACTATTTGCCAACTTGCGTCCAGCAAAAATCATCCCGGAATTAATCGATGCTTCAACCCTCAAAAAAGAGGTCATTGAGGGCGTTGATATTATGGTTGTGCGGGAACTCACTGGTGGCATCTACTTCGGCAAGCCCAGGGGCATTTTCGCCACGGAAACAGGGGAAAAACGCGGTGTCAACACGATGGCTTACAATGAATCGGAAATCGAGCGCATTGGCAGAGTCGCATTTGAAACTGCAAAAAAACGCACCGGAAAGCTCTGTTCTGTTGATAAAGCGAATGTTTTGGATGTGTCCCAACTTTGGAGAAGTCGGATTACCGAACTTGGAAAGGAATACCCAGATGTTGAACTTTCCCACATGTACGTGGATAATGCGGCAATGCAACTTGTTCGTTCCCCGAAACAATTCGACACGATTGTTACCGGAAACCTCTTTGGTGATATCCTTTCCGATGTGGCAGCCATGTTGACAGGTAGCATCGGTATGTTACCATCGGCAAGTTTGGGTGCGTCTGGTCCCGGTGTTTACGAACCTGTTCACGGTTCAGCACCAGATATTGCTGGACTTGATAAGGCAAATCCTTTAGCACAGGTATTGAGTGCTGCAATGATGTTACGATACGGTTTAAATCAAGCTACTGCCGCCGATCATATTGAGCAAGCTGTGTCTTTAATATTACAGCGTGGTTTCCGTACAGGGGATATCATGTCTCCAGGGATGACTCTTTTAGGGTGTCGCACGATGGGTGATGCACTAATTCAAGCTCTGGAAGAAGTTTAAAGTTATCATTTTTAATTTTCATTCTCGTTCTCAAATTTTTGCCGCCGTAGCAAAAAACTTTCGGATAAACTTAGAAACATAAACTCTAATACAAAACAACAATAAGCTGTGTACGCTTTAAAACAAGAACCTGATAATTATACCAACAACACCCAAACCCAGCCTGCTTTGATTGACCCTGCCCTCATCAGAGCTGCTGCACAAATTTACCATACTTATTGCGAAGTGCATCCGGAGATTACGGGGAATGCTTCTGGTGTCGCAATTAACCGTTCTAACCATCGTGGTAAGGTGATTTTTATTAGCCATCCGGCTTTGTTGCCTGAAGAGTGTTTTGTGCCTTTGAACCAAATTGAATCGTATATGTATTAGGGCATTGGGCATTGGGCATTAGTCGTTAAAAGTGAATTATTTTTGTTTGACTATTTTAGTTATTTGGTTATTTGTTTTGATGTTTGCCGAAAATATGGACGACAGCAACAAATTGACAAATACTAAGTGACAAATTGCGAATGGCAAATTAAAAATGATACAGGACTAAAGACAAATGACTAATTAACCTATGGATACTCTGATGTTAATCCCAGCGAGTCTGATTGTCTTTGCCTTGGGAGCATCGATTGGTAGTTTTATTAATGTAGTGGTTTATCGGGTTCCGGCTGGTTTGTCGGTTCTATTTCCACCTTCCCGATGTCCCCATTGTTTGAATCAGTTGAAATCTTACGATAACGTTCCCGTATTGGGATGGCTGTGGTTAAAAGGTCGTTGTCGTTTTTGTAAGAATAATATTGCCATGCGTTACCCTGTGGTTGAATTTATCACAGGGTTATTATTTTTGGTGATTTTTGGGATATTTCAATTTTCACCCCTAACGATGGGTTATTGGGTTTTTTGTAGTTGGTTGCTCGCTTTATCTCTGATTGACCTTGATACAATGACTTTGCCCAATCCACTGACAAAATCAGGGTTGGTTTTGGGACTTATTTTTCAGACTATTTTAGGTTTTATTAATTCAAATAATTCAAATAGTTGGACTAATGCAGCGAATAGTTTATTTTTAGCAGTATTAGGTGCGGTTGTAGGGATATGGTTATTTGATGCGATCGCATTTGTAGCTTCAATAGTTTTCCAAAAACAAGCAATGGGTGGAGGAGATGCTAAACTTGCGGCAATGATGGGTGCTTGGTTAGGTTGGAAGCATTTACTTTTAGCTAGTTTCCTTGCTTGTGTTGCTGGTGTAGTAGTTGGTGGTGGTGCGATGCTGCTGACCCAAAAGTCCCGGAAAGCACGACAATGGGGAAAGAAAATGCCATTTGGACCTTTTCTTGCCCTGGGTTCGCTGATTACTATTTTTATTGGTGAAGCACTGATTTCGAGTTATTTAGAGTTATTTCCCAAGTAAATAAGACCAAAAACATCTCTACATACCAAAATAATCGTGAAAAATACTTAACCGAGCAGCATCATTTTTACTCCAATGCCCAATTTGCATACTTTGCGACACATCGCAACTGTAAATTTCATTACTCCATTTATTTTTAGGATTTTGGTAATATCATCCTGTAGCTTGGATTATCCTCTTCAGAACGAGCGCTGATCGGTAAGCATAGACCATAACAGTGAATAAAGCCGCGAAAGGTTGTAAGTCACAAGTTGTTTCTTTGGAAGGAAGCGGCAGTTTTTATGACCTTTTTGTTTAGTTTTGCTAGCTGTAAAAGTCATGCTCTGGAAAGCAAGTTACTGTCTGAGGTGCCAGTTTTATTCGGGTTATCGATCCAACTATCAGGAAAAAGCTAAATATTTAATTCAGTATGAGCAGTGTTGCTGTTTCAATTATTCTCTCTAATGGACTTCTAGAAAATAAAATCTCCAAATCATATATTTCCCAACCCTATCATGCATAAGGGTGGGGAGACTCCACCCCTACAATATTGGAGAATTTATTTCTTGGTGTTCCCTAAAACAAACAAAATACTTGAATTGGTTCGCATATTTTCGTTAAGCTGACAACCAAAGAAGAAAAATATGTCTTGAATTGCTTACAAGGCAATTTGAGTCACTAAAATCTAAAATCCACTTAACTTATTTGACCTGTTTTTGATATACTAGCCACCTGCATAAGAAAAAAAATGGCAAACAACGAAGAATCACGCGGTTTAAAGTCTCTGGTAGATTGGTTTGCAAATCGACGAAAATCTGGTTCTACAACCCCAGAACGTCAAGAACGGGAAATTGCCGATGGTTTGTGGCATAAATGCCCTAAGTGTGGGGTACTATCATATACAAAAGATTTAAAGGCAAATCAAATGGTTTGCACTGAATGCGGTCATCACAACCGGGTAGATAGTGATGAACGTATCGAGCAATTAATTGATGCTAATACATGGGTAGCAATTGATGAGCATTTGCGTCCATCCGATCCCTTACAATTTCGCGATCGCAAACCTTATATTGACCGTTTGCGGGATACGCAAGAAAAAACCGGTTTGACTGATGCTGTGAAAACAGGTTTGGGAGAACTCGAAGGTTTTCCCGTTGCTTTAGGTGTGATGGATTTTCGTTTTATTGGCGCTAGTATGGGTTCGGTTGTGGGAGAAAAACTCACCCGCTTAATTGAACAAGCTACAGAACGACGCTGCCCTGTGGTGATTATTTGTACTTCGGGTGGGGCAAGGATGCAGGAAGGGATGCTTTCGCTGATGCAGATGGCGAAGGTGTCGGGAGCGTTACAACGTCTCCACGATGAGCGTTTATTGTATATTCCGGTGTTGACTAATCCAACTACTGGTGGTGTGACTGCGAGTTTTGCAATGCTCGGTGATATTATTATTGCAGAGCCTAAGGCTATGATTGGTTTTGCTGGTCGCCGAGTGATTGAGCAAACTTTACGGGAGAAGTTACCTGATGATTTCCAAACTGCTGAAGATTTACTTAAGCATGGGTTTGTTGACGAAATTGTATCGAGAACTCAGTTGAAGAAAACTTTGGCAAAGTTGATTGCTTTACACCAACCTCAAGCAGTACACCACGCTGCTAATGATAATCTTGTCATGTGGCAAACTAGAGCTTTTAGTGCGATTGATTAAATATGGGCAAATAAAATAAGGGCAAACAACCGTTTGCCCCTACTATTTGCGTTTGCCAATTTCCCAGACAAATTTTTTATTTCCCATCCCCCATATCCCATTTCCGATTCCCCAATTCAAGATTGTCTGTACTATTGATTTTCGACGCTGTTCTTGAATAAATGCGAGTGGAATTAAAGCAACTAACCTAAACAGACAAGAAATCACAAATATTCCTGGTAAACCTCCATAAATCGGGTTTTCTGCTAAAAAGCCACCGATAGTTGTTCCCAAAGCTCCACTGACTCCAGCTACCGCAGCTGCGATCGCAAAATAATTCACTTGGTTTCGCACTGGAGCAATCTCTAATTGCAAGTTATTGTTACATAAGTCAATGGCTGCCCAAGTTCCCCCAGTCAAAATATGTAAAAGCGGCAACCACAACCAAATATCTAAACTACTACCACTCACCCCTAACCACAAAATCGGGGTAATTCCGACTAATATTCCCACCAAAATTAGAATCGAACGGTTGCCAATTCGGTCTGCCAAACGACCCCATAGTACCATTAATAAAAGATTTGCTCCTGCGTGGATACTGCCGTAGAATGTCACCCAACTAACATCAAGTGACAGTGTATCTAACATATAAAAGTTAAAAAATGGCGCACTCAAGTTAACAGCAAACATCCACAAACTGAAATAGCCCAGAAAAATTAAAAAATTTGTATCTTTCCAAATTGGGACATCGGGTATTGGGCAGTTGGGATTAGGGAAAGTTAAAAGTGTGGAGTGTTGAGAATTACTCTTTTCCCCATCTTCATTTTCCTTTTTCCCTAAACCCAAATTATTCTGTTCTTGGGGATTTATATCAACTTTGAAAAATTGACATCCAAGACTAATAAAGCCTGATATAATTCCTACGGCTAAGACAATACCAAAACCTTGTAGTGTTCCCCCATGCCAAGTTGAAGTCGCAATTCCGGCTAAGGGTACACAAACTAAAACAGTCAGATTTGATACGCTGCTGCGAATACCAAAATATCGACCTCGCAACCGTCGAGGTACAATCATTGCCAACCAACTCAACCAGGATGCTCCACCTAATCCACCGAGTAAGTGGGTGGTTAAAACAATTACCAGTGTCAGGGTTACTAGTTGATGGGAATTAACCAATCCCCAGCCATTCATCCAAATACCAGCAGCTAGAAACAGCCAGAGCAGACGGGAAATCCCATATATGCACATAGAGTAGCGAAAGCGACTGGTGGTGCGTTCAGAGAGATATGCACCTAATGGTTGAATCAGGTTTACTAGCATCGGAATTGATGACAGCATCCCGAATATAACTGGATTTGCTCCCAACTCCACCAGAAAATTACTGAGTAAAATTCCACCAGTGGTAATTGAGAAAATTGCCGCAAAGACTGCATCTATTGTCGAAGCTTGCAGGGAAGTACGAATTGCATTTTTGGGGATTTTCAGCGTAGGTTTTGTAACTAAAAGAGGTGATGGGGGAACAGGATTGTTCTCGTTTGTAGGTATGGTAGATATATCTGGTGGCAGATGAGCAGAGGTTTCAAGCTGAATGGAATCCATGAGCTATCTGGAGTTTCTTCTGTGGGTTTGCTTTTCAGGGATGGGTAGTCGAAGAAAGGATTTTAAAATTTCTTCAAGCAATAATGGTGATTTTTCGTTATTTTACATTGTATTTCTCAATAAAACTTTGAACTTTGTGAATATTTCTTCATGGGATTAGTGCTATGAGTTGATTTAAATAGTCTTTGATTAAAATCTTTATAATCAAATGTCCTTTATCCTATTCTATGATGAGAAAAAGCGTGTTCAACTTCATTGGAATGGTAGTTGCGATCGCACTTAGCGTCGTTGGTTGTAATCATCTGCCACTACTAAGTACATTTTCAGCAACAAATGTTACAGCCATCAAGCTCAGTGGTTGGGGTGCTTCTCCTGCCGAGCAACGATTACTCAAAAACGTGGTGCGCGATTTTGAGGTGCAACATCCAAGTATTAGGGTTAAGTATGAAGTCATTGCCGATCAATATATGGACGTAATTAAGACACGTCTTGTTGGTGAAGCTGCTCCCGATGTGTTTTATCTGGATGCTTTGGAAGCTCCTTTTTTGATGAGTCAGGATGTTTTGGAACCTCTTGATGGTTATATTAAACCTGAATTTGATTTACCTGATTTTGAAGAAGCGTTACTTAATACTTTTAAATATAGCGATCGCATTTACGGTTTACCTAAAGACTATTCGACTTTGGCACTGTTTTATAATAAAAAAGCCTTTGCAAATGCAGGTATAGAAAGTCCTCCGATGACTTGGGAGGAGTTGCGTGTTGATGCAAAAAAACTTACAAAAGATACGAATAATGACGGTAGAATTGACCAATATGGCTTTGGGGAAACTCCTGAATTGGCAAGACAAGCTTATAAAATTAAAGCCTTTGGTGGAGAGTTAATTGACCATAATAGTCGTGCTGCTTTTGCTAATCAGCGAGGTTTACAAGGGTTACAATCAGTTTTAGACCAGTATCAAAAAGAACGTTCATCGGCACATAAAACTGACGTGGGGACAAATTCTGGTAGTGAAATGTTTGGTACTGGGAAAGCGGCAATGGTGATTGAGGGGAATTGGGCAATCCCTTTTTTGAAGGAGACTTTTCCTAAGTTGGATTTTGCTACCGCAGAAATACCGAAGGTGAATAATCAATCGGGTACTATGATATTTACGGTTGCTTATGTGATGAATAAACAAAGTCAGTATAAATCGGCAGCATGGGAGTTAATTTCCTATCTCACTGGTAAAGAGGGAATGCAGAAATGGACGGGAACTGGTTTTGCTTTGCCGACTCGTAAATCTGTTGCTGCAAATTTAGGTTATGAACAAGATACTTTGAGGTCATCTTTAGTCGCTGGTGTAAATTATGGTACACCGTGGCAGGTAGGTAAGTTTCCCGCAGCGATTATGAATAATTTTGACAATCAATTTATTAGTGCAATGTTGGGGGAACAAAGCTTATTACAAGCGATGCAAAGGGCACAAAATCAAGCCAATCAATTGATTAAGGCATTGGATTAGGAATATTGTAAACCGCCAAGTCGCCAAGTCGCCAAGGGAAGAAGGAAGAAAGAAAGAGGTTCATGAATTATCTCTTTTAGTTCTATCCAAAGTAGTAGGATAGATAATCATGCATCTGAAGAACGCTACAGCTAATCTTGGTGGATGAAAGATGCGGAGGTTAAAAGGTGGTTGAAGCAAGAAGACGACGAAGAGATACCAAGTTATATATTAATGAAAACTTGGCTGGATATGGGTTTATGGCTCCAACGATTTTGGTGTTGGGGATATTTATTGTGTTACCCATCCTTTATGCTGTGTTTTTGTCGCTGCATAAGGTTCGGTTGCTTGGTGGAATTAAATACGAGTTTATTGGGTTTCGCAATTTTACCAATTTGGTGGAGGACGATCGCGTTTGGATTGCGCTGCGAAATACAATTGAATATGTTGCGATCGTAGTACCTTCGCAAACAATTTTGGCTTTGATTTTGGCTGTAACGTTAAATTCTGGGATTAGGGGGAAAAATTGGTGGAGAATTCTTTATTTTTTACCAACTGTGACATCTTCAGCAGTGTTAACTCTAATTTTTATGTGGATATATAACAGCAATGGTTTATTAAATAATTTTCTAGCTTTTTTGGGATTACCTACCTATAACTGGTTAGGCGACCCTAGTGTAGCACTTAAGGGGATTATGCTGATGAATATTTGGTCAACTGCGCCATTTTTTATGGTAATTTATCTGGCAGCTTTGGAGGATATTCCGCGATCGCTTTACGAAGCTGCTGAGTTAGATGGGGCAAATCCTTGGCAACAAATATTACACATTACTATTCCTATGTTGCGTCCAGTGACGTTTTTTGTGTTAGCTATGGGGATAATTGGGACGTTCCAATTGTTTGACCAGTCTTATATTTTCTCTAATGGTAATGGTGGTCCAAATAATGCCACCCTTACAGTAGTTTTACTGATATACCAAGCAGTATTTCGTAACTTACAAATGGGTTATGGTTCTGCGATCGCATTTCTGCTTGCGATCGTTATTATCGTCACAACTGTGCTTCAACGTCGCTTTTTTGGTGAAAAAATGTAATTTATCTTGTTATAAATTTACCAAAATATAAACAAAAATATCAATTTATATTTTGATGTCAATAAGTAAGTAAATATAGAAGTATCTGATATCTTGCCACTAACCACTAACTTAAAATGCTACTTGAATTAAACCGTTTAGAGATACCACCAGGACAAAGAGTTTTATTAAGAAATGTTAGCTGGAATGAATTTGAAACAATTCTTGAAGAATTAGGAGAAAAGCGTGCTGCAAGGGTAGCTTATAACAGAGGGATGCTCGAAATTATGACACCATTACCTGAACACGAACGTAGTAAAGAAAATATTAGCGATTTCATAAAAATACTTTTTGAAGAATTTGATATAGAGTTTTTACCATTAGGATCGACAACTTTTAAAAATGAGTCGATGAGTCAAGGGATAGAACCCGATAATTGTTTTTATATTCAAAATGAAGCTGCAATTAGGGGTAAAAATAGAATTGATTTAAATATAGAACCTCCTCCAGATTTAGCATTAGAGGTTGATGTGACTTCTCGTACTAATACAAAGATTTATCAAACATTAGGAGTACCGGAATTATGGAGATTTGATCGGGATAAATTACAAATTAATATTTTGAGGGATGGAATATATACGGAAACAGAATTTAGTCCATATTTTCCAAATATTCCACTCACTCAAGTGATTCCCGAATATCTTCAAAAATTAAAAACTGAATCTAGAAATAAAACAATGCGAGAATTTAGAGCTTGGGTAAAAGAGCAAATTAGTTAATAGTTAATGATTGATAGAGCAATCCGAAATAAACAAGCTTGTACTGAGCGATCGCAAATGTATCCAAAATCTAAAATCTAAAAATGTCTCGCACTTTTCCAATCTGGAAAATAATTTTATATACACTGCTAACACTCTATGCAGTTATTACCCTTATTCCTTTTCTTTGGGCACTTTCAGCATCATTTAAATCCCTGGCAGAAATTTCTAGTGGAGAATCTAATTTCCTCCCAAAAAACTTTACTCTCGACAACTACAAACAAATATTTCTCCAAGAACCATTATTTTTACGCTGGCTTTTTAATAGTGTAATTATTGCTGTTAGTGTCACAGCTTTAAACCTGTTATTTAACACAATGGCAGGTTACGCACTCGCAAGATTACACTTTGCTGGTAAAAGCTTTTGGTTTTTACTTATTCTCACTGTTTTAGCAGTACCAGCACAAATTACACTAATTCCCACATTCCTAATTTTAAAGACTTTAGGTTGGTTAAATTCCTATCAGGGAATGATAATTCCTAGTATGGTAAATGCCACATTTATATTTATGATGCGGCAATTTTTCGTAAATTTTCCCAAAGAATTAGAAGAAGCAGCAGCTTTAGATGGATTGACGCAATTCGGTATTTTTAGACGTATAGTTTTACCCTTAGCAAAACCAGCATTAGCTGCACAAGCGGTATTTGTATTTATGGGTAGTTGGAATAACTTTTTATTGCCTGTAGTGATTTTATTCGATCCAGAAATGTTTACTTTGCCACTGGGTTTAAATACTTTCAAAGGTCAATATATCAGCTTTTGGAATTATATTATGGCTGCTTCGATGATATTTACAATCCCAGCTTTGGGTATTTATGCATTCTTTAATCGTTATTTTATTCAAAGTGTTACATTCACTGGTGGAAAAGGATAAATTATGAATCAAAATACTCAAGATAATATTGTAGAGAAGTTACATATCACGTCTCTACAATATAACTATAGCAATTCTCATACTTGAGGTACAGCAACAAATAATTAACCGCAGATGAACGCAGATAAATTTGTGCCTTAGTAGGTTTGAAAATGCCATAACATACAGGACAATAGTATTGAATTAATCCAAAATCGTTCGACTGAGCTTGTCGAACTCTAAACTCTAAAATTTAAAATTAGACTATCCAACTCGTTGAATACCAACATGTTTAACAAAAGCGTACCAATCTTGTGAGAAACCTTTAATTTCAACGTTGAAAAGATTGAATTTGACGTGGTTATCTTGAATTGTAAATCTGACAATATTGTTATTATCTGGCAGACTTGTAGCGAGGATTAATTCAGTTCCAGCCGGAATTAATTGTTTTGATTGGTCATTAAGAACGCTAGAATCAATGGGTTGACGTTTAATAAATGTATCAACATTAAAAGCCAATTTGAGAAAACCTTGCTGAACTCCTAATGTGCTGCGATTGACTGTGATTTTAGCTGCTGTTTTATCAGTTTGCTTTGCAATTACAGCTTCAACAGATGTTTCTGGAATAATTGCATCTTGAGTGATTTGTACGTGATTTGCAAATGCGAACCAGTTACTAAAACCTTTGAATTGAATATCATCAAGAGCAATCTTATAGTGGTCATTACTACCTGGAGGTATGCTGTAAGATTGTAATACTAATGTTGTTCCAGCAGGTATATTTTGAAGCTGGTTGCTTGGTAATTGATTTGATTGAACAGGTTGCTGCTTGATAACGCTATTTTGTACAAACACAATCCGATTTATAGTCATACTTATACCTTTGGTGATTCCAAAAATTGGTGGTGTAAAAATTTTATCAGCTATGATGCATCAATAGATACTCTAGCAATTTCGGGTAGGGCAAGAAAATATACTTGGTTTTTTAAATTTTAGCTGGTAAAAGAAGAAAATCTATATATTCCTATATATAGAACCCATTTTTATGACTATGATGTTTACAAAAAAATTAATTATCAAGATGCATCTATCAATAGTTATATATTTTACTGAACAGGTATTAAGTTATAGGTTGCTAACCATTTAGAATATCTAAACTACAACAACATCTATTTATAGGTATGTAATCAAATAAGAATAAATACAGGTGCAAAGTATTCGTTTGTGCTAAAGTATTGCTGTAAGTACGTATGATGCAAAGTATTTTTTCAAAATGTCTGACCAATCTAAAGCCATCAGAAACGCAGCTAAAGCATTAATTATTCGTGACAATCATGTACTAGTAATTAGCAAACGAGATTCGCAAGGATTGTGCTATTTATTGCCAAACTGTAGAAATTGGTAAGTTGTTGTTTGTACGGGAATTTATTGGTAGAAATTATTTAGATAATTGCGTACCTAAAGATGATTGGGTTAACAAACATCATGGTGTTGATTTTATATTTGCTGGCAATATATGGTGGGAAATGGGAGATTAACAGATGAAGGGCAAGAACAAGTGGAGTGGTTAGCGATCGCATATCTCGATCAGTATCGTTTATTCCCATCAATGTTAAAATATTTACTCGTTAATCAGGTTACTCATGAAGTTTATATTGGTGATATCAAATAATAGAAGAAGGTTTTAATTTTAAGTCAAATTGTTACTAATTAGATTCATAAAATAAATAAATAAATAAGGAAGGGCAAACAACCGTTTGCCCCTACGTGGGAAAATCGTGGTGTGTTACATTCTTTCTAAAGTCTGAATTCCTAACAAATTTAATCCCAGTTTCAATGTTCTTGCAGTTAAATAACACAAAGATAATCGCGATATCTTAATCGATTCCTCCGATTTCAAGACAGGACAATTTTCGTAGAACTTATTAAATTTATCGCTGAGTTGATACAAATACTCACACAACCGATGGGGTAATAACTCCTTCTCCACTTCATTAATTACCTCATCAAGTTGCAACAAATGCTTTGCTAAAGTCAATTCACTATCTTCTTGAAGTTGAATTTTGACATCACCTAACTTTTCAAAATCAATATTTCCTTCCCGTGCAATACTTTGAGTTCTCGCATAGGAATAAAGCATGTATGGTGCAGTATTTCCCTTCAACGACAGCATTCGATCGAAACTAAACTTATAATCTGTCATCCGATTTTGGCTTAAATCTGCATACTTTACCGCACTAATGCCCACAATTCGTGCAACATTCGCTTTAAATTCCTCCGTTTCTTCCCGTTCAGATTCCTGTAATCTCGTATCCAAATCAGCACGCGATCGCACTATTGCTTCATCCAGTAAATCCCGCAACTTGACTGTATCACCGGAACGGCTTCTCAGTCTTTTACCATCTTCACCCAAAACCATACCAAAGCTGACATGCACCACTTCCACATCATCAGGAATCCAAACAGCCCGATGTGCTACTTGAAACACCCCGGCAAAATGTCCAGATTGTCCCGCATCAGTAAGATACATGATTCTCTTTGCTTTGTCCTGTTGTGTACGGTAGCGAATTGCGGCTAAATCTGTAGTAGCGTAGTTGTAACCACCATCGGATTTCTGAATAATCAACGGTAAGGGTTGTCCTTCCTTATTAGTAAACCCATCCAAAAACACAACTTTTGCGCGATCGCTCTCTTCCAGCAAACCGGATTTATCCAAATCTTTAACCACATCCCCAAGCAAAGGATTGTAGAAGGATTCCCCACGTTCGCAAATTTTCACATCGAGCAAATCGTAAATTTCCTGAAATTCCTTTCTCGATTGTTCGCACAACAATTTCCAACCATGAAGGGTATCTTCAGCACCCGATTGCAATCTTACAACTTCCCGACGTGCAGTTTCCTTGAATTTCTCATCCTCATCAAACCGCTTTTTCGCTTGTTTGTAAAACTCAACCAAATCACCAATTTCTAAAGCATTCGCTGTTGTCAATGCATCTGGGGAAACTTCCCGCAAATAGGTAATTAACATCCCGAATTGCGTACCCCAATCACCCACGTGATTCAATCGCAACACATCATGTCCGATAAATTCCAGAATCCGAGCAATACTATCACCAATAATTGTTGAGCGCAAATGCCCGACATGCATCTCTTTGGCGATATTTGGGCTGGAAAAGTCCACAATTTCCCGTTGGGGATGCTTTACTTTTGCTACACCTAATCTGGCATCAGCTTGAATTGCATTAAGTTGCGCTTCAATATAATCTGTTTTTAGGCGTAAATTAATAAAACCAGCCCCAGCAATTTCCGGAGTTTCGCAGATATCCGACACATCGAGTTTATCGACAATTTCAATTGCGATCGCACGTGGTTGTTTCCCCATTTTTTTCGATAGGGATAACGATAAATTTGCCTGATAATCACCAAACTTGGGATTGCTTGCAGGTACTAATATTGGATCGGTTTCAGCAAATTCCGTACCAAATGCTGTAACGAGTGCCTGTTGTACCTTTGATTTTAATTGTTCTTGTGTAGCATTCATATAAAACTTGCTTCTCTCTTAATATACCCAATACCCCATCCTTAAATCAGTTTGGGGTTATAGTTAAACTAGAATATGACCTATGTATTTTACCGCTAGCTTTCCTTTTTGAGGCTGCGAACTTAGATTTCTCCAAAAAACCGTCGCACTATAGGTGTTTTTTTTCAAGGTGATGTTTTTTGAGGCTGAAACTCTTATTTTGTATGGATTTGCTGCGATAAGCGGAGCTTAACGCCAAGGGCGTATCGCAATCCAAATGTCTCCGACAGAAATACTGAAAGCCTTATATCGAAACGTTTTCAGCTATTTTTTACTTCTCTCTCTTGACATTATCTCTCCGGAAACGATACTTTTAATATCAGCAATTCCAAATTCAATGCTACAAACGCGTTTCAGCCCCTTTAACTAAGATTACTCGCAATAAAATTCCTTTGTTTTTTCGATATTGACAAATCAGGAACCATATGCGTATCACGAAATTAATTCGTCAAGATTTCTGTTTAGTTAGTCGCAAAGGCAATTCCGAACATTGTGATTTTATCTGTATCTCTCGCTACATCCCGAATTTGGAATTGCTGCTTTAATATTTTGCGATGGAAATTTATCTCGAAAACTAATATATAGTAAGGGTTCTGTTGCGAGCTATAAACTTATGAGTATCAAAGAATTAGATAATAAATTTCAGCTTGAGAAATTTAGTGAATCCTCGGCTGCGGAAGTTGTGTCTTTTCTCAAAAACAAATCTGAAGAAAGTTTAATTATCTTGGATTTTGATGAAACACTATTACTCAGAAATTCAACAGAAGAGTATCTAAATACAATACAGCCGCGAGCTATAGCTGCAATCCTACTAATTATTTTAGATGCAGTTAAACCCTGGAGATATTTACCAAAGAAAATTGGCGGAGAAACATCTAGAGACTGGATTCGGGTACTGCTGCTAACGATTGTTTTCCCCTGGAATATATTACTTTGGAGAAGTCACGCTCGTAAATTGGCAGAAACATCTATCAATACTGAACTTGTCGGAGCAATTAGTATTCATAAAAATCATCGAGTTGTAGTAGCAACAAAAGGATTTAATTTTATAGTTATACCAATTATTAAACACCTAAATACTACAATAGATGAAATTATTGGTTGCCGATTTTGGATGGGATGCGTAGATAGGAATAAAAATAAAGAAGATTTAATTGCCAGCAAAATTAGTTGTACAGAAATTAGAGAAAGTGTTGTTATCACAGATTCTTTGGATGATGCATCGCTACTAGCAATCGTGAAACATCCTTTTCTTGTGATATGGAATCAAGCAAAATACATCCCAGCGATGCAAGATGCTTATATTCCTTTCTTTTATCTGGAAAAAGTCAAGCGTCCAGGTAAGCAGACTATTCAAAAAATTATCTTAAAAAATCACCTCATATCACTCATTTTAGCGCTGAGTTGGATAAGCCCTACACCTATTTTGCATATTCCAGGGATTACCTTACTTGTTTTTGCTTTCTGGTGTATTTACGAAGTTGGATATCATGAAAATGATCGGGTTGCAGAAAAATTTGAAAAGAACCCTGTGCTATCACCAACTTATCATCAGTATAAGTCAAAAATGAATCAATGGCAGCCGTGGATATGGGCAATCATACTATCATTTTTCGGAATTTTGTTGATAGAAGCTAGTCAAATTGATATCTGGAAAGCTGATAATATAGGAATTTCAGAAATACTTACCAGAGGGCATATTACAGAACTATTTACTAAATTATTTCTCTGGCTAGGTGTACTTTCATTGACTCGATTGACTTACGTTGCTTATAATTACCTGGATGAGAAAACGAGAATTTGGATATATCCAGTATTGCAGGTTTGGAAATTCTTTGGATTTCTCGTTGTGAGTGCTAGCAACTCTATCGGTATCGCCTTGTTATTGGCACAATTATTCGTTGAATGGATTCCATACAGTATATACAGATGTGGTGGAAATCGGAAAACATTTCAAACAGAAGTTTTTCGTCTATTCGTCTATAGTTTTTTGTGCCTGATAATAGCTATTGGTATGGGTGATGTCTCTATACTGATTAATCTTCAATTTGTCATCATATTTGTTTGGGTTTTTCTTCGCAGCAAATCAGAACTACTGATGCTGTTGAGTAATGCTTCCGTTCTTGGGCAACCTCTTTCAGAAGTGGAAACAGAAGCCGATATAAAACTTTGAGGCACGGTTGTGATATTATTTTTGATTACAGCGTACATTTTTATTAAATACAGAGAGACATTCCATCGAAATATCTCCACAGAGTTATGGAATTATTACAGCAAGCTGATTTTGCAAATATTATCAGGTTTTATACAGGTATTTGGGTTGGTGGTTGGATTGCGACGAAACAGCAAATAAATTGATTTTTATAAATGCACAAACAAGTTTTAAATGATAGCTTAATAAACAAAAAAAACCGTCACTGTATAATACAGGACGGTATGCTCATCTACCAAATTTATCCCGAAATTAACCTGTAACTATGCGGGAATCAAGCTTTTTTGCCCCCTCATCCAATGACGATGTTGTGCGATCGCATTTACAAATTCTTTCGCTGTTTTCTCCACATCCCCAGGATTACGACTCGTGACAACACCTTGGTCGGATGCAAATTTTTGTTGCGAATCGGCAATATTTACACCTTTAATGCCAGGATTCATCAACAAATCTACAGCTTCACCAGTTGCTGCGATCGCTTTACAATGTTTGAATGCTTCGTTAACAAATGCGATCGCATCACCATCAGATTTTAAGCTAGCAATGCTTTTTTCTCCACCAGGAATGTAAACAGCATCAAAAAGAACAGAAGCAGTGGTAAGTAAGGTTCGATCGACTTCTATTTCCTTACCATCAGCACTCTTAATCATGCCACCAAACTTGGATACAATCTTAATTTTCGCACCTTCAGCCTCTAAAACTCGTTTTATTCCCATCAATTCTGAAGAATTAAAACCATCATTAGCTAAAACAGCAATTTGACGGGTTTTAATCGAATCCTTGGGTTGATTTTCCATACTTAAAGCTGGGGAACTCTTGCCGTGGTTGGGAATTACTTCTTTTGTTGGTGTAGGAATTCCCAATCCTATCGCAACAGAAGAAGCAAATTCATGTTCGACGTGGTTAAACAAACCCACCACACGTTCTTTGACTTCCTTATTCATCACCTTACCCAATTCAAATTGAGCAGCTTTAACCAAATGTTCCTTTTCAACTACCGATAAGCTATTCCAAAATAAGGTAGCTTGGGAAAAATGGTCACTAAAACTTTCGCTACGTTCCCTAATTTTGTGTCCCTGCATTTTTTCCATATAATGGGTAAAACCACCCATATTTTCTGGTGCTGCCATTGGACAACCACCACCTAAAGAATTAGGGAAATAATTCACTTTAGATGTGGGAATATTGTACTGGGAAAAACCATCGCGTTGGTCATTATTAACTGGACAAACTGGTTTATTTATCGGTATATTTTCAAAATTTGCTGTTCCCAAACGGTGTCTTTGAGAGTCTGGGTAAGAAGATATCCGACCTTGTAATAATGGGTCATCAGAAAAGTCGATACCAGGGACTACATTTGTCGGTTGGAAAGCAACTTGTTCGGTTTCTGCAAAGTAATTATCGGGGTTACGATTCAATACCATTTTACCAATTGGTTGAACTGGTACTAACTCCTCTGGAATTAACTTGGTTGAATCAAGAATGTCAAAATCAAACTTAAACTCATCCTCCTCCTCAATGATTTGTACCCCCAGTTCATACTCTGGATAATCCCCCATTGCGATCGCTTCTGACAAGTCCCTACGGTGGAAATCAGGGTCTTTTGCACCCATTTGTTGCATTTCATCCCAAAGCACCGAATGCACACCCAGTAGAGGCTTCCAGTGGAATTTCACAAACCTTGCTTTCCCCTGCTCATTCACAAAGCGGAAAGTGTGGATACCAAAACCCTGCATCATTCTATAGCTGCGGGGAATTGTTCTGTCGGACAAAATCCACATAATCATGTGCATCGATTCCGGCATTAACGAGATAAAATCCCAGAAATTATCATGGGCAGTCGATGCTTGAGGCATTTCGTTGTGGGGTTCCGGTTTTAATGCATGAACCAAATCAGGGAATTTGATTGCGTCTTGGATGAAGAAGACAGGGATATTATTTCCAACTATGTCGTAATTGCCATCTTCAGTATAAAATTTAACAGCAAATCCCCTCACATCGCGTACAGGGTCAGGAGAGCCACGAAAACCAGCGACTGTAGAAAACCTGACAAATACAGGAGTTTTTACAGAAGGTTCTTGTAAAAATTTCGCCTTAGTTAATTCCGATTGCGATTTGTATGCCTGAAAATATCCGTGCGCTCCAACACCTCGTGCATGAACCACACGTTCGGGAATACGTTCACGATTAAAGTGAGCATTCTTTTCAGCGAAGTGGAAATCTTCGAGTAAAGTTGGACCCCTAGAACCAGCTTTCAGCGAATCATTGGTACTGGTAACTTTTACACCTTCATTAGTAGTAATAAATTCACCAGGTTCCTTACGGAATTGTTCCAAATTTTCGTTTTTGGTTTGCTCGTTAATATTTTTCTCATTAGTGCGATCGCTCATAAATTTGTTACTAACCTTTTTGTTTACTTTTTGCTCTTTGAATCGAATTTGTCAGAATTATAAATTGTGGAATCTTGCTTTTATTATTGTTGAAATTTTTATGCTAAATAAACATCAGCCAAATGAAATACTTAACTTTATTTATAGTTATGTAAAAAGATAGATGTCTTGAATTTGGGAAACATTGCGATCGCGGATATGACTTAACCAGTTTTTAGGAATTACTTAATTAATTTATCTAGTACCAAACAATGTGAGGCTGTACATTATTTTACCTCTCCATACTTACCCTTCCTTACGAGTATAAAAGAACCCCACCCCCTGCCCCGCTAGCGAGGAGGGGAATAAAATCATGTTCCTTCCTCGCTAGCGGGGAAGGGGAATAAAATCATGTTCCTTCCTCGCTAGCGGGGAAGGGGAATAAAATC
>NZ_NTFS01000270.1 GCF_002289455.1 Brunnivagina elsteri CCALA 953
GAACACTCATTAATACTTTGCTACCTGTAATGTGTTGTAATGCATCAGCAATGTAACCACCATTACCGATACCGGAGTAGCTATTAGTATTGTCTTGGTAAATTCCACCAGATTCATTTAGTTGTGCGTAAGCTTTTTCTGCGAGTGCAACCCACAATTCATTTGTAGAATTGTTGTAATTTAGACCTTTACTTGCATAGACAAAGTTACCAAATGAATCAATTGGTAAATACTTATCTACAGTTACGTAGTCAGCAACTTGATTTCGCCAAAATTTGACGGTGAAAGTATTATCCCCGTTGTCTATAAACATGTTTTCAATTGTTTTTACTGAGTTGATTGCTGTGGTAGCTAGTCCAATCAGAAAGAAACAATCATTAATTTTTCCTTGCTTGATATCTTGGTAACTGATTCCATTCTGAAAGAGTGAACCACTTACTTGCTGATATGTTTCCGTAGTTGATGGACGATCGCGTCCAAAAAACCATTTATTTATCAGGCTTTCCATGTGGATATCACTGCTACCTGCACTCAAGTTACCCAGTGAATTCCCTTGATATTTTTGATTTGCTGTATCTCCATTAATTATTTTGTTTGCCAAGACTCGCACTGGTTCGGAAATAGATAGTGAAACTGAGTTATTGAGTAATGCTTTCAAATCGTAAAATTCTGTTGTGTCAACAATTCCAGCATCTTCGGAGTTACGCAAAATGGAAATCATTTCATTGCGATCGATTATTCCGTCGCTAAAGGATGATTTTACTGTTTGACGAATTCCCACATCTTGAATTCCTAAGTTTTCAATAACTCTACCGAACTCATTTACAGCAGTTGACAGTAAAGTTGAAGGTACTTTTTCTGTGAATCGATTACTACTAAACTTTAAGTTGTAATCGCTGACTGCATGACCAGAACGATAAACTTCAATGTAGTATTCACCTGCTTCTAGCACTACATTGATGGATTCATCGGATTTACGACGATTGTAGGAACCAGTGACAATAGAACCATTGTTATCTAGTATTTGCAGGTTTAAATTTGCAGATAAACCCGCGATCGCAACATCAAAACTACTGCGATTACTCAGATTGATGCTGTAATAGTCGTTTACATTTTCCCAACCGATGGAACCAGTTAATACCTGTGGATTCTGGGAAATATTTAAGCTGGAATTTATATCAATACTTTGTCTAAAACTATTTACTGTCATAACAATCCTTGCGTCATTCTCCAAGTACCCTGCGGTTCGCAAGCTACGATACTGATACTTTGCGGAGAGAAACCCACCGACTGTCTCAGTAATTCAAACTAAATATGCACGACATATCTCTGTAACTCTATGTCTCAGGAGTCACTTATTATTCCAAGCATTAAATTCAAGATGAGCTTCTATATTGCTTTTTTATATACCCAAATGTCTATGTTGAATATACGTATTTTTCATTATTTATTCATGAAATAATATAGAGACGCGATATATCATACGTCTCCTAATATATTTTTTATAGTTACTTTTTACCTCTTCACCAAAAAAATCATCAGATTTATTTTGATTACTGGCAAAAGTATAATTTTTAATCTTTATCTGAATATACTGATTTTATCTAGTTATTTACACGTAACTAGACAACAAAATAATATTAATTTAACGTCCAGCTAGATGCACCTCAAACTAATAAGATAGAACTGTACAAAAGAACTATGTTGTGTATCAACGTAAATACGTTGTTCGGTTCCTTTTCTAAATTACCCTTTCTTGGTTGCGTTCAGCTCCGCTTATCGCAATCATGCGTATCGCTTGGTGGGAAGCCGAAAAATTAAGGTCAAAGAACTGAAAACTATGCCCCCTATTTTGATTTTTCTGTCAATGCGTAAGTCCTATAAGTGTGGAATAATTAGGAATAATTACGTGCGATCGCTAAGGCACGACGTACAGCAGCATCGGCATTAACAAAGCCATTTCCGTAGAATTTGTCATATCCAGTTGTTCCTAAATCGTATGCAGTTTCCGACAAAATTGCTCTAATTTGCGATGCACTGAGACTTGTGTTTGCGCTCCACACTAACGAAGCAATTCCAGATGCGATCGCAGTTGATGCGGAAGTGCCGTTAAATTTGTCGTTGTAACCAAAATTAAACGAACCTGTGGAGTTTTTGTCTGCACTCGCAGCAGGAAATTCTGTTGGTGTCATTAATGTTAATGGTCGCAAACCAGCGTTGATGGCTGTATCACTGGTATAATTGGAACCCCACCATTTGGGATTTGCGTAGGAAACCCGTTCCCCTGGGTTTTTCGAGTTGCCGTACCAATCTTTATTACCCCAGGATGCACCAACTGAAATCACGTTACCGTAAGTTTGTGCAAAAGAACCAGGGCTGGATACTTCCCCGACATCATCATTACCAGCAGCAATGACAAATAAGGCTTTGTCTTGGTTGTTAGCAATTAGTTGTTGGAATGCATCACTACTACCACCTATCAAGCTCAAGTTGACAATTAATTTTTGCCCTTTACTATTTGCTTGATTTATCAGTGTTTGTGTAGCATTTACCAAATTGAAATCGCCAGCATCTGCTTGGTATGTACCATTAATCGTATTACCGAGAACATCAATATGCATCACATCTGAGTTCCAGTTGATACCTGCAATACCAAAACCATTATTACTTGCGGCTGCAATGGTACTTTGGACTACAGTACCGTGAGAAGCACCTGTTGACTCATCTAGATAGTTACTTTCGGAAAAAATTGTCGATCGCAAATCGGGATGAGTGACTCCGTTGCTATCAACCGCAAGTCCACTATCTTCAATCCCAATTAGGACTCCTGCCGAACCTGTGGTGAATCTCCAGGCATTATGTACACCAGTGATATGTAAATCCCATTGTTGACTAAAGTTTGTGTCGTTGGTTGTGACTGTTGCTTGCGTACCGATGCCAATACCGGGATTTGCAACTGTTAAATCGTAGGTAGTGTCAGCAAAAAGTATTTGTTCGATGCTTTCAAATAAGACTTGCTTGCCATCATTCAATATAATCGCATCAAATAACCGATAACCGTTACCAGGATTGTCAACGACTCCCCCAGCAGTGGCAGTTGCCCAGTTAAAGGTTGCTTGCGTTGAGGAAATACCAATGGTTTTGAAATCGAGTATATCCCGTCCACCAGTGCCAAAATTAATGTTGCCGTTTCCCGAAACAAATGTTGTTTGATTAGTGCGATCGTAAACTAATACATCTGCACCTAAAGTCCCTTGTTTCCAGGTTTTAGTTGAGGTATTTTGAGATGCTGGTTGACTTACTGGCTGATTTTCTGATGGGATACTAGCCAGTCTGTCTTCTTGCCCACCCCTTCTGGAACGATTTTGGGCTATGGGAAGATCGGATGGGGAAGCTGATATAGGTTGATTAATAAAATCATCATAAGAAATTGCGGATACTGTGAGGCTGTAAGTACCAAAGTTATCACCTTGTCCGTAAACACGGATATAGTAATTACCTCCATCAATATCTGTATTCAGACGCTCTCCCCTACGAGTTTGTTGGGAAACCGCTACAACTTCATCCGAATCAAAAACACCGTTGGCATTTTTATCTTGAATTAAATCAACATTGAAATTACCCCCTAATTCTCTCAGTGATAAGTTAAAACTGCTACGCCCCTGTAACCCAAAACTATAAAATTTGCTTGACCCTAAAGAGTCAGTGGTATCAGTAAATACCTGTGAACCATTGGAAATATTAATATCAAGTGCTGTACTAAGCGAATTACCAGGAACGTTAGCTGGCATATTTACAAGTTTTTTATGGGTGGTACATATAATATCAAAATCGATATTTGCTAGCTTTGCCGACAAAATAATCAGAAAGTGCTTTCTTTTACCAAAATATCACAAAGTATTTACTGAATCTTCACGTAAATGCTACATTTGCTTCGTCTATGTTGCGACATATGATTTTTCCTTTATTAAGGAATATTGCGTATGTTTGAGGGATGATAACTTGATATACTGAGTTAAAACGATATCCTGATTTTTCAATAAGTTTTGGTGGTTAAACTTACCACAAATTCACAATACCAGACAACTATGTGACTAGCCAAAATACGGTTATACGCTTGTATTAGGGCTGATTGTTAATTACACTTACGGGGCGACGGACTGGAGAAAACCTGATTTTTTGCTAGAAGATTCTACTAAAATTTATTGCTGAAATTTATTAAAATGCTTTCCTTAATTAGTGATTTCAATGCTGGGGTAGTTACCATACTCCCACAGGGAATAGCGATCGCGTTAGCGAAGCTCACCGGAGGTATCGCCCTAAATACTGTTTTACTGGGTTTAGCTTGGATATTACCAAAAAAACTCCTGACGACCTCTGGGTATTTTAATGCTTGGTTGTTGGGTGTTTTAATTTGGACAACCCTGGGATGGCAAGGTTACTTAGTGGTGATGTTCTATTTTTTGGTGGGTTCATTCGTCACTAAAATTGGCATGGCACAAAAAGAAGCTGAAGGGATTGCCGAAAAACGTTCTGGTGCTAGGGGACCAGAAAATGTCTGGGGTTCGGCATTAATCGGAGCATTATGTGCTATGGGTGCGGGTATATTTTCCGCAAATACTTTTCTTCATCCTCTTTTTCTGCTGGGTTACGTTGCCAGCTTCAGTACTAAACTTTCCGATACCTGCGCTAGCGAAGTTGGTAAAGCTTATGGACAGCGTACTTTTTTGATTACCACACTCCAACCCGTACCCCGTGGAACCGAAGGTGCTGTGAGTTTAGAAGGGACATTAGCTGGAGTAGTTGCTTCGGTTGTCCAAGCATTAGTAGGTTTTGGTGTTGGTTTAATTAATGGTTTAGATGTGGGTTGGTGTATTCTGGCTGCTTTTATTGCGACTAATATTGAAAGCGTGATTGGAGCGACGCTGCAATCTAAGTATGATTGGCTGACAAATGAGTTAGTCAATATTATAAATACATTAATTGGTGCGATCGCGGCAATTTTATTTGCTTTGTCATGGTTAAGTGTGTCCAGCTAGCTGACTTTAGGTTAACTAAAACATTATTATTAGTTGCTGATTTACGGTACTAGCGCTTAGGATTGCGATAGCATTTTGCTGGAAACTCACTCAAAGCTGGAATTGACCTATAGAATAGTGCAATTTTCCTGCGTATTTACTTATACAGAACTTTATTCATGGAATCTCTATCATTTCTCACCATTGATGACAAAGAAATTTCCGTCGCTCAAGCGGTTAAACACCTGCAAGCTTCGGGAAAGTTAGGGCAGTTCATTGGTGATATTATTCGTCAAAATGTGATTGAGGAAGAAATTGCCTCCCGCGAAGATATTACCATTAGCCCAGCACTCACAGAACAAGCTATTATTGATTTTCGCTTAAAAAATCAACTGACAGACCCGCAACGCTTTAATGATTGGTTAAAAAGTAGTGGCACTAGTTATGAGACTTTTCATGCTTCAGTCGCATCTGGCTTTAAACTTGAGAGACTAAAAACTGTCATTGCCGAGCCAAAACTTCAAGAATATTTCATCGAACGGAAACTTTTTCTCGATCGCGTTGTTTTATCTCGGATTATTGTAGATAAACGGGAGCTTGCAGAAGAACTACAAGCCCAAATTGAAGAAGGTGCAAGTTTCGAGCAAATTGCCCGCGAATATTCCCTAGCGGACGATCGCGTGGTGAATGGGATGATGGGACCAGTCAGCCGGGGTACGTTACCAGATATACTAAGGGCAGCAGTGGATGTAACTACTCCAAACGTATTGATTGGACCGTTTGAATTGGAAGAACGCTTTGGTTTGTTTCGCCTGGAACAAGTCCTCACAGCGTCATTAGATGATACTCAACTAAAGCAAGCACTACAGAATGAGTTGTTTGAGAAATGGCTAGCAGAGAAAATTCAAAAGCTTACAGTCAAGCTGCAAGTGGGTTAACAACCATCGATGAGGATTTAAAAAGACGGGTGCTAGAGTCTTTACCTTGGGATGAAGCACCATTTTCCTCACTGAAAACCGAATCTCAAGATTTGCTCCAAAATCGTGCCGAAGTTTCTCGCTACGTACTTGGGGAAAAAATCTGGTCGAAGGATATTCGTGGTTCGCAATATTTTATTGTCACAGGTAAGGTTCGCTTGCGGGAGGAAGAAACCAGCAAACCGATCGCGACTTTAGAACCTGGTGACTGGTTTGGTGAGTTGTTACTTTTTTCAGTTGATTGTAAAGCGATCGCAGCTAGCAAGGAAGTTATGGTCGTTTCCTGGGATGTTGATGTTTGGACGCAGGTTTCAACGTCTGAAGTTGTGGCATTTTGGGAAGGTTCAACAGAAAATGATTCGAGTAGTGCGACTAATGCTGGATCGAAAACCCAGGTATTGAGCGAACTTGCCGATGTTTTGGGTGATTCCCAGACAGAGAATCAGGAAGAACAGTTAGACAATGTAGATAGAGATGCATCTTACCGTTCCGACTTTTCTCCCTCCTCCTCCTTATCTTCGCAAAAACCCCAATTTCAAAAGGAATTTCTCGCAACTGCGGCTCCTCAAACCTCCACTGGTTATCCATTTGTGGCTGGTTGGAATACGGGAGCTGCATGTTTAACAATGGTGAGTCAATATTTACAAAACCCCGCACAACTGGAATGGGTACAGCGTCAATTACGGGGACAACGACCAAAAAATATGGTCGAGGCTGCCGAAAAAGTGGGCTTTATCCTCCGAAAGTTAAACTTGACTTGGGTTGAGTTACGCCAATTAACTTTCCCTGCGGTAATGCGTTGGGGTGGTACTCAGGATAAAGAAGCGGGTTGGGTAGTTGCCTACGGAATCAAAGGCGATCGCTTGATTATTGCCAATCCCCTCAACAAGGAAGGCAAGTGTGAAAGTATACCCAGACAAATGGCAGAGGAATGTTGGGACGGCAACCTCTGGCAAGCCGAACTTGTTAACCAGCAGGAAAAATTTAATTTAAGTTGGTTTTTACCTGCTGTATGGAGATACAAAGGTTTATTAACTGAGGTATTAATTGCATCGTTTACCTTGCAACTATTGGGTTTAACAACACCCCTGATTACCCAAGTCGTCATCGACAAGGTGATGGTACAGGAGAGTTTGCCCACATTAGATGTAATGGCGATCGCGCTATTATCAGTCGCATCTTTTGAATCGATTCTCGGTATATTGCGGTTATTTATCTTTACCCATACCGCTCGTCGTCTCGATTTAAGCCTGTCAGCCCAGCTATTTCGCCACTTGATGCGGCTACCTCTGGCTTATTTTGAATCCCGTCGGGTTGGTGATACGGTGGCACGGGTACAGGAACTCGAACAAATTCGCCAATTCCTCACGGGTACAGCATTAACTGTTGTTTTAGATAGTATCTTCGCTGTCGTCTATTTGGCGTTGATGTCCTACTACAGTATCCCCCTTACTTTTGCGGGGTTAGCAGTATTACCTTTATTCGCCATACTGACGTTAGTTGCTACGCCGATATTACGTAACTGGTTAAACGAAACCTTTAACCGCAGTGCCGACAGTCAATCTTTCTTAGTCGAAACCATCACAGCGATTCACTCCGTCAAAGCCCATGCCGCCGAACCAGTTGCTAGGGACAGATGGGAAGGGTTATTTGCCCGATTTGTTCGGACTGGTTTCAAAGCCTCAACGACGCAAAACATTAGTAGTAATATTGGTGACTTCCTAACCAATTTATCCAGCCTCTTAATTCTCTGGTTTGGAGCTAAATTAGTCATTGAGCAAAAGCTTACTGTTGGTCAATTAGTTGCGTTTCAGATGCTTGCTGGGCGCGTTACTGGTCCCCTATTGCGCTTAGTCCAACTTTGGCAAAATTTGCAACAAGTTTTATTATCAGTAGACAGAATTGGCGATATTTTGAATGTTGCCCCGGAAGCTGAACCCGGTACTGGATTGGTTCTGCCACCATTGAAAGGGCAAGTATCGTTTGAACAAGTATTTTTCCGCTACAAAGCCAACACTGAACCCATATTGCGTGGTATCTCCTTGGATGTGGAACCGGGACAATTTATTGGGATTGTGGGAAGGAGCGGTTCGGGTAAAAGTACGCTGTCAAAGTTGTTGCAGAGGTTGTACACCATTGAATCAGGACGTATTTTGATTGATGGGTTCGATATTAAAAGCGCCGATTTAGCATCCTTGCGTCAACAAATAGGTGTGGTACTCCAAGAAGACTTTTTGTTCAACTCTTCTATTTTGGAGAATATCACCCTGGGAAACCCCGATATCACTGCCGAAGAAGTTGTTGAAGCGGCACGGATGGCAGTTGCTCACGATTTTATCAGTCAATTACCTAATGGTTACGAAACCAACGCGGGGGAAAGGGGTACAGCTTTATCTGGGGGACAAAGACAACGGATTGCCTTAGCAAGATTGTTCCTCTGTAATGCACCTATTCTTATCCTGGATGAAGCGACGAGTGCCTTAGATGCGGAAACCGAACAACAGGTGTTGCAAAACTTGCAGAAAGTATCGCAAGGGCGCACAGTATTTATTATCGCTCACCGTTTTGCACCTTTGAAACGTGCCGACCAAATTTTGGTAATGGAACGTGGTGTGCTTGCGGAAAGGGGTACTCACGATAGTTTGCTCCGGGAGAAGGGTTTGTATTGGTCGTTGTATCAACGTCAGCAAGCTAATGTGTAAGTGTTGTCATACTCCCCGCTAATTTCTAGACGGGGATTTTTGGTTAGTGTAAATAAAATTAAAATAAAATGCCCTTCCTGTTTTTCTAGGAAAGGTTATTTTTTTATGTTTAGGGATGTGGGAAAATTTATAAATATAGTCCATAAATCAATAGACATCTCCGGAAAAGACGTAGAGACGTAGCATTGCTAAAACAATTGCTTGTGATCTTTAATCAAAGACTAAACTTTTTTTGCTACTAAGAATAAACCTTAAATAAATTGTATGTAAAAT
>NZ_NTFS01000271.1 GCF_002289455.1 Brunnivagina elsteri CCALA 953
GGTTAGGGTAGGGTAAAATTTTATGCAGCTTCATAAAGAATTGGTATAAGTAAATAAACAAGATAAGCTCTCGCCAATAATTTGTATTTCTCTCATACTTGTATATTTATTTTCTTAACATAGAAATATAAAATCGGTATTGTATCAATATAAATACTTAAATTTTGTTATTAGTGTTAGAAACTTTACTTGAATAATGGCAATCATAATTGTCCACGGAATAGAAGTATCGAATACCATTGCCAACAACGTAAAATGGACAACCTGATCGCAGTAACTTTTGCTCGTGTAATTGCTTCAAATATCCAAGTGTTTGATTTATTTACAAATCTTTAAAAAATTAATGATTCCTTAATATCACTTATCATTGATAGCCATTAATCAATACATAGAAGCCCGCAACTCAATCTTCATAAGGTTTTCGCAGAATTGATTCCACGCATGTACATGGAATTGACAGTATAAAGAACTTTTGGATTGGTTTCATTTCGATGAAATGAAGATTGATCTATGACTTTTGTATGATTTAAATTGAGCAGAATTTTATTACCATCAGAAAAAATAGAAAGTTTATAGAGTTAATAAAAGTTTAAGTCATAAGTTTTTATTAGGAGTTTTATTATCTTATGGTCAAGCGATCGCTCCAGGCATCACTTACCAAGGTTCAAGAGGCTAAAAGAGCATTTGTCCGCAAGGGGTGGACGCAAGACAATCTAGCTTTTGAAGTCAATCTTAAGACTAGACAACCGATTTGGCGTTTTTTTAGTGGTCGTCCAGTTGAGCGTCATGTGTTTATTGAAATTTGTTCTTTATTAGACCTAAGTTGGCGGGAGATTGCTAGCAATCCGCCAGCAGAATTCATGGAACTAGAAGAATACAGCCAGCCCCCTGGGTTAGATATTGATAGATTAGTACAACAAGTGCGATCGCAACGCTTTGACAAAATTCAAGACCAATGTGGGATTTTACAGTTATTAGATATCAATCATCCAGTTGCGATCGATGACATATATATAGATGTAAATATTTTGGAATCAATTGCCAGCCAACAGTGGTTAGAAATCACTGCACTGCAAAACCTTGATCCCAAAGAATTTGACCGTTTTGGCTTAGGTGAGGTTGAGCAAAAACATATACCTGGTATGCAAGCAGTTGAAACATATTCCAAACTCAGGGTGCTAGGCAAACCAGGAGTAGGTAAAACCACTTTCTTACAATATCTAGCCATTCAGTGTAACCAAGGTGTATTTGCAGCGAATCAGGTGCCAATCTTCATTTCACTAAGAGATTTTGCTGAAGATTCTATTGTCACCAACGAGTTCAGCCTATTAAATTACATCCGCTCCTATTTTCTCACATCTGGAATTTCCAACCCATCAGTGATTGAAACTTTGCTCTTATCAGGCAGAGTGTTACTGTTGCTTGATGGCATGGATGAAGTTCTTAACCAACAAAGTAATGCTGTCTTAAGCGAAATTCGCAGATTTTCAGACAAGTATCACAAAAATCAGTTAGTGTCCACCTGTCGAACAGCATCTCAAAGACTTGGACTCCGAGGCTTTACCGATGTTGAGATTGCCCCATTTACCTCAGAACAAATCCGAGCCTTTGCTCAAAAATGGTTTGTGGCATTCAGCAAGACGAACATTAAAAATGGTCAAGCCCAATCTGCTGAGTTTATTCAGAAGCTGGACTTACCTGAAAACTGGCAATTTCGCCAACTTGTAGTTACGCCCCTATTTCTGCATCTTGCCTGCTGGGTGTTTCACGGTCAAGAAAAATTTCCGACTAAGCGGACTGACTTTTATAAGAAAGGTTTAGACCTTCTTTTGGGGAAATGGGATGAAGCCAGAGGCATTGAACGAGATGACGTTTACCGAGGTTTTTTATTACCACAAAAGCTGAAGTTATTGAGTCAAATTGCGGCAGCGACATTTGAGCAAGGTCAGTATTTTTTTGAGCAACGCATCGTTGAGCAATATATTGGTGACTACATTCAGAACCTGACCGACGTGCCAATGGATGTAGAAGAATTGCAAATAGAAAGCGAAGCAGCACTGAAGACGATTGAAGCACAACATGGGCTACTAGCAGAACGGGCGCGGGGAATTTTCTCCTTCTCGTATCTGGCATTTCAAGAATACTTCACGGCGAGAAAAATTGTTGCCAGTTACAACCTAGAGGCATCTGGGCAAGCACTGTCAGGATTAGTTAGCCACATTACTGACCCGCACTGGCACGAAATTTTCTTGTTGACGGCTGCTATGCTCCGGAGTGCAGACTCTTTAGTACAGTTGATGAAGCAACAAATTGATGCGCTCGTTGCTCAAGACTCTTATTTACAAGAGTTTTTGACCTGGGCTAGCCAAAAATCTCGCACTATTCCCACCCAACCAAAAGATGCCACTATTAGAGCATTTTATCTTGCCCTTTCACGGACTCCTCACCTGCCTTCTAACTTTGTCTTAGCCAGCAGCCTTGACCAGGGGATGTTTCTGGATGCTGCATTAAACAACCTACTGCTAGAATCTGCAATTGATAAAAACCTTGACTTTGCCCACGCTCATGCCTGTGGAGATGCTCTCTCGAACATTCTGGGTATTGTTTTGGATGCTGGACTCCATAAATCCCTGCAACAACTCTCTGAGCAATTTCCCAATTCTGAGCAAAATCAAGAACGGTTTTCAGGCTGGTGTCAAACAAACTATGTAACTTGGTCTCAACAGCTAAACACAACCATCACTAATTATCGTAATATTAACCACCACTGGCAGTTTACCCAACAGCAAGAGCAGGTATTGCAACGTTACTACGATGCCAATCAACTATTACTTGATTGTCTAAATAGCAATTGTGAAGTGACGGCTGCTATTAGGCAGGAAATTGAAGCTACCTTATTGTTACCAGTAAAAGAACTTGAGGATAGGGAATGGCAGTGAATCTGAGTTTCTTGATTGAATGATTCAACGGTAGCTTGAAGCACATTAGAGTAAGCCACAAAATGAATGATCCTGTGTTGTCATGCTGAGGAACGTTCGCGTAGCGTGTCCCCTTGGGACTCAGCATCTACGCGAGATTCTAGCCTGCGGCAACGCGTTCGCGCAGCGTGTCGCTTTGCGACTCAGCGCGTACGTTCCACCCTGCGGGAAGCAAGCTACAGAATGACATTGGGCATTTCTTTCTGTGGAGTTCTCTTAGCAACCTGACTTTTCCCGTTAAGTTTGGAAACATGGATACAGCAAGGGTTTCAGCCCACAGGTTTATTATCAATAAAATACGCTTAATGAGAATAAAACAACGGGAAAATAGGACTTTTAGGATAGCACTCCTGATCGCGTTCACGTATAGTGGCGGCTTCCGCATCGCTGTGATAGAAAGATGACGGGAAAAGTCAGAATTGTCGTTGAGGTCATACACAAACTTTCGTAAAGACTTTATTGCTTTTCATTACAATTTATATCGTAATCAATTAATTCATGACGTAAATCAAACTCTAGTCACTCAGAGTAGTAAATGAGCAAGGTTATCTATTTAGTCTATTTAGGTTAAAAAAATTTGGGTACTGAATAGATATCTCCAGAAATTAGGTTTTCACCTAGATAGGACAAGGGTTTGAGATTCTTTTTCGGAGATATCTAATCTATGCCTCCCGTCATACCGTCATTTTGGAACAGCCAAAGGAAATAATTTTATGAAGCGATTAAGCCAAGCTGCCAATGCACCCAAAAAGCCGAAAACGAAAGCTAGCCCGTCTGTAGATTCATCCCAAGCGCTCATCGATATTGCTCGGCTGGATGTGGATGGAGTGCTGCACTTATTCGATACTTCGTTAGAAGGACTGACTGAGGCTGAAGCCAAGCGGCGATTAGAGAAATCGGGACTGAATGAGATCGCCCGCGAAAAACCGATCACATGGTATATCCAATTGCTGAAAACGGTAACGAATCCCCTCTCACTTTTACTGATTGTTCTGGCGACAGTTTCGCTGTTAACTGGGGGTGTAGTAGCCGCTTGCATTATTTTTACGATGGTGGTTTTTGGTGGGTTGCTGCGCTTTTCACAAGAATTTCAGTCGAACAAAGCTGCCGAAAAGCTGCGGGAAATGGTAAGCTCAACGGCAACGGTGAGCCGTAAAGATGCTGCACCGAAAAAAGAGAAGGGAATCACCGCCGGAAAAGAAATTGCAGTAAAGTTGCTGGTACCTGGTGATATCATCTTTCTTTCAGCCGGAGATATGATTCCAGCCGATATCAGGCTGATTGCGACAAAGGATTTATTTCTCAGTCAGTCAACCCTAACTGGGGAGTCGCTACCCTCTGAAAAACACCCAGAACTCCCTGATGATAAGGAGAAAAACCCATTGGAGTTAGTTAATCTCTGTTTTATGGGTACTGCGGTTGTCAGTGGTTCAGGAACAGCCGTTGTTGCAGAAACGGGTAGTCATACTTATCTAGCATCCCTGGCTAAAACCGTTAGCGGACACAAAACACGAACAAGCTTTAACAAAGGTGTGAATGGCGTAACCGTGCTGTTGATGCGCTTTATGCTAATTATGGCTCCCCTCGTCTTTTTGATCAATGGAGTGCTTAAAGGTAATTGGATTGAGGCATTCACATTCGCTTTATCGGTTGCTGTAGGGCTGGCTCCAGAAATGTTACCTGTGATTGTCACAGCAAATTTGGCGAAGGGTGCGATCGCTATGTCTGACAAAAAGGTTATTGTCAAAAACATTGATGCGATTCAAGACTTTGGCTCGATGAATATTCTTTGTACTGACAAAACAGGCACCTTAACCCAAGACAAAATCGTTTTGCAGAGGCATCTAGATCCCTACGGTCAAGAAAGCACCGATGTCCTAAAGTATGCTTATCTCAATAGCTTTTACCAGACTGGCTTAAAAAATTTATTAGATGTCGCCGTTCTCGATCACAATGAAGAACTTAAAGCTTTAAATATTGAAACAAACTACCAGAAATTTGATGAAATTCCCTTTGACTTTGTGCGTCGTCGGATGTCTGTTGTCGTTGAAGAGATGGGAAAACAGCACATACTGATTTGCAAAGGTGCTGTTGAAGAAATTCTCAAAGTCTGCACGCAACTCAAAGTCAATGACAAGGTTTTGCCAATAGATGAGTCAGTCCATACCAAGGTTGCAGACTTACAACAAAAGCTAAATTCTGAGGGGTTACGGGTAATTGCGGTGGCATATAAAGTCATGCCACCGGATCAGTTACATTATGCGATCGCCGATGAAAAAGATTTGGTTTTGTTGGGTAACATTGCGTTTCTCGATCCGCCCAAAGATTCCGCAGCCCAGGCGATTAAAGCTCTCAAGCGCAATGGCGTTGATGTAAAAATCATCACCGGCGACAATGAGATTATTACTCGTAAAATCTGCAAAGATGTGGGGATGCCAGTTCAAAATGTCTTACTAGGTAGCGATATTGACTCTTTATC
Source organism: Brunnivagina elsteri CCALA 953 (assembly GCF_002289455.1). Taxonomy (GTDB): domain Bacteria; phylum Cyanobacteriota; class Cyanobacteriia; order Cyanobacteriales; family Nostocaceae; genus Brunnivagina; species Brunnivagina elsteri. The sequence continues at coordinate 5,458 of NZ_NTFS01000271.1, forward strand.
GGATGATGAATTAGCTAAAGCTGCTGTAACCACAACCATTTTTGCCAAATTCTCTCCCACCCAAAAAGCCAAAATTATTCAAGTGCTGCGAAAAAAAGGCAACATTGTGGGATACATGGGAGATGGCATCAATGATGCGGCTGCTTTACGAGAGGCAGATGTAGGTATTTCAGTTGATACAGCAGTTGATATTGCTAAAGAGTCCGCAGACATCATTTTATTAGAAAAAAACTTGTTAGTCCTAGAATCTGGGGTAACCGAAGGTCGCAAGACGTTTGCCAACATCATCAAATACATCAGAATGGGCACTAGCTCTAACTTTGGCAATATGTTTAGCGTCTTGGGTGCGAGTGCGCTGCTGCCATTTTTACCCATGCAACCTGTGCAGATATTGATCAATAATCTCCTCTACGACTTTTCGCAAACGGGCATCCCCTTCGATCATGTGGATCAAGAAGCCCTCATCAAGCCACCAAAGTGGAAAATTGATAATATCCGGCGATTTATGATCTTCATCGGTCCGATTAGCTCCATTTTTGACTATGCTACCTATGCCCTGATGTGGTTTGTGTTTGGGGCGAACTCTGTAGACCAGCAAGCGTTGTTTCAAACGGGTTGGTTTGTGGAAAGTCTGATGACTCAAACGCTAATTGTCCATGTCATTCGCACGGCAAAGGTGCCTTTTTTCCAGAGTCGGGCTTCTTTACCCATGCTGCTGATCACCGCTACCGTGATGGGAGTCGCCATGTATCTACCCTTTTCGCCCATCGCATCCAGTTTAGGGTTTGTTCCCTTACCAGCCGTTTATTTTCTCTGGTTATTTTTAATCCTCACTTGCTATTGCGTCTTGACTCAATTTGTCAAAATTTGGTTCATCAAGAAATATGGCTATAACTAAGGTTATAAGACGAATGGCACGAAGATAAGCCGAAAGTCTTGTTTCACCTCGTTCCCAGCCTCCAGGCTGGGAATGTATTTCGAGAGGCTCTGCCTCTCGTTAAGCCTTTGGAGGCGGAGCCTCTCCGAATTGCTTCCCAGCCTCCAGGCTGGGAAGCAGTCAGGGCAAGGGCTATGTCTTAACTTAGTGCCATTCGGTTATAAGACTACAATAATTTTATTTTTACTTCATAAGTATCTTTTTAACCATTATGAATTCCTAATATTAATAAAAAATTTTGTTCAATTTACAAACTTAAATATTTGGCTGGGACATTACTCTGATTAATTCTGGTAATAATTTTCTTACGTTTTGTAACGTGTTTAATCAATTGATTCAATTCATTCAATAAATCAAACAACAGCCTGTCAGGGTAATCGTAGAAACAGAGTTGTTAATTTAGCTCAAGCAGCCCTCTGATTCAATATTGATTGAGTGAATTTAGCATACGCAAATACTTTGGAGATAACCATTATGAGTTTGCATAATCTAGCAGTTCTCCAGCCCTATCTCAGCTTTTTCCACCCGATTACCATGTGGATTTTATTAGTCGTTGCACTCTATGCCATGTATCTGGGTGTGCAAGTTCGGCGGACGAGGCTGGCAGAAGGAGAGTCTAAAAAAGAACTGGTAAAGGGTCGGTTTGCTATCCGCCATCATCAAATTGGCTCGATACTCCTGGCACTGATGGTGATGGGCGCGATTGGGGGAATCACGGTAACTTACCTCAATAATGGCAAGATTGTAATTAGTCCCCATCTGTTTGCTGGATTGGGAATGGTGGGGTTGATTTCCACATCTGCTGCGTTAGTTCCCTTTATGCAGAAGCATGACTGGGTTCGCAGCATCCACGTTTCCCTCAACCTGATTTTACTGGGATTGTTTGCCTGGCAAGCTGTGACAGGGGTGCAAATTGTCCAGGAAATTTTGAGCCAAATGATGAAGAATGGCGCAGGATGACGAGTATTCAACCTGCTGGGCTAAAGTGTTTCAGCCCAACTGCGTTAGATGTCACTCACGCAACTTTAGGAGAAAAATATGAAGAATCTTTTTCTAACATTATTACTGGGAACCTTATGTGTTTTTATTTTTGCGATCGCACCAATTCCCCTCGCATCTGCTAGTTCTATGCCCCAAGCTAAATTATCAGAGGCGATCGATCATTTTTTAAATTCTCTGCCTAGCAATTATTACACGATCGCAAACACAGAAGGTCTCAAAAGTATTCTTAAAAATGATAATGCTGTATTAATTGATGTTAGACAGCCTTCTGAATATACCTCAGGTCATATTCCCAACGCCATTAATATTCCCTTGCAAACCTTAATTGCAGATATTGATAAAATTCCCCAAGATAGCCCTGTAGTCCTCTATTGCACAACAGGTTATCGAACGGCAATGGGAGTTATGAGTTTGCAAATGTTAGGACGTACTAATGTGCGGGGTTTTCCTCCTAGTATTCAAGGTTGGAAAGCAGCAGGAGAAGCTTTGGAAAAGTAGGATGCAATTACACAAATAAAGGGTTTAATACCCCAACCATCACACGTAGCCTCCGTTTCAGACGGGGATCTAAGTCCTGTCTGAAACTGTCTTTAATTTTGAAATCAAAGAGAGGAATATTTGTAATTTTTCGGGTGTTTAGCAACAAGCATCATACCCACCAAGGCTTTTCTCCAGTGCGAGGATCAGTTTCCGTCCAGGGTGAAATCAAAATGCTGTTATTGATGACGGCAACGTGGAAAATCTTGAGGGGGAGAGGAGCGGGACCTCTTACTACTGTTCCATCTGGGGCATAGCGGGAACCATGACAGGGACATTGAAACTGCTGTTCCATTGGATTCCAAGGAAAGGTACAGCCCAAGTGGGTACAGTTATCAAGAATCCCGATGCTGTCCAGTGTGTGATCTTCTTTGACAATCAAATATGTGGGTTCACCACTCAGACCTGCGACTAGGGCACGGCTTCCTGGCGACTCTGCCAGGATTTGGCTGGCTGGGATTAGGTTCCCTAGAATATCTTTGGCGAGAATAGCTCCCCCCGCTCCCATTTTTTCTGCTGGAGGAATGAAGAATTTGCCAGCGACATAGAGCGCAGAACCAGCGGTGACAGCAACAGTCGCGCCGGTAATGAAGTTGAGGAATTGCCGGCGTGATAAAGACGGACTTTCAATCGGAAGATTAGTGTCCATGACGGAACTCCTGGATTTAGATGGTGTATTCAGATTGCAAAACACTCAGCTTTGTTTCAAGCAGGTGAGCAGCCACCCGTTACCTTTTCTAGCTAACCCCGATTGCACTTTCTTTAGCTTGAGGGCTAGAGCGGGTGAAGGCTTCTAAAGTTGCTCGTTGGGCTGATTGGTATGAATTCCCAGGAGGCGATAAAGACCACAAAAGCCTACTAGGGCTGTCACCAGTAATACACCACCTGCAACTACTAGTCCAACACCCAAAGCAGAGCCGCTGTAGAGAAATAATCCTAGATAAATCAGTAAAAATAATGCTGGAGTTATCATTAGCAGCGAGTGTTTTACCCATTGAATCAGCCAACAATAAGG
>NZ_NTFS01000272.1 GCF_002289455.1 Brunnivagina elsteri CCALA 953
CCTCTAAGAGAGACGCGTAGCAAGTTCCCGAAGGGTAATTTCACGTCTCTACATTATTGGTTTATTTGGTTGGATTGGGTAAATTATTACTATCCAAAGTCTGCACTGTCAAAACCTGGGGAGGACTAGCATCGGGGGGATAGAGAAAATCAACTTCCACAAGTCTTCTTTCACCTGGTTTAATTGGCAGGGCAACTAATGGTTCCCCGGATTGTCCGCGTTTTTGTACCAAATGCACAAAATCAGTTTGGAATTTACCCAAATCATCGCGATAACGAACTCTCACAGTACCTCTAAAAAAGGTTGGACGCGCAAGTTCTGCAAAAAACCGCAATCCTTTCTTACTCAACACATCCTCTTTAATAGGTGTCTGTACAGCAACTGCTACGTTTTGCACTGTTTGAGTATTGTTATATAGAGGCAATCTTAAACTATATTGCACCCCATAGTTACCGTGGGCAAAGTATGCAGTATCGGGGTAACGAGCTAACATTGGGGCACTTTGAATTTGATTTGTCCCCAAAGTTCCACCATGTAACGTACTCAAACCATAGGAAAATTTCTGTCCAGTTTGGGGAATCGTTAAAAATTTGGTTTTGGAATTATCGGTAATTGATGCTCTCCAATAGGAACCCCTAGCAACCCCCGCAACACGTCCATATTTTCTCCCAGTGGTTTGTTCTGGTGGTGTGGGGATAACATCTCTAGGAGTGGATAATTCACCGTTGTTTAAGAGGTTTTTCCATTCTTCCAAGGTTGGTGCTTTTTCGCTACCATCAGGATTAGTACGGGCAGCCATCGCTAAACTGGCTGCATAGATAGTACCGTTAGTCCGCAACCTTGCATAGGTCGATCTGCCGTTAAGAGGTGGTGTCAATCCTTGCACTGAAATGGAAGTATTTTGCAACATTTGATATTGCCCAGGTGCGATCGTAATCTCCTTGGGGAAAACATCTTGTCGTAATCCCCGCAAAATATCGCTCATTACCCGACTACCAGGACCTGCATACACTTTACCATCTAGGTTCTGAGCAAAGGCAGGTAGCTCGATAAATGGTGCGTCTGGTTGGCTCAGATAGCTGGCTGCTTGTAAGACGCTGACCTTGACAGGTTCCTTGCCAGGATTGTATAAGATGATGCCAAGGTAAAGCGATCGCAGATTATCGGGAGTTGGTGCTTGGTAAACGTGATGGGCAAAAACATCAAATCTCCTGCTAAAGGGAAAATTTAGATGTGCTTCGGGATTTTTTTTGCCTGCTGGGGGGAAAGTAGAAAGTAAAATCCCTTCTTTGACGACTTTTTCCGGGCTATTACTATTGAATACTGGTACATTGTCTAGCCTACCAGGTAGGGAACGTACCTCTTGAGTTTGAACCACTTCTTCAGGGGGAAGTGGGGTTGGAGTTGTCTGAGCTAGGGAAAAAGCGAGTAAGAATGGCAACATATACTGATAGATTTTCTTCACTTTCAAGACGCTACTAACTTGGTGAAAGTGCCAGACAGTGAATAATTGATAGAAAACCTTCCAAGACAACCGATAAATTATCTTTGGTCAAAATGGGAACGTGAATAAATATGCAAGAAGATTTATTTGGATGAAATTGGGAATGTAAATTGAGATAATTTAGTACCGAATAATACAATCCTTCACAGACAAATCGACCACAGTTGTGACTAATTTCAAGTGCTGTTGACTGCCGTACTAAGTTATCTAAATCTATAGATGTACGCAAAATTGATTCGTTCCAATCTTCTCCAATATGGACTGTGCTACGAGCATTTGATTCCACACTTAATTTGCTCCGACTTTCTGCCATCCCACAACAGATGATATAGTCTGGTTGTGTTTCGTCAATTTGGGTTATTACTTTTGCGCTGGCAGTTTTGACATCCACAGGTAATTTCCTTAAAAAAATCAAATCATTAGGGACAAAGTTGACCTTGTTGACCAACTCCAATAAATCATCCGACGAATTTGATGTGTGATGGGGCAACCAAATATCAAAAGAAGTTAATATAAATCTTTTCGTCATAGCAATTATTAATTACAATATAAAAAGTCTCCACAATAAATAGTTTATCGGGAGAAAGTCAATGGCAACAATCGCAGTCGTCGATTACGGCATGGGAAATTTACATTCAGTCTGCAAAGCACTGGAAAAAGCCGGGGCAACTCCTAAAATCACAGACTCTCCAAAAGTTATCGAACAAGCGGATGCTGTTGTTTTGCCTGGTGTTGGTGCTTTCGATCCGGCAGTTCAACATTTACGATCGCGTTCTTTAGAACAACCCATAAAAAATGCGATCGCATCGGGAAAACCTTTTCTTGGTATCTGTTTGGGTTTGCAAATTCTCTTTGAATCTTCCGAGGAAGGAAGGGAACCTGGACTCGGAATTATTCCCGGAAAGGTTAGACGTTTCCTCCCCGAACCCAATATTACAATTCCCCATATGGGTTGGAACCAACTCGAATTTACCCAGCCAAAACACCTGTTATGGGAACACTTACCCCCACAACCTTGGGTATATTTCGTTCACTCATATTATGTCGATCCTAGTAATCCCAGTGATAAAGCTGCGATCGTAACCCACGGAAATCAAAGTATCACTGCTGCGATTTCTCGTGATAACCTCATGGCTGTCCAATTTCACCCCGAAAAGTCCTCTAATATTGGCTTGCAAATTCTCTCAAATTTTGTCTCTCAAGTTTTGATAGAAGTAGCAGCGTAATATATAGGGGAAAAAAGAGAAAGGAGAAAAAAAGAAAAAGAAAAAAGGAAAAAGAAAATAAGGGAAAGGATAAAGTATTTTGGAATTAGTCTAAAATCCAAAATCCAAAATCGAATGAGCCTAAGAATATACGGAAATCGCCTGCTGAAAACTTTACCAGGGCAAGAGATACGTCCAACGGTCGCACGGGTAAGAGAAGCATTATTTAATATTTGGCAGAGTGAGATTTCTGGTTGTCGCTGGCTCGATATCTGTACTGGGAGTGGTTCGATGGGGGCAGAAGCCCTATGTCGTGGCGCAAGTTTTGTAGTGGGCATCGAACAATCGAGTCGTGCCTGTGCAATTATTCAAGAAAATTGGCAGAAAGTAGCTTCATCTGACCAAAAATACCAAATATTGCGGGGTGATGTCCTCAAGACTTTACCAAAACTTGCGGGACAACAATTTGACTGCATCTACTTCGATCCACCCTATACAAGTGACTTATATCAACCCGTACTGGAAACTATAGCGCAACATCAACTTTTAGACCAAAACGGTGCGATCGCAGTTGAACACAAACCCAAAAGATGGAAAGCACCAATTATTCCGACTTGGGAAATTTGCGGTGAAAAAACCTATGGGAATACAGGATTAACTTTTTACCAAATTGAAGGGAATGGGGAATAGGGGATTGGGGATTGGGCACTTAAAAGACTTATTTAGTGTAGTTACCGAAAAAGGCAGAAGGCAGAAGGAATAAAATATATTTTTTGTCCTCTGCCTTATTGGTTTAAAGCCCTCCGCAATTGGACGGGACGGAAACCGACACCACCCATTGCTCTCTAAATTTATTTATGAAAAAAATAAAAAGGTGTCCTTATTTGAAACCCATAAATGGATTTAGAGGTTTCCTTTCTGCTTTCTCATCAAAAAATTCTTAAGCCTCTCCCTTTAGCAAGGGGAGAGGTTTGGAGAGGGGTTCTATATTATTCAAGTCTATTCAGTATCTGCATGACACTCGCTATTCCCCTTGCCCATTTACCTAAATTCCGAGTTGATTTCCACGCTTGTACTGAATATATGCCTTATAGAACAATCCCGACAAAGTAATAAGACTCAGACCTAGAACCATACCGCACAATAAGGGTTCAACCACTTTTAATCTCCTTGTTACGTTCATTAAAACTTTATCTCTATTCCCGATTCTAGCAAATTCGGTATAAATCCCGCCTTCGATATTGCTTTTATTTGGTGGAGGTAATAGAAAAACATCCGTTCCTGCTTGCAGACAGCATCAAGAACTTTTAAGCTATGTGTATGAAATGAAAAATTTTTGTAAACCTGACTTTCAAAGTAACCCTCTTGGATAACCGGATTCCCACACCTGAGATTTTTTTACAGCGCTTCATTTTAATGGTGCTGGCAATTTTGCTTGCGATTGTATTAAGCATATTTGTCGTGCGTGTGGTACAAGCCTCCGATCCATACGTTAAGACTGTTTTAGCCCTTCAAGGCAACCCAGTACAAGGACATGCTATCTTCCAAATTAACTGCGCTGGATGTCATGGTTTAGAAGCTGATGGACGAGTTGGTCCCAGTTTACAAGGAGTTTCCAGGCGTAAATCTGAATATGGATTAATTCAGCAAGTAACAAGTGGCGAGACTCCACCAATGCCTAAATTTCAGCCTAACACCAAAGAAATGGCTGATTTATTAAGTTATTTAGAGACGCTTTGACAATCCCCAATCTTTCATAGACGGGGATTCTTGAATCTTAAGATATAACTTGCTCAATCAAGCTTTCGCCAGAACGAGATATGACTTGATAATTGCTGTTAATTAAAATTCGCGTTGGTATTTCTCTTAGCCAGAAAATCCCCACAGATATATAAAAATTTGTATGCTGAGGTTAATACGTCTTAATAGTTCTTTAGATTAAGAGTTCTTTAAAAAACTGTGCAAGAAGATTTTAGATTAATTATAGATTTAGTTTTGGTTCTCGCTGTCGCTGCCTGTGGTGGTTTAATCGCGGCGCTATTACGACAACCTGTTTTACTAGGTTATCTCATCGGCGGGATGGTTGTGGGACCAACTGGACTGGGGCTAATTAAGGAATTAATCCAAGTTGAGACGTTAGCACAGTTTGGTGTAGCATTTTTGCTGTTTGCGTTGGGTGTGGAATTTTCGCTTGCAGAACTCAAAAAAGTTCAAGCGATCGCACTCGGTGGTGGTGGTTTACAAATAGTCTTAACTATCTCGGTGACAACATTAGTATCCCTTGGTTTTGGCTGGGTGACATCTCCACCCCAAGGTGTATTTTTGGGGGCAATTTTATCCCTGTCTTCCACTGCTGTTGTCCTCAAATGCCTGATGGAACGGAATGAGACCGAAACACCCCACGGGCAGGTTTTGCTGGGTATCTTGGTGGTGCAGGACTTGGCTTTGGGGTTAATGTTAGCGGTGTTACCTGCCCTTGATAAACCTGTTGAACAGATTGGCATAGCTGTTGCGATCGCATTGGGACGAATTGCTTTGTTTGCGGCTGGGGCAATTGTGGCGGGAAAATGGGTGATACCGCGATTGCTGCGATTATTAGCACGCACGGAAAGCCGAGAATTATTTTTGTTAGGTGTTGTGACTTTGTGTTTGGGAATTGCGCTGCTGACGGAATATTTGGGACTTTCGATTGAAATGGGGGCTTTTGTCGCTGGTTTAATGATATCGGAAGTTGAGTATGCCGACCAAACTCTGACTTATGTGGAACCGTTGCGGGATATTTTTGCCAGTTTGTTTTTTGTTGCCATTGGCATGTTAATTGACCCAATGTTTTTATGGAACAATCTGGAATTAATTCTCGGTTTGGTAGCGCTGGTATTAATTGGTAAGTTTTTAATTATTACCCCCATTGTCAAATTATTCCGCTATCCATTGAAGACGGCAATTATTGCAGGTGTGGGATTGGCTCAAATTGGGGAATTTTCCTTTGTACTTGCTAGCGAGGGGCAGGCTTTAGGGTTAGTTTCTAGACGAGTATATTTACTGATTTTGGGAACGACGGCAGTTACTTTGGTGATAACTCCCTTTCTGTTGCGGTTAGTTCCAGTTGCTTTTGATTGGTTGGAATCGATTCCTTGGTTAAAACCTTACATTAGTGGTGAAGGTCAAGCTTTGGAAATTGCCGATGATTTGCCTCTGAAAGACCATGTGGTTGTGTGTGGCTACGGACGTGTTGGGAAAAATTTGGTTAAATTATTACAGCAACATGATTTCCCTGTGGTTGTTATAGACCAGTCAGAGAGTAGAGTTCAGCAATTACGCGATGCAAAGATACCGTATGTTTACGGAAATTGTGTGAGCTTTCATGTATTAGAAACCGCAGGAGTGAATTATGCCAAAGGAATGGCGATCGCACTTCCCGATCCGATGAGTAGTAGAATGTCGTTAAAGCGTGCTTTGGAATTATCGCCGGAATTGGATATTGTGGTACGGGCGAATAATAATAAAAGCATTGAGGTATTTTACCAGTTGGGTGCTAGGGAAGTCGTTCAACCGGAGTTTGAAGCAAGTTTGGAAATGGCTACACATTTATTAACAGACTTGGGATTATCCCCATCCCTGATTCAACGGGAAATGCAAGAAATCCGCGATCGCCATTATTTAGATTTACGTCCTGAAGAAACCGAATCGGAAGTCTCCCGTGGTTTGCGGGAAGCTACCCAAGATTTAAACCGTCGTTGGTATGTGTTACCTGTTGGTTCTCCATTGGTGGGAATGAGTTTGGAGGAAGCTGATATCCGTTATTTGACGGGTGTAAGTTTAATGGCAATTCAGCGTGTAGGTGGTAAGGAAATAGATTATCCCGACGCAAAAACCAAATTAGAGGAAGGGGATAGGTTATTAATCGTAGGGGAAGATGGAGAATTTTCAGCCCTGGATGAATTTGCCAAAGGGCAAGCGGCAATTCCCACATTAAATACTGCTTGTCAGTGGGTTAATTTAGATAATAGCTGTCCAGTTTTGGGTAAAAGTATTGCTGACTTGGAATTAATAGAAGGTTTTGGTGTTCAGATTCAAGCAATGCGTCGTGATGGTAGGTTTATTAAGTTACCAGAAAAAAATACTGATTTACTAGTTCGCGACCAATTACTATTATGTGGTAATTTGTCGGCATTGCAGCAACTCGAACAGATGTTAGCACCATTAACTACTGTACCCCTATCAATCCCAGTTGTAAAAGCAGGGGAAACGGAAATATTAAAAGAATATTTGCCTTTGGATGATATGCGAGGGTAGGGAGTTCGGTATAAATTTAGTAGTGGTATATTTTATTGTAGGTTGGGTGGAGACGCATGAGAGATATTTATAGCGAATTGATAAATCTATATTTGCGTCGTAACCCAACATTTTATAAATTGTTTAAAGTGTCTCTTAAGCTAAAACTCACTTAATTTGTATACCGAAAACGTCATAGCAAGGCTTTCAGGGTTAAAAAGATATCATTTAGATGCGTCTAAGCTTAGTCGCTGAGTTTAGGTATTTTTGTGGTTTAAATAATTTCTGTTTTCTTCATATCATGTGTTGGGTTACGCAAAGCCTTCACCCAACCTACATGGGATTGCGATCGCTTAGTCTTGAAAGATTTTATTGTAGGTTGGGTGCAAGCGCAAGAGTGGTATTTGTAGCAATATGATAAATCTATATTTGCGCTGTAACCCAACATTTTATTATGGTAATTTCTAGTGCGATCGCAATTCCCCCATAGATTGAGCGCAACCCAACATTATGATACCGGGAAAACTAAAATTATTTAAACCACAAAATCTCTAAATTCCACAAGGAAAATTGACACTTCCATTATTCTGCAAATCAAAATATTTATCTAAAATTACCATAATAGAATATTGGGTTTCAAAGCAAATTTTAGACTTGTCATATCGCTGCAAATATATATCTTTTTGGCTGAATCGCAAATATGTTTTTTTGTCAACCGTAACAAAATCTCAAATCAATGTTTAGATTACAAAGTTAATTTTAGGCTTATTTACAACCAAAAAAAACAACGCAAGAATAATACTTTCAGAGGCTCAAAAATCAAAGTTATACGCCTCCCCTGATTATTCAGAATATCGCATCCTGAAAGTACTGTCAATCCGTACACCCATTTCCTATTTATCAAGATTCCCTGACATTCTTAACATATCAGACTTAAATAATTTAAATCATAATTGGGTCAAAACATTCTTTTTACTTATGTAAACCCGAACAAGTGCATTAAGCTAACTTTCAAGACAGTCGCTACATATTTCTGTTGCGAAATTCTTCAACCCAAATCATCTAAAATCCAACGCTAAAATAGTACAATTATTCTAATTCCAACCCAATTCAAAAATTAGACTAATTATGACTAGTCTAGTACCCAAACCCCAAGCAACAGAGATTTTTTACCCAAGTTCTGACGGTGAACCCTTGGCTGAAAGTTACCTGCATCTATGTGCCATACTCGCTACCTTAGAAGTCTTAAGGCAATATTTACAAGGTCGTCAAGCGACTGTTCTGGCAGACCAATTTCTCTACTATGCTCAAGGATATCCCCGTTTGCGTGTTGCACCAGATGTCATGGTGATTTTTAATGTTACTCCCGGAGGACGGGATAATTATAAGATTTGGGAAGAAGGAGAAGTGCCATCGGTAATTTTTGAAATGACTTCCCCCGATACAAAAGAGGAAGATACCGGACATAAAAAAACCCTATACGAACAGTTAGGGGTTCAAGAATATTGGTTGTTCGATCCTAAAGGTGATTGGATTGAAGAACAGTTGCGTGGTTATCGGTTACGGAATGATGAATATGAACTCATCACAGATAATCGTAGCGAACCTCTACAATTACGGTTGCAAGTAGAAGATACATTAATTGGTTTTTATCGCGAAGACACGGGGAAAAATTACTGTTCCCCGACGAGTTACGAACTGCACTACAACAGGAAAAAATAGCGAGACAGCAAGCTGAAGCAGAAACGAGAGTTGCGCGATAAGCAAGCTTAACGCCAAGGGCGTACCGCAAATCGAACAACTTCAGGAAAAATTAAGGGAATTAGGTGTAAGAGTGTTCCAAGTAAAAAAGTGCCCAATTGTCATGCTGAATGGAGCGAAGCCCAATGAAGCATCTCTGTCTATTACATAGCGACTCAGGATCAACAGTTGGATCATTTATTTCTTGGATTACTCTAAGT
>NZ_NTFS01000273.1 GCF_002289455.1 Brunnivagina elsteri CCALA 953
AAAACCACTGGGTAAGCCAATATATTCATCGCTGGTATTGGTGAAATCAATTAATCCGGTTTCGCACGCGGAAAGAGTGACGAGGCGACATTTTTCTAACTTGAGAGCGAAGATTTTATCTAGGGTAAGACATTTTTCTAAATCATGGGTTTCACCCAATCGCACATCCAGGTAACGTTCGGAGTCGGGTTTTGTTGGTGTGTCTGCGACGGGTGCATTTGCCAAAATTAGGGCTGATTTACTGGCATTTGTCAAGTTAAAATACCCGTGACAGCTAAAGTGAGTGCAGTGGTAAGTATTTAAGTCAGAATTATTAATTGCTGTGAGTGTTGCTGCTGTTTTTTTCAGAACGTTGGCAGGATTAAAGTAGCTTTGAATAACTTGTACTTCTAAATCTGTATAGTTTAAATCGCCTGTAGGGTTTTGAATCGCAAATAGGGATTGAAAATCTGGGCGTTTTCGCTTTTGTACCTGTTGCAGTAGTTGACAACTGGGTGCATAACTCACACCACCAGCAAATACATCCAGAAGACAACGCGAATTTTCAGAATTTTGATTTACTGGAATTGCATGAAGGGGGAATAAATGCAGAAACCGATGGGGAATTAGGATGAGTTTATCGCAGTGCTTTGGTATCTGAGTTAATATTTCATCAATGTGCAGAATCGAGGCTAATTCTTTGAGTGATTCTTCTAAGGTATTAAGCCATTGGTCTTTTTGATTGCGATAGTTTTTCAAATATTGATTTGCCCAATTCCTCAAAGCTTCTCTATCTTCTGGCTGGGATTGCCAAACTGTCAACTCTCCTCTTTTTGTGACAATAAACGCCAGAATTTTATCGCCGAGAATATACCACTCAATAATGGCTGCACGCTCATCTAAAGTACGCTGGAAAGAGTCGAATTTGAAACCATAACCAACAGGTAAGTAGCGGTTTTGCAATTCATTACGCTGCTGTCGCAATTGTTGGAGACGTTGTGCTAATTGTTGGGGATTTTCGGCTTTACCATTTTGGATTTGATATTGTCCTACGGCTATTTCATCCCTGTATGTTTCTAATTGAGTGACTACTTCTGGAGGGAAGAAGGTTTTAGAGTCGCGTTCGAGGATTTGTTCAACTAAATTGCGGGTTTTACTACGTTCAACATATTCAATTGCTTCGGTAGTTTTATTTAATTTCAAGCAAACTTTTACCATGCGGCTATAAACTTCGTTAAATTTTTCCGCTTGTTTGCGTTTGCTTTCTTCTCCAGATACTATTTCTTCCCGCAAAGATTCTACTGTGTCAATGGTCGATTTAAAGGCATTGTCAGCTAAAATCAACTTGCTTGTGCTTTGGTAAACAATTCCTAGTCCCCATAAAGAGAATGCATGGTCTTGGGGAAAAGTGTCAAAACTTCTGACTTTGAGAGCTTCTTGGTAAGCTGTGATCGCCCGCTCTAAATTATCTGCCCGCTCCCCTCTGATTCTGTTTCGGTAAGCAAAAGCGAGATTATTTTGTGTTTGCGCCCAATCACCAGGAAAAGCTTCAAAAGTTCTGATTTTGAAAGCTTCTTGGTAACAACTGATCGCTAGTTCTAAATTACCTTCCCGCTCCTCTCTAATTCTACAAATGTAAGCATTAGCAAGATTATTTTGTGTGGTTGCCCAATCAATAGGAAAAGCATGAAAATTTCTAATTTTGAGAGCTTCTTGGTAACAACTGATCGCTAGTTCTAAGTTCTCAGCTTTATCCCCTCTGATTCTGTCACTATAAGCAAGACCGAGATTATTTTGCGTACCTGCCCATTCATAGGGAAAAGTGTCAAAAGTATAAACTTTGAGAGCTTTTTGGAAACAACCGCTCGCCAGTTCTAAGTTCTCAGCTTTATCCCCTCTGATTCTGTCACTATAAGCAAGACCGAGATTATTTTGCGTACCTGCCCATTCATAGGGAAAAGTGTCAAAAGTATAAACTTTGAGAGCTTTTTGGAAACAACCGCTCGCCAGTTCTAAGTTCTCAGCTTTATCCCCTCTGATTCTGTCACTATAAGCAAGACCGAGATTATTTTGCGTACCTGCCCATTCAATAGGAAAAGCTTCAAAAATCCTGACTTTTAGAGCTTCTTGGTAAGCTGCGATCGCTAGTTCTAAATTCTCAGCTTTATCCCCTCTGATTCTAGAACTGTAAGCAGTCGCAAGATTATTTTGCGTTTGTGCCCAATCAACAGGAAAAGCTTCAAAAGTCCTGACTTTTAAAGCTTCTTGGTAAGTTGTAATCGCCAGTTCTAAATTCTCAGCTTTATCCCTTCTGATTCTAGAACTGTAAGCAGTCGCAAGATTATTTTGCGTTTGTGCCCAATCAACAGGAAAAGCTTCAAAAGTCCTGACTTTTAGAGCTTCTTGGTAAGTTGTAATCGCTAGTTCTAAATTCTCAGCTTTATCCCCTCTAATTCTAGAACTGTAAGCAGTCGCAAGATTATTTTGCGTTTGTGCCCAATCAACAGGAAAAGCTTCAAAAATTATGACTTTCAGAGCTTCTTGGTAATAAGCGATCGCCAGTTCTAAATTCTCAGCATTATCTCCTCTGATTTTCTCACGGTAAGCATTAGCGAGATTATTTAGCGTTCTTGCCCATTCATAGGGAAAATCATCAAAAGTGAAAACTGTCAAAGCTTCTTGGTAATAAGAGATTACCACCTCTAAATTCTCTGCTCTTTCTCCTCTAATTCTTTCACAGTAAGCAGTTCCGAGATTATTTAGCGTTCTTGCCCATTCATAGGGAAAAGCATTAACAGTATAAACTAAGAGAACTTCTTGCAAACAAGCGATTGCGAGTTCTAAATTCTCAGCCTTATCCCCTCTGATTGTGTGACTGTAAGCAAGACCGAGATTATTTTGCGTGGTTGCCCATTCGTAGGGAAAAGTGTCAAAACTATAAACTTTGAGAGCTTTTTGGAAACAAGCAATCGCCATTGCTAAATTCTCAGCTTTATCCCCTCTAATTCTGTCCCTGTAAGCATTACCGAGATTATTTTGCGTTGCTGCCCAATATTGAGGCAAAGCTTCTCTGGTGTAGATAGTTAAAGCAGCAGTATAAGCAGCGATCGCATTTTCGATGTTATCTGCCCTGTCTCCTTTGATTCTATCGCTGTAGGCAAGTCCGAGATTATTTTGCGTACCTGCCCAATCTAGAGGCAAAGCTTCTGGAGTGTAGACAGTTAAAGCAGCAATAAAAGCCGCGATCACCTGTTCGATGTTATCTGCCTTGTCTCCTTTAATTCTAAAATAGTAGGCAATTGCGAGATTATTTTGCGTTGTTGCCCAATTTTGAGGCAAAGCTTCTCTGGTTAAGACAGTTAAAGCAGCAGTCAAAGCCGCGATCTCTTTTTCAATGTTATCTGCCTTGTCTCCTTTAATTCTATCCCCGTAGGCAATTGCGAGATTATATTGCGTCATTGCCCAATCTTGACGCAAAGTTTCTCTGGTTCTGACTTTTAGCACGACTTCACAGCCAGTGATAGCAATTTCCATATTGCTGGCTTTGTCACCTAAGGGAAATTGCTGAATTAGAGCGCTAAAATTGAAAATAGCTGTTGCTAGGTTTTCCACCTCATCTGCTTGGGCTTCCCCCAGTGTATTTGTCCCCCAACGATGCAATATTTCTGCTAACACCTCGTCGAGTTTGTCTGTATTATTTGCCAGCAAGGGGTAAACTACCTGGGGATTACCTTCGCTGTCTGCGGTTGCTTGTAGTACCTCCATCAAGAATTGGAAATATGCCTGTATCTCCTCTTCACTGAGAGATTCCAAATCTACTTTAGTATCTAGATTTAATACTTCCCTTAGTTGCATTGCCAAACTTTGCAACCAATTCGCTGTATTCTCATCCCCCGGCTGTGAAAACATCTGTGCTACTGCTTCTACCGTCTGCACAAAACCAGCATCAAGTAACTCTTGGTTTGCTGCTAAAATCTCTGATTCTTCACCACTGGGGGAATCTAACAGGCTGCGAATAAGGTTGAAATATGCTTGCTGACGCTGTTCGTTCATGGGTAAGGATGTGAGATATTACACACTTAGTCATGATAAAATTTCAATAACAGCACCATGAATTCCGGAAAAATACGGAGATTTGCCAAAATTCCAACCCCACCACAATCTCTAACTAAGCCACATAGACAAAACAAAAGCGATCGCCCTCCGGGCAGAGACTGCGATCGCATGATTGACTTAAGTGGCTAAACTGAAAGCGCGATCGCATATTTTTAGTGGTTGAATTGTCAGCGCGATCGCATGATTGATTTAAGTGGCTAAACTGAAAGCGCGATCGCATGATTTTATGTGCTTGGATTGGAAGCGCGATCGCATGATTTTAAGTGCTTGGATTAGAAGCGCGATCGCATATTTTTAGCGATTGGATTGGAAGCGCGATCGCATGGTTTTATGTGGTTGAATTAGAAGCGCGATCGCATGATTTTATGTGCTTGGATTGGAAGTGCGATCGCATGATTTTAAGTGCTTGGATTGGAAGTGCGATCGCATAGTTAATTCAACTGGCTAAATAGAAAGTGCGATCGCATGATTTTATGTGCTTGGATTGGAAGTGCGATCGCTCTCTTCTACAACTCGATTCATTCTCCATACTAAGTATATTTATTTTCTCGGCTTGCAAATGAAAAGCCGGATTTTTATCCATATATATACTTAAATAGATGAATCACGGTAATAATAGTTGCCAAGAATCTCAAGAAAATCGCCCTTAATGATCGGCGAACAATGTTCCCCAGGACTTCCTCGCAATCCGATGGCTTTACGGCTAATCTCGGTAAATTCCCTAAGTATTTAGCAATGACTGAGAAAAAAGTTTAGAGCTTGCGTAAAAAATTCCTCCTCACACCGTAATCCTACTAGAAGGGAATTTTCAGGGGTTCAACATGAACTTATTTAACCAGTGGGGACTAAAGGCGATCGCACTATCGAGATTATCTGGTTTAAGTATTTTTACAGAGAAAAATCAGCATGATATTGTGATTTCAGTCGCAATTATCTGAAAATATCACTTTTTGACTTCCAATGGGGAATTTACGAACTAAATCTAAAACGATGATAAACAAGCGATTCTCGAAATTAGGAATTTTAACACTATGCACTGTTTTTGCTCTAACGGGTATAAACACCGTCGAGCAATTACTATCGCTGAACGGAAAGGAAGCAGGTTATTCTAACCGTGTTTTAGCGCAAACATCTGATGAGTCGCTTAACCGGAGAGTATACCAAAAAGCTAGTCCAGCAGTGGTGACAGTGAAAACAGAAACTGGTCATGGGAGCGGGTTTGTAATTAGTCAGGATGGGTTGATTATTACTAATGCTCATGTAATCAAGCCACCACCACGACTACAACCAAAAAATGAAGCAGAAGCAGAATATGCCAGAACTTATAACCCTGCTGAGTTTCCTCAAGTAGTGACGGTGGTTTTTACCGACGGGAGAAAATTTAGTGCAGATGTGATGGGTTTTGGTAAGGGTGGTTTAGATTTAGCAGTTCTAAAAATTCATGGACAAAAAAACTTGCATACCCTTCCTTTAGCTACTCCTGGTAGTGCAAAAGTGGGCGATCGCGTTTTTGCTCTGGGTACTCCTCTGGATGCAAAATTTGAGGGTACATTTACCCAAGGTAATATCACCCGAATTGACCCTAGTGATGGAGAAATTCAACATAATGCTGTGATTATGGGGGGTAATTCCGGTGGTCCCCTCCTCAACTCTCAAGGTCAAGTAATTGGTGTGAATACATCAGGGATTGGGGAATTAAATACTGGGATGAATTTTTCTATTCCTGTCTCCCAGGTACAGTCTTTTATCGTTGCAGCGAGAAAAAAAGATGTTTCCCCAGTTTCTACCCTATTTACACGAACTCAAGAACCATCGATTCGGACAATTACACTCAATGGTCAAGTAATTAATGGCAGTTTAACTAAGGGCGATCGCACTCTCGAAGATGGCAGTTTTGCTGATGGGTACCAATTTCAAGGTAAGAAAGGTCAACAGGTCGTGATTGAGATGACGAGTCAGAAGATTAACCCAGTTTTAAGTTTATTTCAGGTGGTTGAGTCTACAGAAGGTCAGCAACTTCTAAAAATAGCAGAAAACGATGATAGAGGAGCAGGTGATTTTAATGCTCAAATTACGATGGCTTTACCAGCAGATGGAGTTTTTTTCATCATAGCTAATTCCCTCGACAGAGGTGAAATTGGAGATTATAGCTTACGGGCAAATTCTCAACCTTAAATGACTAATTTAGGTCATTATCGTTTTTTTTATTACATCATCAATCTTACTTTCTTGAAGGATTAAAACTATGCAACGTCAATTATCTTCCATCGCTTTAGCACTCACTGCCTTAACTTCTGCGGCAACATTAGCTATCAGTATTTCTCCTGCTTTCAGTCAACCTGTTGCTACTAACTCTCAGCCAAATAAAGTCACTTTTTTATGTCGAGAAATATTTGACAAAGCAAGCGGCGACAAAATTCCAGCTACGGTTGCTTGGATTCCCGAACGCAAAGGTCATATCAGTCTAATTGGTTGGAAATCACAAGCTCTTCCTCCCCACATCACTCCTCAAAAAAGGTGTGAGATAGTCACTCAAAAGTTTCAACAGTTTTATGATAATGGCAGCTTAAATTATCTGACTCACGGCATCAATAATGGCTATCCAGTAATTTGTAGTATTCCCAATCAAGGTGAAACTTGTAATGGGACAAATCAACTATTTACGATTAAACCTGGTAGTAGTCCTACTATAGTTTTACAGAGGCTTATCGATACATTAGTAGGAGCAGGAGGAGTAGGAATACTCTATCAAAACTCAGGTCAGCAGGTATATATTGACATGAAAGAATATTTCAAAAAAGCTCCTGTGGAAAATATTCCTACCTAGTTACCTGATATGTAGAGACGCGATATATCGCGTCTCATTCTCTTTTCAAGTATCCTCAGATTTTCTTCATAATTCTTCAACATAAATATGAATAAAAACATCGCCATAATTACCTCAATTTTACTGTTCCAGTCTCCTAATTTTGCTATTATACTCCCTGCTAAAGCCCAAACAGTAACTCCAAATCCAAACTGCGAAATAATACCAGAAAAGGATAAAGGCGATTATTTAGAATATTCTGAAAAACAATTAGAAACTATTGCTAGTCGTATTACAGTCAAAGTGATTGGCGATAATAATGGGGGTTCGGGTACGCTACTTGCTAAAAAAGGAAATACGTATTTAGTCCTCACTAATTTCCATGTTGTCAGAGGGGTTAATTCTATCAATCTCAAAACAGTTGATGGGAAAACTCATACTGCACAAATTATTCCTAATACTAAGTTTGAAAAATTTGATTTGGCATTATTGCAGTTTCAAACGAATGAAATTTATTGCCCTATAAAAGTTGCTGATTTTCTTCCCGATACAACAATGTCTGTTACTGCTGGGGGATTTTCTGGGGAAAAGGGAGAGATGGTATTTAGTCATGGCAAAATTCAACAAATTTCTCAACCCCTTAAGGAAGGATATCAAATTGGCTACACCAGTAATATTGAACAGGGAATGAGTGGTGGTGCAATTATTCACAGTAGTGGGATGCTTGTTGGAATTAATGGACGAGGTGCTTATCCAATTTTAAATAGTGGTTATGTCTATCAAAATGGTTCGCGTCCCAGTGAGTCAGAAATTCAGGAGATGCGAAAGTTGAGTTGGGGGATTCCGATTTCAACTGTTTTAGCTGAGGTGAATGCAGACATACTTACTGCTTATGGTTTACCTTTCCCAAAAACTATAGCCAGCGTTCCAGAACCACAGTTAACTAGATGGTTGGGAGATTTAGAGAAAAAAGCTAAACAATTTACGGTTAGGATTGATAGCAGCAGTAAGGATATTAATGGCATTAATAATAATGGGTCTGGGGTGATTATTGCTAAAAATAAAAATGGGAATACCTACACCTATACAGTATTAACAGCAGCCCATGTGGTTTGTGAAAGGAACAAAGGAGATAATGCAACAAAACCATGTCGTAACGAAAATTATGAAATTGTTACTCATGATGGCAACAAATATTCTGTAGATGAAAGCACGATTAAAAGAGAGGAAGGTGTTGATTTAGCAGTAGTGAAATTTGTTAGTAAGCAAAACTATGAATTAGCAACTTTAGCAAATTATAATCCTAGTGATTATCAGTATATCTTTACTGCGGGATATCCTAAATTAGGGAATAATTCACCTTGGCGATTTACAATTGGGACGATTTTTGATAGAGAAGGAGGATTATTAGGGGTAAAAGAACCAGACTTTCCAAGCGATAGTTCTGGCAGATTACAAACAGCAAGTTCCTTAACCGGAGGATATGAATTAGTTTACACCAGCATTACCTATGGTGGCATGAGTGGGGGTTCTGTACTAGATTCTACGGGAAGAGTGATAGGGATTCATGGACGTGCAGAAGGGGAAGAAGCCATTGATGAGAAAACAGGAGATAAGGGTAGTAGTGATGGAAAAGTACAACTAGGTTATAGTTTAGGTATTCCAACCAGTACCTTTTTAGGATTAGCAACAAGATTGGAAGTGCAAGTACAGAAAAGAGAAATAGAAACAGAAGCAGCACCGCAATTAAATACACAAAAAATTAAGTCGATTCAAGAAGCAATATTATCAACTGATGTTTCCAAAGGAAATACAACAGCTAGTCAATGGCTAGACAGGGGAAATCAACTTTGGCGATTGAGTCGAAATCAAGAAGCAATAAAAGCATTTGATGCAGCGATTAAGCAAAACCCTGATTTTATTCACTTAGCTTATTATGGCAAGAGTTTGGCATTAGGTTCAGATAAAAAATATCAAGAATCTATAGCTGCATTAGAGTCAGCAACCAAACTTAAACCTAAC
>NZ_NTFS01000274.1 GCF_002289455.1 Brunnivagina elsteri CCALA 953
CCCCTTATTAAGGGGAGGGAATTGGATTTTTATGTTCCCCTTTATTAAGAAGAGAGAACTGGATTTTTATTTTCCCCCCTTGAAAAGGGGGATTAATTCATGTTTTGTATGTACAAGATAGTTATTAACGGAAAAGGAACTGGATTTCTAATTTTCCCGTTTCTAAGCTAGGTAATTGCCGTATCCTTAACCCAAAAACAACTTATAGGCAGGATTATTATTTTCATCCCAATAGGTATACCCCAAATTATCTAAAAATCCCTGCCACTCACCCATTTCCTGGGGGGGAACCTGTACCCCAACAACAATTTTCCCGTAATCAGAGCCATTATTGCGGTAATGAAAGACACTAATATTCCAATTTGGACTCATCGAACTAACAAACTTCATCAAAGCTCCCGGACGTTCGGGAAACTCAAAGCGGTAAAATAACTCATGGTGTGCAAGTTGCGATCGCCCACCAACCATGTGTCGTAAATGTAGCTTCGTCAATTCATCATCGGTTAAATCTAAAGTCTCAAAACCACACCCAGTAAAACTTTCCACCATCTTACCCCGATCTGCACGGTTTTGAATTTGCACCCCGACAAAGATATGTGCAACCCGCTCATCAGCAATCCGATAGCTAAACTCCGTCAGATTGCGTTTACCCAAACATTCGCAAAACCTCCGCAAACTTCCCGCTTCTTCGGGAATTGTCACCGCAAATATCGCTTCCCGTTGCTCCCCATACTCAGCACGTTCAGCAACAAACCGCAAACGGTCAAAATTCATATTCGCACCACAAGCGATCGCAATCAAGGTTTGTCCTTCAATTCCCTCCCTCTCCACATAAGCTTTTGCACCTGCGATCGCTAATGCTCCAGCAGGCTCTACAATAGACCTTGTATCCTCAAACACATCCTTAATTGCCGCACAGGTAGCATCCGTATTCACCAAAATAATCTCATCTACATATTTTTGACACAACCGAAACGTCTCCTCACCCACTTCCTTAACTGCCACACCATCAGCAAACAAACCCACCTGAGACAACCGTATCCTTCTTCCAGCTTGTAACGATTGGGACATGGCATCAGCATCCACTGGTTCCACACCAATAATTTTGATTTCCGGACGGATGCGCTTTATATAAGCTCCAATACCCGAAATCAAACCACCACCACCAATGGCGACAAAAATAGCATGAATTGGCTGCTGATACTGCCGGAGAATTTCCATTGCGATCGTACCTTGTCCGGCGATTACATAGGGGTCATCAAAAGGATGAATAAACGTCATCCCTTTTTCGGCTTCCAATTTCCGTGCATAGGTATAGGCATCATCGTAAGTGTCCCCATGTAGAACTACCTCACCCCCCCGTGCTTTCACCGCATCTACTTTGAGTTGGGGTGTAGTTACAGGCATGACAATGATTGCACGGGTTCCCAATTCCTTCGCTCCCAATGCCACACCTTGGGCATGGTTTCCCGCAGAAGCTGCAATCACACCCTGTTTGAGTAGTTCGGGTGTGATATTTGCCATCTTGTTATAAGCACCACGTAGCTTAAATGAAAATACTGATTGCATATCTTCACGTTTCAGTAGCAGCTTATTGTTGAGGCGCTTTGATAAGTTTGGTGCAATTTCCAGTGCTGTTTCTTGAGCTACATCATATACACGGGCAGTGAGGATTAATTGGAGGTAATCGCAGAGCATGGTGGTGGGAGGTTTGTAGATGCCAGGTAGATGTTTATTTTACGGCAGTTCGGTAACAGTTTTGTAGGGGATTTGGGTTTGGGAGAGGTGCGATCGCTACAAATCTCTTAAAGTCTCGTTCAATGTGGACAACCATTGATAACATGGTTCATCAATCGGTGCTATATTTCTACGTTGTTGAGCTAAAGATTCTGTATAAGCTTTCATCCAAGCCGATGCAAGTTCATTTTCAGTTATGATGTCTTCTTCCAAAGCATGAGTGAATTGTTCTTGTACCCATTGCTCAAAAGTAAGAATTTTAAGGGATATCCCAAATATTTCTTCTATTTCCTCGCATCTAGGCTTTAATTCATCAATCCTTTCAGGTTCAATACTTGTAACAAAACCAGCTTTTCTAAGTGCAGGATGAATTTCCAGCTTTTCTGATAATTCCTCAATCTCATCTCGTAGATATGATTTACCATATTTTGCATCCCATGCTTCCACAATTTGTCTATCTTCTAAAATTTCTATGTCAGCTATATTTCCGTGCTTCTTATTTGCTGAACGCATTTGTGAAAGGGGTTTCAGTGATTTATATGGGGAAATAGGATATTGTTGTATTGCTTGCATCAAACTGTGCATAGATATTTCCATTAATCGAGCGGCATAATCAGACTTATTGATATGGCGCAATATAAAACTTAAAGCAATATCTTGATTAACAAGATTTGTTTCCAAAAATAAATGTAATTGTTCAATCGTTTGTAAAGCTAATATTTTAAAGTTATCAGCGCGATTAATTAGTTGTGAGAGGATATAGAGTAATGCTGATTCCGAATTTAATTGATTTTCCTCAATTCCTTCAACAAGATGAATCCACTCAATACGAGCGCCTCTAATATTGGCTTTATATACAGAAGAATATGGATAGTTTTCTGCCAAGCTTCGCGTCATCATAAAACCATCGGCATTTAATCGAAGTAATTCGTATTTTCGCAGGACAGGTGTAATATATTGTTTATCAAGAGAGCGCATCGATATACCATCACACCATGAAAAATCTCTTGTACTTGAACTACCTTTATGTAATCTGATATTCTGCTCAGGCTCAACTGATTTAACACATAGTTGCAATATTGTCAGACCAATCAATGCTCTACCCACTTCGCTAGTAACAGATTGAACTAGTTTATCTAAAAGATTCTTTTGTTCTTGATTAAGTTGTGAAAAATTGAGATTAGAGGAATTATCTCTACATACAAGAATTTGCTTTTCTAAATAGCCATCTGCAAATTCCGATATAATTTTCCTATATCTTATCTTAGCCTGTTGATTCATTCCACCTTCAGTAAAATATTGAATTGTTCCATCTGTTAAAACTAATTCACTTCTATCTGTATAGACTTTCAGATATCGTTCGCTCATGATTTCAAATTATAGTTTTTTACGAAGTTGCACACTTTTGGGATTTAATGTAGGAAAGGCATAAGGGATTAAGTATTTCCCTACAATCATTTGTGGATTTGTATTATGATTTCTAACTTCATAACCCATCACTCGTAGACACTTAAGATATGAATATATATGCTTTTTTTCTACACACCATTTATCTGCAAGTTCTTCGGCTGATAATTGCTTTGCAATTCCAATACATTTTGTCACATATTGAACTACACGCCAAAAATCATCTATTTGTAACTTACTATCAAAGTTCATAACTCCACTAATTTGTGCATCATACTGATAGTAGCCAGAAAGTTGTACTAAATCAGCTTTCCCTGTCACTTCTATTAATTTTTCTTCAAAAGCTTTCCAAAGAGATGTGAATACTTGCATATCTAAATCTTGAGAACAGAGTTTAACTGAATTTGTACAAATTCCCCAATCATCATAACCATAAGAGGGGTAAATATCAATAATAAATTTGCTTTTTCCCTGTTCTATTTCATTCAGGCTTGCCACTATCGACCAACATGAATTATTCAAATCATAGCTGATATTAATTTTTTGACTTCCTACATTTGATTTCTTTGTCCAAGCAAAATCAGGAGATAAATATCTGATGTATTTTCCTGTTTCATTATATTCAAATGAAGTTAGAGTAACTATTTTTTTTAGTTTATATAAATCTGCAATTGCAATTGTAGCTTTTTTAAGATAAACTTCTGTTAACTTGCGTTTACGCTGCCGAAAACCAAGCTTTTTATTTTCAGGTAAATAGCTAATTGAAAAAGGTAATTTAACCTTCATAACTTGTTCTAGTATACTAAGAGCCAAAATTCTACCCAGTTGAGGAGGAACCGAATTGCCAATTTGTTCTATACAAACTTGTCGATTTCCAACCAGATCATAATTATCAGGAATAGTTTGCAAACGTTTTAATTCTGCAACTGAAAATTTACGATTTTCCCAGCTAAAAGGACCTGTATACTGCCCACCTTGAGCTTTAATTGTTCGTACAGGTTTTTCTGGATCGGCTTTATATAAAAAATCTGAAAATTTTGATCGCCAACTAAATATTGGCTGAGGATAACCCATTTCTTTCGTATAAAAACTATAATTAAGTCCAGGTGGGATCAATTCAAGCAAATGACCAAATCGTCCACCTATTCCTACTTCCACATTTAGAATATCAGCACCTTTTACAGCTTCTTCAGCAGAATAGTACTGTTGTTGGTTGAGAGAATCAGGACCATGAGTAGGATATGGAAATAGATATTCACCTTCTTTTAATCCGACAATAAATAATCTTTCTCGGTGCTGAGGAACTCCATAATCGGCTGCATCAAGAACACGAAAATAAATTTTATAGCCAACTTTTCTAAAAGCTAGCTGAATTTCTTGCCAAGCTTGCCCATCATTTGCTCCAGTAATTCCATATACATTTTCAAATAGGAATCCTTTTGGCTGAAGTATTTCAAGAATGCGAACATATTCTTGAAATAGCGTACCTCTCACATCATTTTTACCAGATACCCCAGCAGCTCTACGTCCAGCAGCAGAGAAAGTTTGACAAGGTGGACCCCCTATAATAAAATCAACTTTTAAATTGTCTTGTGGCGTATAGTCTTTAACATTAATACATATGGGTTGACAGCCCTCTAACCATTTGTCTTGTTGAGAATTTTGTTGTAAAGTTTTAACATATTTAGTTTCCAGTTCCACCATTTGAATGATTTCAAAGCCAGCATCATGAAATGCAATATCTAGTCCACCCCCTCCAGAAAATAGGCTGAGGGTTTTGATGGGAGTATGTCCTTGTTGTATCATAAATTTTCTAAGAGATTTACCAAACCAATCAACCCATGCTGTTTCTTGTTCTACTTCTAAAACAGCCAAGATATCTTGAAACCAAGTTTTATGATCTGGTTTTTCAGTATATAAATCCAAAGGAAGACATAATTGTTCCATTTTTTTAATCTGTATAGTTAATCTTCAACACAGATTACTTTTACCATATCTAGGAGACAGGTTATTTAAAGCTTTTGGCAGTTACGCGATCGCACTTCCACATCCCCTTTAAAAATCCCACTTGGCTACAACCTCAAAAAATTGCGATCGCACCTCCTCATCCCCTCCACATCAACTTAATAAACCATTTATAAATCTAACATTGACAGCAAACATTGATTACTATAGTATTCAAAACATGAAATACAAGTTAATTGATTTATTTGCTGGTGCGGGTGGGCTAACTACTGGTTTTAACCTTGCAGGATTTGAGTCTTTGTGCGCCATTGAGGCAGACAAAAAAGCCGTGGCAACATATCAGTATAATTATCCAAATACCAAAGTTCTGAATCAAGATATATGTAAAATTAGCCCTTCAGAATTGCGATCGCACCTTGGTTTGCAGCGAGAAGAACTAACAGTACTCATAGGTGGTCCTCCTTGTCAAGGTTTCTCAAGAAATATTCCTGCTAGTAATCGTAGTCTTGATGAACCTCGAAATCAACTGTACAAAACATTTTTGGAATTCGTACAAGAATTTCGACCTATTTATGTAGTTATGGAAAATGTTCCGGAAATATTAAAGGCTTACAATGGTGTAGTTAGAAATGAAATAACAGAGAAATTAGAATTATTAGGCTACAAAGTAACTTCAGGTTCGTTAAATTCAGCCCTTTATGGAATACCCCAAACCAGAACTAGAGCTTTTTTTATAGCTAGTTTAGATAAATTACCAGAATTACCAAAACCAACACATTCCCAACAGATTACAAACGATTACCGGGATATAGACTTTTACAGTCAACAACTAACTTTATTTGAATCAAATATTTATTCGATTGTTACAGTTAGGGATGCAATTGGCGATTTACCATCCTTAGAAGCAGGACAAGAATATAGCGATCAAGTTTATCCTTCCTTTTCAAAAAGTGAATATCAAACTTTAATGCGTAATGAGAGTAGTAAAATTACTAATCACGTTGCTCGTGTTTTAAGTCCTATTCAAATAGCAAGAGTTCGTGTTTTAAAAGAAGGACAAGATGCGAGAGATTTACCACCAGAATTAGCACCTAAAAAGCATTATAGTGGAGCATATGGAAGACTTTACTGGGATAAACCTGCCAAAACAATTACCAGATGGGTATTTCATCCTGGTTCCGGTCGATTTTTCCATCCTACACAAAATCGAACCATAACAATACGTGAAGCTGCTCGGTTACATTCTTTCCCCGATCGGTTTCATTTTTTGGGAACTTATACTGATATGTCTTCACAAATCGGTGAGTCTGTACCTCCATTATTTGCTAAAGCTATAGCTAAATGTTTAATTCCGGATTGTTCTCAGATGGGTTATCGCTAACTTGTTCTTGTAAAGCTGTGAGGATTGTTTCTACATACCTATCTGGTTGCAGACGAACCCGCTCAATATTAGTAGTAACTGCTTCTGAAGGAATTGTCCTAGCTCGAAAAAGTTGTTTTTGATTTTTGTACCACACTAGTTCTACTCTCCCAGAAACACTTCCTTGCAAACCAACTCCATCTTTTCCTGTAATTCTATCTACTGTCCAAGCCGAAGCAAAGTTATTTGCTTCGAGTGGTTCGAGTGGATATTCGCAATAAAGGTATTCCCTTCCTCGTATTGTTTTTAAGAGTATACCTTCATAACTATGTACAACAGATTGTGCTGATTTACTTGCAATTATTTTTTTATTCCAATGCTGAATTATAGCAGCACCTAGTTCCTGTGGGGAAGAACCCTCAGCCAAGTTAGGAAAACCAAGCTGAACAGCTTTTTTAATCACATCTGCTCTTTGAATGACAAAGAAAAATGTATTTCCTGGCTTTATATTGTTAAGTTGAAGTGATTTAAGCGACCAACCAGATTTAGTTCTAATATCAACAGCATCGTATAGAAGTTTGCTACGTCCTAAAGCTGGATCGGATAGAGGAATATCTTTGACATAATGAAAGATTGCTTCCCAAGTATAATCTTCTATTGACCCGATTACTGGAGATGCAATAGTTGCGACTATTGCGTTCCTTAGTCTACCTATTTCATTCTCCGTTAACATTTAGAGATTCCTCCACAACTCGCAAAAATTCACTCATTGTTATATTTAAGGCATGAGTAATGTGGCTAAGAACCCTAACGGATGGACTTTTAAGTCCTCGCTCTAGCTGGCTAATATAGGTTCTGTGCAAACCTGTTATTTCTGCTAAATACTCTTGAGACCAACCTTTATTTGTGCGAAGATACTGTATTTTTTGCCCTAATATTTTGTCTAATTGACTGGTTTGCATAAATATTAAAATAGGGCTTTGAATACAAAAGTTCTACAGACTAAAGTATTCATTCTGTATTCTCTGCCTAATCGCACCTCCACATCGTCTCTAAAAACATGGGATTGTATTTCTCTATCGTCTCGCTTAAGAAACCCCATAGCCTGTATGTGGACGCTTATATGGTGGATGTAAATTTGTCCTCGCTCAATACTCATGTTTTTTAAAGCCATCGCTTTCGGTAATCTTAAATTCCTCATTAATAGAAGCAATTTCTGATTTTATCTGTAAATCACTAGCCATAGCGGTAAGTTGTTCGTGCATATATTTAGCATCAGTAAATTTACTCCCTATTTGCTTTTTGTCTTGCACTTGTTTCGTAATACGCGTTAAAAGCCATTCTTGTTCTTCTAGTGATAAAGCACAGATTGAACGCTCTATTTCTAATAAATTTGGAGACATCATAATTATTTACGTGTTGATAAAAGGCTATTTCACGGACAAATTATCAAAGAAAATATCTAAAATTATCGCAATGTATACTAAAAACGGTTAAGGATTATACTTTTTATCTGCCAAACCTAATATTTATTAAGCCTCTCCCCTTAGTAAGGGGAGAGGTTGGAGAGGGGTTCTATATTAGTCAAATTTTAAGCCGTTTGCAGTATATAAATGTTTGTGCTTACCCACTGATAAATTAATATCTATAATCATCCCTTTTTCTTCGTCTATTCCCTTCCGAACGACGACGACGGGGTTTATCGTCTTCATCTTCATTATCGTCTAAACGACTGCTAACTTCTGTGAAAAAATCGCGACGCAAAATCGGATAGTCGCTTACCCATAAATCGCGACTGGGAATATAAATATCACTGATTTCTTCAATCGTACTCAAGTCTCCACGATTTGACATTACCAATAATTCTGCCCATTGACCTGATGAAATCGCTTTATATGCAACCTTTAGTGGTGCTTGAAATTCGGCTATAAATCCTGTATCGTCACCGATTTCTAAATTAATTCGTTTTTCGCGATTCTCAACAATTACCAAATCACCTTTATTATTAACTGTTTCTTGCTTGCCAATTAATTCTTCGGTAATCCAAAAATCCAATATGCGACCGCGAAAAAAACCACTATATTTGTAGCGACGACATTTTATGTTTCGCTGACTGGCTTGAAAAACTGGACCCCAAAACCAATAAAATGCACCAATGATTCCAATGATAAAAACCAGAGGAAAATCTACCCTAAATAATACTTTAAATAGTAAAACGATCGCACCAATCACAACGGAAATTAGTAACCGTTGTAAAAAATTAGAGAATTTACCCCAATAGTATTTATACTGAGGACCTGTGGCAATCAGTGGAATCAGTTGTTCAAATTTTTCGCGGGTTAGTGGAACAAGCATAAATATAATTTTAGATTGGGCATGGGGAATTGGGGATTGGGCATGGGGAATTGGGCATTAAATTCTTTATTCCCTACTCCCC
>NZ_NTFS01000275.1 GCF_002289455.1 Brunnivagina elsteri CCALA 953
TAGGCTGTTGACTTTGTGGGTTTTTAGGCGATTTTGCGGAAAATTATCCGTGTTATTTTTTGTTCGTGGGAAAACGTCTGGAATAGCCGTTTTCCCACAAAAGTAGTAAACACATTTTCTGCATGAAGTCTTATGGGCAAAAGGGTACAAAGTTAACAGCCTAGTATGAGTCTGATGCGACAAGTTCATAGTTAATTCCAACTATGAGCATAAGAATTCCCAATACATGAATACATGCAATGTTTTAAATCATACATAACAATCACTAAAATGGACTCACCTCTACAACAATTTGGGAGGATTCATTTCTTAGTGTTCTCTGATGCGACTAATTAGGGGAGTTCGTGACTAACAGAACTTTTGTTCCAGGGATTCTAATATAGTCATTGAGAATCGCTTCAGAATCATGCAAAAACGAGAAACCTTAGCCCAATTAATCCGCAGAACTGTACTCGAATTTGAACAACGTCAAGCAGCACAGTTGCTTATTGAGAGTTCTTTGGAAAATGAACCGATACCAAACCCATCTCTATCAAAGAATAAATCTCAACCCAAACATTCCAACCGTAAAAAGAGAACAGCATGAGCGATAAGAGTAAGCCACAAAATGAATGATCCTGTGTTGTCATGCTGAGGAACGAAGCATCTACGCGAGATTCTACTCTTCGAGAACGCTTCGCGAACGTTCCACCCTGCGGGAAGCAAGCTACAGAATGACATTGGGCATTTCTTTCTGTGGAGTTCTCTAAGGGAACACCAAAAAATAAATTCTCCACAATTGTAGTAGGGGTAGGGTCTCCCCACCCCTACAATAATGCAATAATGTGGGATAATTTATACCGACCGAAACACAACGTTTACAATCTGTCCGTTGTTTACCTGGATAGATTTGAGACATCCTTTTAATAATTGTTTTTTATCGTCTGCGTCAATTTCTTGCCAGTACAGGGGATTAGAAAAGGCAGCAATAATATTTTCCCTGCCAACCAAACAACCTCGATCCTGATTTTTAATATCTGCAAGAATACCGTTTATTTGTTGATTGATTGAGTCAATTGCCTGTACGATCGCAGGATTATTTCCCGGAATCAGCGTCAGTTGTCTTAATTGCTGTCTCAATGCTGCCACTTCTTCAGGTTCGTCAATCTCTTCCTGGTTATCTGGTTCGTCTTCCAGTGTCGCTAAAGCTTCTGCTTTCTGGCATAGCAGAGGTATTAATTGTTCCTCAATTCGCATATCTGAAATCATCTTCTTGTTGTTACACAGACGATTTTTGTTATAGGTATTGCATTGATAATAACTAACCAATCGATCTAATTTCTTTCGATATTGAGAAGTTTGGATAAACAAAGCTCCTCCGCACTGGGCACAATGTAATAAACTAGCATAAATATTATTAATTGTAGATGGAACACTAGCCCAGGCATTATTTCTATTTTCGCGGGCAATGGTTAATATCTGCTCTCGCTCTTGCAAAGTTATCAAACACTGTTGATTGTGAGTATCCCAAACAATTTTATCTTCTTGATATACTGGAGAATATTTATTGCGTAGCCTTTGGTCATAGGGAGTTCCACCAGCTAATATCGGATTTCTCAACCATAATTGTAACCCCTTTGCTGTCCATCCCAAACCAGGATTTCGGCATTGTGCTTTAGTTAAAGTACTACTAATTTCATCACCAATATTAATAATGTTACTACTTTGCTTATCCTTGAGACTGTAGGTATTTCGGCATACCCCAAAAAAGTGATTGAGTTGTATAGCAGTTTGACGGTACGATCGCACTGCAAAATAGGTATCAACCACCAACCTTGCCAACTGCGATCGCGTATATTCCTTGCGATCGTTCAGAGTGCAAACAACTGGAGTCTCGTCTAATTGATAGCGATCGCAATCCCTCACATACCCAAATGGCGTGATGTAGTGGGGTTTACTATTTTTTCTCCGTACCTCCAAATCCTTGCCGACTCGCAGCGATAACATTTCAGTTTCAAATTCGGCAGCAATTACCCGAATATTAGTCGCTAATTTTCCCCCTAATGATTCCATATCAAGGGCATCATCAAGAGCTTCCATCTTAACTTTGTGTTGTTTGAGTACCTCGAACAGTTGGCTAAACAGGACAATATTCGAGGTTAGTCTGTCAATTCTCGTAAAAATTATCTTTTGTATGCTCCCAATTACACGGGATTTTACATACTTAATCAACTTTAACAGCCCATCCCGCTTATTATTACTACGTTGGGCAATATCATAAAATATTCGTGTCGCTCCGGAATCTCGCAACCGACAAATTTGCTTACTGAGAGCATTTCCTTCCATCTCCTGCTTGTCGCTAGATTCCCTCGCATATCCAATAATCTCACCACTCATAACTTAGGAACCCAATCGAGATTTAAATAATCATAATCGGAGTAATCTCCCAATACGTTTCGGATAAGCAAAAGTATCAGAATACTTCTAATCAATCAATAGTAGAGGTCAATTTTATTTTCTACCATTTTTTGTACCCAAATCATATTCCGAACGTATCTACTGATAAATTGCTGTGGAATTATATCGGATAGTGACTATCACATGCCAAATTAATTCCACCGATACTTTTGATAGCAACAATTTCTCCTTGTTGTAACAGAGTACAAACTGCATCAATTTCATCCAGCATCGAAAACATAGTAACTGCAAAAGGTTTACCGTCAGCACGTTCTAACCATGCTTTTGGACCGCATATATGGCAAGCTGTTGGTTGAGCGTGGAAACGACGGTTTGTGACATCGTTGTATTCGCGATCGCATGTGGGACACATGGTAAATTTTGCCATACTAGTGTTGCTGCGATCGTAAGGGATGGCACGAATAATACTCAGACGTGGACCGCAATGGGTACAATTGGTAAATGGATAGCGGAACCAACGACTGTAGGGGTCAAAAATTTCGCTTTGACATTGGGGGCAAGTGGCAGCATCAGGAGCAATTTGAGTATTTATTGCACTGTGAATACTGGATGCGATCGTAAAATCATCAAAATTAAATTCACCTGCATAATTAGTCCGAGTTATTTTATTTATTCTTGCTAACGGAGGACATTCTTTTTGTAATTGATGAACAAATTGTACAACTGATTCTTCACTACCCAATATCCGAATTAATACTCCTTCTCCATCATTAAAAACCTCGCCACGCAAGCCATTTTTTTTCGCAATATGGTAAACATGTGGACGAAAACCAACACCTTGAACAATTCCAGTAACTCGAATTTCTTCAGCAATCATTGTTATTAAAAATATAAGGTATAAATAAATACGGTTCAGTCAAGACTAAACTATTCAATATTTTAAACCGCCATAGACACGGAGTGCCTTCCTTAGGTAGGCGCAGAGAACGCCAAGGAAGAGAAGAAAGAGAAGGAAAAAATACTTAACTGAACTGTATTGGGTTATAAATTGTAGGGGTGGGGTCTCCCCACCCTTGCCAAGAATACGATTGATAGATAAATCTATAATTAGGATATTTTATTTCATGAAATTCCCTAATCCTAAAACTGATAATTTTCAGACAATTTTCCATAAGAGAATTCGATTGTTACCTGAATCAGCAATAACAGCAATATCACCACAAATTTTGATACCATAACTCCAATTGACACTATTACGCTTGGGTAATCCAAAATTACCATTTTCACTTTTACTAGAAAAATCTTTTTGTCCGATAATCCCATCAGCATTAGTACCCATTAACGAATTAATAGAACCAGACTTTTTCCATCCTAATAACCGTGAATTTGCAGTATCAGCAACTACTAACCAATCACCAATAGCATCCACACCATAAGGCATACTTAAACTACTGCCATTAGGAAAATAAACACCTTGGTTTAATTCAACCAAATCAAACTTTTTTTGACCTAAAACTGCTACACAACATGCATTATTTTCAACTGGTATTTTATCCCATATCATAATCCGATTATTCCCCGCATCAGTCACAACCAAATTCCCCCCCCAAACAGTGATATCGTGACACCATCGCATACTAGAAGCAGATGCGATCGCACCATCATTTTCATTTCGAGAAAACATATCTGGTTGTCCCAAAACTAAGTCTGCAGGTTGACCATTTTCTGTCGGTAACTGATTCCAAATTAATACGCGACGATTTCCTGTATCAGCAACAAATAGCTTTCCTTGATGATAAAAAACTCCATAACACCAATTAAGAGTATTTGCCCCAGGTATCTGTTTGCCTCGGTTGGGTTGATTTTCATAAAAATCAACTTGTCCTAATACTATATCTGCCGGAACATTACTATCTTCAGGTACTTTATTCCAGATTAAAATACGGTGATTCCAAGCATCTGCAACTGCTAAACCTTCACCACATACACAAATACCAGTTGGTACATTTAATGTTGTTTTTCCTGGTACAGTTTTCCCATTTTGTCCCTCATGGGAAAAATCTAGTTGCCCAATTACCCAATCTGCTGGTTGACTATCTTGAGTAGGTAAATTTTTCCATCCTAATAACCGATGATGTCCAGTATCTGCAACCCATAAAGGACCTTTTTCTGATACCAAACAAGCACCTCGTGGAGCAAAAACTTCAATAGCACTTGGAATTAGAGGGATTGTTAATTGTTCAGATGTAATTGATTTACCTAAAATTATTTCTGCACCTAAATGTGAAAGTGGTAACTGGCAAGAATCAATTGTTTTCTCTACGATAACTTTTGATGTAGAAGTAATCTTAGTTTTAAAATGCATAGTTTTATTTACTTTCTTATTTTTAATTTTTGAAAAATCCTCATAACTCTTGCTGTAGCGTCTCTGCGGTTATTTAATCCATATTCTATTTTACATATAAATACTATATAAAAATGCAATATAGAGACACCATATAGATAGCATCTCCATATTATATATAAAAACAATAATCAGTCACCAACTATTTCATTTTAAAATCCCGAAATAAATAAGGCATGACCATTCCAGTAACTAAACTTGATGTAATTACAGCAATTCCTAATGATATTTCGGCTTGTGCGATCGTCAAAAATAGAGTGAGACCAATTACAGTACCAAATACAATTTTTTTGATAAAATCTACAGGGTCACGTAGCAGTTTACCTTGAAAAAATAGCCGAGTAGCAAACCACGCTATTTCTAACATAATTCCTCCTTATTTTTGTGTGAATATGTTCAAAATTGCCAGTCCAAGTAATATTGTTGGAATTACACCTGCTGGTCCAAAAAAACCACCAAGGATAGCAGATAATTCATATCCTAAATGCTTTCTAGCAATCAGTAATCCTCCAATTGCACCACCAGCCATTGAGATAAATGTGGCTATAATAAGCCAGATAAATCCTGTAAACAAATTAACTTCACCTACTACTAAACTAGTAATCAATTTATTAATCAGTGGGTCATTGATAATCTCTTCCATTATTTTCCTCCTTGAATTGTAGTTTAAGTAATTGTTTCATTATTTTTTCATATAAATTCAGACAAAGTATCTTTCAATTTTATTAAAATTTACTTGATGTCAATTCTTCTTGTATTTCTCTTATGGCTTTAACAACAATTTCAATTTGTTCAACTTGTTCATATTGCTTAAATATTTCAAGTGCTTCTTGATAGTAATTACTTGCTTGTAACAAATTGTTTGAATTTCCCTCTTCCACATTCTCCAAGTTATCAGGAATATTAGATAAAGCTAATGCTTTATTAGCGATAGTATTAGCATATTCCAAAGGATTATCACGGGGATTGCGAACTTTTAAGGCTTCGTCATAAGCAGATATAGCACGTAAGTTATTGTCAACAGGATGGGAACTAGGTAAATACTGAAGTGCATTACCCAAATTATTTTTTAACATCGCATATTCTCTGGGATGTTCTGTTAACTTAATGTGTTCAAGTGCAGTTTCAAACGATCGCACTGCTAAACCATGTCGCAAATGCTCTTTTTCCGATGATAACGGCATTGAAAGATGTGCGATCGCAATATTATTGTGTAAAATTGCATACTCTTGGGGAAACTTCTCCCAAGTAAATACCTCTAACGCTTTCTGATACGCTGCGATACTGTCGGTAATTCGCGCTAAATTATAGGCAGCTAATGACTGTAACACCAATCCCAAATTCATCTGCACTTCGGCAACTTCCTGCAATGTTGCTAAACTCTCTATAATGGGCAACGCTTCTTCATAACCTGCTTTCGCTTGCAAAAGTAAATCTGTTCCTGCTGTCGGAATTGCTTGTAATGCACTTGCCATTCCTACCATCGTTCTCGCTTTCAGTAAAGGATAATCCTCTTTGCACAGATCATATGCGTGATAGTACAGAGATACTGCATTCCGCAAGTCTTTTGGTGTTTTTGGCTGCTTTTGAAAACGAAAAGCTAATTCAATCAACATCTGAATCTTCTCTTCAGTTGTTGCGGATTCTGATGCGATCGCTTCCATTGCTGCCTTGACTGTTAAATCTGTAATACTAGAGGACATGTCTGTTATCTTGGTTAGGAAGGATTGAGTTTTTCTTTTGTTTGTGCGACTTCACGCGAATTATATTTCACTCCACTAACAATAATTGACACGGATGCAGATTTTGAGTCCACCACACTAAACTCACTTGTTTGTTGAATTAGCTTAAACCAACCCAGATAAAGTATATATTTGCAGCTAATCGCGAGTAGTTACTAGTTAACAATTAATAATTAATTATTAGTTGAACAAAATAAAAAAATATCGAATCTGATACAATAAAATTACTTTATTCCTGATATCACAACAATAGAGTATCATTCCATCGAAAATCTCCCGTTCTAAACTGATAACTTACAGGGAAAATAATCGGAAAATATATAGCAAATGACAAACTTACTGTGGTTACAGGGTGGTGCTTGTTCGGGCAACACCATGTCATTAGTCTATTCACTATAGAACAATGTTTATATCAATTCTTTGTGAAGCTGCATAGAATTTTACCCCATCTGTAGGGGGTAGGAGGTGGGGTTAGAGTAAGCCACAAAATGAATGATCCTGTGTTGTCATGCTGTAGCTTGCTTCCCGCAGGGTGGAACGTTCGCGTAGCGTGTCCCCTTGGGACTCAGCATCTACGCGAGATTCTAGCCTGCGGCAACGCGTTCGCGCAGCGTGTCGCTTTGCGACTCAGCGCGTACGTTCCACCCTGCGGGAAGCAAGCTACAGAATGACATTGGGNCTAGAATCTCGCGTAGATGCTGAGTCCCAAGGGGACACGCTACGCGAACGTTCCACCCTGCGGGAAGCAAGCTACAGAATGACATTGGGCATTTCTTTCTGTGGAGTTCTCTTATTTTATGCGTCTTTATCTTAAATTGGTATTAGAGAGTAGCTGCTGCCATGGGAAAAGAGGATAAAATGCGATCGCACCTAAACCGGGAAACGTTATATAGTCATACTGAGTTAAAGAAAAACCTGGTTTCTTGAAGCGAAAAACTCAGGTACTTGGGTTTCTCCCTAAACGCAAGTACCTGAATAATTCTTCATTGCATTAAGCATTTGATGATTGGAGAAACCAGGTTTCTAAACTTTCACCAACAGGTATTGACCATTACCAAGAATTTCACCATCACAACCGTCAAAATATGAAATACACAAAAGCAAATAAAGTCTCCACATCCGTTGGAACTTGCCATAGTTCATGCCATAATTTAACTCTTTGACTTTTGCTTGATTTTGGTCAAAATTCATCAACCAATTTCTGAGGGTTCTTGAGTAGTTAGCACCATTTAAATACCATTGATTAATAATTTTCAAATCTGCATTAACACGAGCCATCGTATCATAACTCCATACCCGCATGTTGGGAAAAATGTACTTGTTGATAAAAGGATGGGTTATGTTGTCAGGTAATCTGGTTGTGATGATGTGAATTAAGACTTTGCCATCATCTTTAAGGAGAGAAGCCAGTTTTTGGAATGATTTCGTTAAATTACCTACATGCTCAAACAGCCCAATCGCCATAATTTTATCAAACTTAGTCTCCAAATCAATATCATTAAAGTCCTTTTCATATAGAGTGAATCTATCGGAACTGAGGTAACTGTTACTATCCTGCATTCTTTTCCGCATGTATTCGCATTGCTCGTGGCTCAAATTCAAAGCTGTCACTTTCACATGAGGAAACAGGGAAAGTATATAATTTGATGCAGAACCCCAACCGCATCCCAAGTCTAAGATTTCGTCTCCGTCTTCAATGCCTGCTTTTGCAATCACATCATCGAGCATGTCCATTTGTGCTTGCTCAAGGTTGGATGCTCCTTTTTCCCATAAAGCCATTGTGTATTTGGGATATAAGAGTTCTGTCTCTTTCAACATGAGACTAAACATTTTTTCGGGTAGGTTGTACTGAACCTTCATTAGTTCATCTGAACCTTCGGCAATGCGATCACTTTCTTGCGACAACCATTCATAGGGAACTAGGAGAGAAGGAAAATACTTGTAGCTGATTTGAACGGAGAGATTTAAAAGCCATTTCAGCACTGCTTCGGGAATTTTTAGCCCATTAAGATAAGCCTCTATTCCTGTCATCACAAGCCCATTATATCCGGCGATCGCTGTGCGGCTGGCTTGGGAATCAATTCGGTTTCTCTTATTTACATCTCCTCCTAAAGGAGTATGTCTTTGGGTATTGTTTGAAATGCTGGAAGTCATGTATACACTCCCGATATTTTTATTGAAATTTTTTATACTATGATTATGATAAAACCAAATAAGATTGAGATTTATAAAACTAATCCATTGTCTTAAAAGTTAATACTTCGTCATAAAGTTTTGTGCTTAGAGGTTGTTTGAAAAGTCTTCTTCTATGTCATGCTGAGGAACGAAGCATCTCAGTATGTGGGCTAAACTCCAGATT
>NZ_NTFS01000276.1 GCF_002289455.1 Brunnivagina elsteri CCALA 953
CAACTAACCTTCCCATATCTCCTAATTTTTTCTATCCCTGAATTTGCTGGATAAAAAATTCTTCTAGGGATGGACGTAATAAATTCATGGCAACCACATTTGCCCCCATCAACCGGAGACTTGCGAGAAAATCATAGTAATCGCTTTCTAATACCCCTTCCCAATACCCATCAGCAGTAAACTGAATTTCGGGTATCCATTTTTTCAACACATCCCAATCACCACCTTGTCCTTTGACACGGTATGAAGTGGTAATACCCAATAACTCATCCAAAGAACCAGAACAAACTAACTCACCTTTCGCGAGAATCGCCACGCGATCGCAAATCTTTTCAACCTCGCTTAAAACATGACTGTTGAAGAAAATCGTTTTTCCCTGAGCTTTAAGAGTCAATATTGTCTCCCGCATTTGGAAACGTCCCAAAGGATCGAGTCCAGACATCGGCTCATCTAAAAATACCAGTTCCGGGTCATTAATCAAAGCCTGTGCCATTCCCACACGCTGCAACATCCCCTTGGAATAGCGACGCATCTGTTTTTTCTTGGCATCAGCTTGGGATAATCCCACCAACTCCAATAACTGGGGAATGCGCTGACGCTGCACTTTACCAGAAATGCCAAATATCCCCGCAGCGAACTGCAAGAATTCCCAACCAGTCAGATATTCGTACAAATAAGCATTCTCAGGCAGATAACCAATACGCTGCTTTACGGTGCGATCGCCTAATGGTTTACCCAGCAACAAACCTCGTCCCGAAGTTGGACGGATAATACCTAATAATAGTTTTAATAGTGTCGTCTTACCAGCGCCATTCGGTCCTAATAAACCAAAAGTCTCACCCCTATATACTTTTAGCGAGCAGTTTTTGAGAGACATGACTTTTTGGTTCAGGAAAAAGCCAGTGTTATAAACTTTTCGCAGTTCGGAAGTGAGAATTATTAAATTCTCTGTAGTATTCAATTCAAGTTTGGGAGCATCCGCAACAGACTTCATCGTAATTTTTATTATGCCTTTGGCAACACAAATATACCATCCAATTACAAGTTACCCATTTATTTGGCAAGAATAACAATATATTCAAAATTGGGCATGTAGAAATAGAATATCCCATGCCCTATTCCCTATGCCCTATTTTTTCATTTATCCTTACATCCCAGTGACTCGCGAGTAGATACCCCAGTCTTCCCATTGACACCGCTTGCAGTGGCACATAATTTCTTAATTTCGGTTCTATCTAGTACCGCATTGGTAAAATCAGCATTAGTCACATTCACATTGTCGAAGAGCGATCGCAACATCATTGCGTTCGTTAAAACCGCATCGCTGAGATTTGCACCTCTAAAATCAGATAAATATGCTATCCCTTCTTGAAAATCAATCCCATGCAAATCCACATCGTGCAGCAACGTACCGTTAAATACAACTCCGCGCATATCAGCATTACTAAAATTCGCGTTCTCTAAATTCGTACTGGTATACTCCTCACCTACTAAACTTTGCCCGGAGAAGTCTTTACCCTTCAAATTTTGTAACAAAGTTGAACCTGTTACACCTGAAGAACTCGCAGCCTGTGCTGATACAGGGAACAGTAGCAAAAATGCTAAAACAAAACTAGTCAGAAGTTGCCAAAATTTAATCATCTTAATTTAACAAAACTCAATATTTATTCATTAACCATTAAACCTCATTGAGGTGCATAGGAATACAGAAAGAGATGTGACATGTCACATCTCCATCGGGTTTTAGGCATTATGGGGGATATGGGAATAATACTCTATCTAACTTGCCTTATCCTTACTGAGGTGGGAGGTATACTTGGGTTTTAACCATACATATAATTCCACAACCAAGGCAACAATAATAATATAATCAGCCAATCTAGTTTCGGCTTCTTGTGATTAAGGTTGCGTTCTTTTCCGTTTTCTAAATTGACGTATCGATTCGGATTTTTTGCGTCTCGTGCATATCCATTACAGCAATCGCAATTATTACAATTGCATTTATGTTTATTGTCTAACATAGATCTATTTGCCTCCAGTCGGGTAGACGTAATAACTGCGATCGCGCTCCACAGAATCACTATTCGACACACCTATTTCTATAATTCTTAGTAGCAAAAATGACTCTGTAATAAACAACACCAGAAAACACTCCTAACTAAATCGTTTTTGCTCCTATTCCACACTAGCAAAAGGCTGAACTCTAGTTGTCTTTACATACTGAGTATAACACTCATTATATTTTTGCAAGTACCTGCAAGGTATGAAATATATATTTTTCCCTCAGTATTATTAAGTAGGTAAAACAAGGGTTTAGCGGTATTAGGGAACGCGAATAAATAAATCATCCCAAATTATTGTAGGGGTTTTCCCGCCCTTAGGAATGATATGGTTGTATAAGCTGTTCCGCATTTAAATCATATAATCTAAATCATTATACTTCCTGTGGGTTGGGCATCCCTGCCTGCCTTAATATATGATTTAGGTGCTTTTTAGCTTATCTATCATTAATTGGGATATTTTATTTTCTGGAAGTTCCTTAACCCATTGATGAATAAAAATAGTATTATTTTATTTATCTAAATCAAAATAAATCGGCTTATGGATACTTTTGAACTCAAAGTGGGAGATACAATAGGTGTTTTTTTCTATGATGATTGGCGTGGTAGTAAAGCTGTAATTGATGAGATTGAAGATATTTCTGCAAATGGAACTGTCACCCTCACTTCCGGGATTCGCTATAATAAATTAGGTCGAGAAGTGGGTGCTTTGGGTGAAGGAACTTATCTTTGTTCGATAGAAAAAGCACAAAAAGCTATTGAAAAATCTTGCTTAAAAAAAGAAAAAAAAGAAGATAATTCTATTATTGATACATTACATAAAAGGCGAGATAAAGCTTCTAAATTAGCAACTATATCGGCAATTAGGATTTTGCATCAATATGGTTATTTTAATACTGCAAATTCTGATATTGATACTTTGGAATCTGAGATTGAGGGATTAATTACCTCTTATCTGGAAAAGCAACAAAAAATTGATTAATCGGAAATCTTTGAACCCATATAGAATCACGATTCAATCTAAAAAATAATCTGAAAAAAAGTGCGATACGCTTTTATCGATAAGCGAAGCTTAACGCATCTACTCCCCTGAAAAAATAAGTTGAGAAAATCCATACTTAAAAGCTATAACGTATTTGTAACCGCAAACAACTTACATACTGATTAAATCATAAATTACATGTCTCACCATATTCTCAAAGCCACCAAAGACACCGTACATTTAGGTGGTTTCTCACACTTGCTCACACCATCCCTAACCGTTGAATCTAATGATACTATTGCAGTCGAAACATACACTGGATTCTACGTTTACGACAAAGCACCTGCAGCATTTCTCACACCAGAATTAATTGATATTTGTCAAAATCTCCCAGCAGAACGTAAAATTGCTCAAGGACCACATCTACTAACAGGACCAATATATGTAAATAATGCTGAACCAGGAGATGTTTTAGAGGTTGAATTAATTGAAATTTATCCCAGTTTACCAGTTGGGTTTAATGCAATTCGTAGCGGTTGGGGTGCTTTACGACAGAAATTTACCCAACCAGCTTTGAGATTTATAGACTTAGATTTAGAGAATAAGATTGCCGAATTTCCTCAACATTCAGGGATTAAAATTCCCCTTAAACCATTTTTTGGTATTCTTGGAGTCGCAACCCCAGAAGAGAATCGTTCTTCAATTCCACCAGGTAATTATGGTGGTAATATTGATAATCGCGAATTACAAGTAGGAGCAAAAATATATTTACCAATATTTGTCACTGGTGCGTTATTTTCTATTGGAGATGGTCATTCTGCACAGGGAGATGGGGAAGTTAATGTGACTGCGATCGAAACTTCGATGAATGGCACTATTAAGCTCAAATTGCGTAAAGATTTGCAACTGCAAATACCAATTGCAGAAACCCCAACTGATATCATCACAATGGGTTTTGGTAATACCCTAGATGAAGCTTTAGAAAAAGCCGTAGAAAATATGATTTATTTTTTAGAAATGTTTGTAAATTTATCGCCAGAGGATGCTTATGTTTTATGCAGTTTGGCTGTAAATTTTCGCATTAGCCAAGCAGTAAATAGCCCACAAAAAGGTGTACATGGAATGCTCTCAAAATCAATTTTACCTCAACTAATTAAAATATAAGTTAAGACGTTCCACCGGAACGTCTCTACGAAAACCAAAAATATAAAATCCAAAATCCAAAATCAACTATGCTTCCCTCAAATTGGTCACTTCTAGTTATTGGTGGTTTATTTTCTGGTATTCTTGCGGGCTTTTTAGGCATTGGTGGTGGGACTATTTTAGTACCCATACAAATAGCTTTGGGATATCCACCAATCAAAGCAGTTGCAACTAGTAGTTTGGCAATTGTAATTACTGCAATTTCTGGAAGTATCCAAAATTGGCGCATGGGTTATTTAAGTTTTAATCGCGTCATCGCATTAGGATTACCTGCGGTTATAACTGCACAATTAGGTGTAGAAATTGCTGCCAAAATACCCAGTTATATACTACTAACGGCTTTTGGATTACTACTTTTACTGAATATATATTTAGTTGAATTGCGGAAGCGTCTATCTCAAAAACAAGGGCAAAACCAAGAGCAAAATTTTAACCCTTTCCTCGCAAGAATCTTTACAGGAGGAGTTGCAGGAGTACTTGCAGGAACATTTGGTGTTGGTGGTGGGGTAATTATGGTACCACTGCAAATTTTACTACTTGGAGAAGCGATTAAAGTTGCGATTCAAACTAGTTTAGGTGTAATTATAATTACTGCTATTTCGGCAACAATTGGACATGCCGCAAAGGGTAATATTTTGTGGACTGAAGGAATAATTTTAGGATTAGGTGGACTTGTCGGAGCGCAAATTAGTACACGTTTTTTACCTAAATTGCCTGACCATGTTGTTAGTATTGCATTTCGTAGTTTACTAGCTATTTTGTCAGTATATATATTTTTCCAAGCTTGGCAACAGTTCTAATTTGCAAATAATGATGAAATATTTATGAATATTTATAAATGTTTGTGAACATATGAAAACACAAGTAGGGGTTAACGGCTGTTAACCCTTATTTTATTATCCTCAATAAAGTTATCAACCCTTATTTTGTATATATATTATGAAATCCATTGTTTTTATTTTCCGGAGTAGCTAATTCAGGTAAGTATAAGCTAGAATCAGGCAAAAAGTAAATAATACCTAACCA
Source organism: Brunnivagina elsteri CCALA 953 (assembly GCF_002289455.1). Classification (GTDB taxonomy): domain Bacteria; phylum Cyanobacteriota; class Cyanobacteriia; order Cyanobacteriales; family Nostocaceae; genus Brunnivagina; species Brunnivagina elsteri. Next base: position 5,272 of record NZ_NTFS01000276.1, read on the forward strand.
GCACAGCCTCAATTCATTAACTTAATTTATTAACTATTTATTAACTAATTTTGATAAATATGGAACGACGAAAATTTATAAAGTATGCTGCTTTAACCAGTACAGGGTTGATTTTTGCGGGTTGTGATACCCTCATGGGGAGTCGCGATAAGCAGAGCTTAATGCCAGAGGCATATCGCAATTCAAAATCTAATTCTCCCCAACCTCAAATAGCTATTCCAGCTTCACCTGTAGTCGCAAATGAAGCGCTTAAGGTAGGATTTGTTTATACTAGTTCCGTGGGTGATTTTGGTTGGACTTATGCCCATGATTTGGGACGTAGAGAAATGGAGGCAAATCTTAAAGGTAAAGTGGAAACTACCTTTGTCGAAAATGTCAGCGAAAGTGCAGATGCAGAAAGGGTAATTAGACAATTAGCACTTGATGGCAGTAAGTTAATTTTTATGACTTCATTAGGTTACATGAATTCAACTTTGAAGGTTGCTTCATCTTTCCCAAAAGTGGCATTTGAGCAACTGGGATATAATCAACAAGCTACAAATATTGGTACTTATTTAGGCAGATTTGAAGAACCCCGATACTTGACTGGAATGATTGCGGGAAAAATGACTAAATCTAATATTATTGGCTTTGTTGCTGCTTTTCCAACTCCCAAAGTCATTAGAGAAATTTGTGCATTTACTCAAGGAGTTAGGCTAACAAATCCCCTAGCAAAAGTTCGTGTTACCTGGGTAAAAACTTTGTACAATCCCATCAAAGAGCGGGAAGCTGCACAAAGTTTAGTAAGTTTAGGTGCGGATATTCTCACACAGAATACAGATTCAGTAGCAGTAATTCAAGTCGCAGAAGAAAAGGGAATTTATGCTTTTGGTTACAACACTGATATGAGTAAATTCGGACAAAAATCACATTTAACTTCAGCAATTAATCAATGGGGAAAATTTTATATAGAGAAAGCTTCATCTGTGATGAATGGAACTTGGAAATCGGAAGAAGTTTGGCAAGGAATTACCCAAGGATTGGTAGATATTTCACCTATGAATCCTGTAATTAATCAAGATGTACAAAAGTTAGTTAATGATAAGCGGGATGAGATAATTAAAGGCACTGCTCATCCTTTTGATGGTCCAGTAAAAGACCAAAAAGGTGTGATTCGAGTTCCTAAAGGTCAGTTTTTGGATGATAAAGAGCAATTGGTAATGGATTGGTATGTTGAAGGTATTGAAGGTGTGATTCCCAAATTTAAAACTTAGGAATATTAGCTTTTTTATCACTTATTTCATGATTTTTCAACCCTAGTGGTTCGTTAAAAAACACCCTGATTGAATTTAAAACAACTTAAGAACTTTCAGAAAATAAAGTCTCCCAAGCATCGACTTATAAATGTTATTATTCATAAGGATGGGCTATCCCTACAATTTGGGACACTTTTTTTCCTAATTTCTTCTTAATTCAAGTGAATTTTTATTTTTCTATTCCTTTTTAATGTCCTTCTTTTTGACAACCATCACCACATACTCATCATCAGGTGTTGTATCTTCCGTTTCAGTTTGTGACTGCGGATAATGAATTATCATTACTAACAAAAAAAATACGAAAAGAGCCATTTCCATTGGATTATCTCCTGAGAAAGTTAAGCCTTTTTTTATACAAATTCTCTGTCGAGAAGCACTTAATATTCTTAAATCTAATTAATACAACTGGCTATCAACAGCTTCTAACCGAGAAATGGTATTAAAGTTAGCAGTATGAATTAGATACAGTTCGCGATCGCAATATTCCGGATTCGCCTGATTGAGAAATATAAAATATAATTTATTTACACCAGAATACTATATTCTTACGTAGTTACGGCTCTTTTTGGCTTCCCATAAAGTTGCCCAGCCTATAGTAAATATGTTCTATTAGAATCTATGATGCATCCACCATCTTTCCAACCAATCAGCAAACGTCCAATTTTGAAATTACCCAATTGTAATACGTCTTCGACGTTAAGCTCTGCTTCTCGCATTGCGGTTTGGGTAGTCATGAATGTGGAGCATTTCACTTTTGGCAAGCTGGGAACGGCAATCCAACCACATTTAAATAGCCAGCCAGAAATAGCTAATTATGGTTGGCGAGATTATGGAAATCGTGTTGGTATTTGGCGATTGTTTGAGCTATTTGCTGAGTTGGAAATACCTGTTACAGCAGCAGTAAATGGTGAGATTTGTTCGTTGTATCCGGAAATAATGGATGGGATACAGGATTATGGTTGGGAAGTTATGGCACATGGAATTAATAATTCTACTGGTCATAGTGAAATGGATTGCTTAACAGAAGCTGCCACAATTGATAAGACTTTAGAATTACTTAAGCAAGCAACGGGTAAATTACCAAAAGGATGGTTAACACCGGGATTTTCGATTACAGAATCAACATTTGAATTACTACATGCGGCTGGAATTGTTTATACTGCTGATTGGGTAAATGATGACCAACCATATTGGTATCCCTTAAATAATGATAATAAAATTTTGGCGATTCCTTATACAATTGAGGCAAATGATATTAGCTTGTGTTTAAGTAATCGCTTTTCTGGGGAAGAATTTTCTCAAGCTATATCAGACCAATTTGACCAATTATGGTTGGATGGAGAATCAAATCCCAGGGTTATGGCTATTGGGTTACATCCATTTATTGTTGGTCAACCTTTACGGATGAAGTATCTAAAAAAGTGTTTATTACATATTAAAAATCAGCCTAATACTTGGTTAACTACAGGTGAGAAAATTTATAATTTGATGCTAGATAATAGTTAATATAAGAGTTATATTTTAATCGTGAGAATCCATATATATTTTCATGTTCTCAACTGATTAACATTAAGATATCTCTGAATTATGAAGTCAGGGATATAATAAAATTAAGTAAGAAATAAAACAAACAAAAATATGACAATAACACCAATTAAAACTTTAACAATTCCTGTGGTTGATGCCACTCATGAAAATATCAAAGATTACGGATATTTATTAGGGGATGATGTTAGTAAACCTGGACTTGGTATTCCTTTTTATCAAGGACGAGTTATCGAAGGTGAAAATATTGAATTTTCCTATCGCGGAACTGCAACTTTTAGAACTGCGAAAATAATGCCGGGATATCCTAATATTATCTGGCTCGAACGTCACATGCATATGACACAAATATTTATAGCTTTGGGACAATCTCCATTTATTATGGTTTTGGCAACACCTAACCACGATAAAAATGAAGATTTACCAGATTTAAATCAAGTCAAAGCATTTCGCTTTCCTGCGGGACATGGTTTATTATTACATCTTGGTACTTGGCATGATTTTCCCATTGCTTGCCAGAATCCTGTTGTCATTCTCACGGCAAATTCTGATGAGGTTGTGGCAGCTTTGAGTGAAATGAAAGAACCGGGAGAAATGAATCAAGGTGATGTTTATAAAATTTCTTTACCGAAAAGATTAGGTTATGAAATTCAACTTGATGTTAGTTAGTATAGGTTGATGTTGGCTTACTACAAAAATATTATTCTGGTTCTTCATTACTTGTTATGCTAAAAACACCTATAAAATAGCTCATAGTCCTTGCTGTACAAGAAAGATAGCTTT
>NZ_NTFS01000277.1 GCF_002289455.1 Brunnivagina elsteri CCALA 953
GTAATCAACCGTAAAAATTAATACTTATTCCTATCCTTATATTGAATATAGGAAAAAACAGCATCAAAAATATTATCAACCAGTATGGGGAATCCTCTCAATTTCCGCATAACCGCTAAAAATCAACTTCTTACCCTCAGTCTCCAAACGATTCAATCGCATTTTCACCCCATCCAAATCAAAACGGTCTAAATCAACCATATTGTCCAATATTTCCGCTAATGCCATGCTCAAAGTTCGTGACATATCCCTTTGAGATGCTGGCACTAAATCAAGCTCAACTTGTGGCTTTTGAAAGGAAACCCGACGACGTTTCTCAATTCCAACGGTAACAGTCATATTAATCGGTATTGGTTCCCCATTATTCAAATCAGCCTTAGCAAATATCTTCAAGCGATTTTCTGGCAACAATTCCACTTGAATATCGGTAAACGAAACTGCTTCCCCCCCAGATAACTCCGTTAATTCTGGTATCGATAGGTTCATCAGTCGCTTTTGTACCAATTCCGAGCTAAATGAGCGATTAATCCCCTCTTCCGATAAAATAACCTTTGCGATCGCTTGGGTTGTTTGCTTAAGTTTTAGCTTCCCACTCAGTACCGAACCAAAATCTATCGAAACCGCGTCAGTTTCAAAAGACATCTCCTCAACTGCAAAGTCTTTGCGAATCACCAAACCGCATCCGCTCATCTTGAAACTGTCAATGCTACCTTGTAATAACTTGCTAGAAGGAAAGCAGCGCACAGCAACTTCGACTGACTCGCTTTTGCTAAACAAGTGACGAATCGTTTGACTTGCTACCGTGTTGAGCATCCGCTCTCCCCAATCAGTACCTTTTGGATCGCTGTTTATATAGGTCAAACCAGTAATTCCGCCGAACATGTATGTTTGGTATTTATAGTTCCATCTCTTTTTGTAACAAAATGTGACAAATTCAGCAAGTAGTACTTCTCCATATTCAATGTAGCATTTTGGCTTGTTGGCAGCTTTTAAGTTTCGATTCACTTAGATTACAGCCGTTTTAGATTGGTTTATATCGGCTAAATAAATAAGAATCATCAGAAATTCTGTATTTAAATGACCTGGGAAATGTTCTGTTGTAATATTGCGATCGCAGGTATTTCCGAGCAACAGCAAACAAATATCCCATCCAATTTTTATTGACTTAACCACTATCAATCAGAAGTAATTTCGAGTAAATCTAAAGAAGTTGTTAAATTATTAGATAATTTTCTGATTAGATGCGAGTCTATGTTTAAGATTAATCAGTGGAAATCCAAACGGGGTCAGCCAATATAAAGACCTTGAATATTTAAGTAAATTAAGTACAATTATAAAGCGTCATTCTCAATTAATAAAGAGAAGAGGCGCTTTGTTTTGGAGTGGTGAGAAAATTAAGAACCAGTTTCAATCAACAGATAACAAGACTTTTTTAAAATGACTTACTTGCAGTTATTAGTAGAATTTTTAGCATGTAAATTTCCCTGGTGGGGAGTTTTCCATATTAGTTTTGAACATGAAACCAAAACTGTTTGTATATACAGTAAAAATCCAAGTAAAAGAGCATTTATACTCCGAGACACTTTAGATGTAGCTCGTTTAGATATAGGTGTTGAGCAGTTTATGGTTGTACAGCCAGGTTACTCCGAAATTATGATTACAAGTAATGTCTATAAAGATTTTAGGAGTTAGGAGTCAAATTTTAGGGGAGGGGTTTCCCCACCCTTATTGCTTTTCGTAAAGTCCAAAGCTTGTACTGAGCGACAGCCAATGTATCCAAAATCCAAAATCCAAAATATCCTGGTCAAAGAAACCAGGAGTACTGAGTGGATTTTTTACTAACATTACAAGCGCTGCAAAAGACTTAAACCGTGGGTATCTGTCCCGCAAGTAGCATATAAACTATATTCACTTGCGAGGATTTGCACTTGTTCTGTTTCCCTAATACTAGGCTTCCAGGGAGTAGGATTATTGTAGGCATAGAAAGCTTCAACTCCGTTGATACCTAATTCTGCGGCTGCTGGAATTAAGTCAAAATGGGGTTTTCTATATCTAGCTGGATGTGCAAGCACGGCAATTCCTCCAGATTCTTGGATTGCAGCGATTACATTCCCAGCTTCGTAATCCGCACCAGTTGTAATCCGTCGTTGCAGGTAAGGTTTAATGCTTGAATGTTCAGTGTTAAATGCATAACCCAAAATGTGAACCTCAACATTAAGTAATTTTGCGTTAATTTCCACTCCACTCCATAGATGGGGGGTACTAACACCAGGGTTACACCAACGAAAATCATCAAGCCAGTTTTGCGCGACTTGGAAACCGCTAATATTATGGTGATCTGTAATTGCCAGTCCTTTTAAATCAAATGAAACTGCTTGTTCCATTAATGCAGTTGGTTGTAATCTCCCATCGGAGTGAACAGTATGCATGTGGAAATTAAAATCTCTGGGACAGCTTTGAGCATTTATACTTAAGAATACTTCTTGTAAAAGTTCTTTGGTTGCAATAGTTTGAGCGATATTTACAGTCATAGCTTTTTGTCTTTAATTCAATTTTTAACACTCGGATACCCCCTGTTCGATAACGGAGTTACTGACAGCACGGTAAATTAGTGTTGTCAGTTATTGTTTAGTGTTCTCTAGCAATATTTTTCGATATGTTAAGACTACGTTAGCAAATTAAAAGCCAAGCGGTCATGAGTATTTTCGATTGGAGATATTAAATAGGGTCAAAAATAGCGCTTTGAGCCGACTATTATATGCGTAGGTCAGGTTTTGATAACTTATTTGCCAATCTGGATGTAAATCTTTATCCCGATGTCAATTCCCTACGGAGAGAAAATACAAATAAAATTTACTTCGTGTATTTACTGGATATTCAGTCTCTTTTGACTACAAAGAGAATATTTTGCCTTGTAACCATCTGTGAAATAGTCGTTTAGAGGCTGAAGAATTGAAACAAAATTTTTGCGAGGAGAATTACTAATCTTGCACAAAATGTATAAAATGTATCAGAATTTTAAGCAGGTATTCCGATTAATTCACCCGATCCAGAAATGACTTCACCGATCGCAAATGCTTGAATATTTTGTGATTCTAAGAAACTAATTGCCTGTGATACTTGGCTTGGTGGAACTAAAATTACAAATCCAATCCCCATATTAAAGGTATTGTACATTGCTTCGGGATTGACTCCTCCGGTTTGTGCTAGCCATTGAAACAGGGGGGGAGTTGACCAGTTTTGGGGTTCAATTTTAATGGCTTGATTTGTGCCCAAACATCGCGGTAGGTTTTCAGGTAAACCACCACCAGTAATATGTGCCATTCCGTGGATTTTCAAGCCGGATTTTTGTGCCGCAAGTACGGGTTTAACGTAAATTTGGGTGGGAGTGAGAAAGGTTTCCGCTAAAGTTGCACCATTGAGTAAATTTGGTGTATTGTCCCAAGCCAAACCATTATCGTCAATAATTTTTCGGACTAAGCTATAACCATTGCTGTGAACTCCGGTACTAGGAAGCGCGATCGCAATATCTCCTATTTGTACTTGTGTGCGATCGAGCATCTGGCTTTTTTCCACAATCCCCACACAAAAACCAGCTAAGTCATATTCACCAGCTTGATAAAATCCTGGCATTTCGGCAGTTTCACCACCCAATAAAGCACAACCTGCCTGCTTACAACCGAATGCAATACCTGCGACTACCTGGGTTAACTGTTCCCGTTCGAGTTTTCCCGTCGCTACATAATCCAAAAAGAACAACGGTTCAGCACCAGATGTCAATACGTCATTAACGCACATTGCCACCAAATCAATTCCCACAGTATCGTGACGGTTAAGAGTATGGGCAATTTTCAGCTTTGTACCCACACCATCAGTTCCCGACACCAAAACGGGTTCCTTATAGCCAGATGGTAATTGAAAACAACCACCAAACCCACCCAAACCACCAAGAACCTCCGGTCGAAAGGTACTGTGAACTAAACTACGAATATCATTTACAAAAGCCCGACCAGCTTCGACATCAACCCCAGCCTCGCGATAATCCATTTCGTCAAAACACCGTCAATTAATCTAAAGTAAAGAGTCAGCAATTAAGAATAATCAGTTTTGGCACAATCAACTTCTTAACATTTAACCCACCATTACAAAATACATCATCTTCGCCACCAGAAACTATTAATCTTAAGCATTCCTAAACTCAAGTATAAAATCAAGCCCCTATTCTCCGCGTCTCTGCGCGAGTTCAATCCATATTTATTCCTAACTCCCAACTTCCAATTTAAAAAACCTCATTTTCTTGACCTTTCCACCATTCACCTAATTTCATTAAATCTTGGTGAATATCTTCCAATTCCATGAAGTATTCCTCCCCAGAAATTTCATCACGACGTTCTTGGAGCTTTTTTAGTCGAAGTTGTACTAATAACCAAGATTTTGAGATTCCATTAGTCGCTTCGATATATTGAGCAATATCTTTACTATTCATATTTACCTATTTCAATTAGTAATAAAATTGGTCAGTGAACTATGGCAGTCCTATTTGATTCGTGAAAAATATATATCAGGAAGTAAACCGCCAAGTACGCCAAGACACAAAGGGAATAAAGAAGGAAGAGATATATAATTTAAGTGCAGGCTACGCTAACACAAATGATTTAGGATTCCTATAGTAACTAAATTAATACAGTCACGATAGGATAACTGCTGTGAGCTACCATAGCGCGACTGTATTCATCGCTAAATTTGTAAGCTTTTATCACCTTTAAATTGCATTTTCAAAATTATAAAATTCTTATGGAATGGGCATCTACACCCTTCCTGTTTGCAACTTAAAGAAATATTAGCTTTGATTTACCAGACTCTTGTACAAACACGATATTTTCCGTATTTATAGAATCAAGTTAACTCAGATTAAACTTAATAAGCTGCTGTCAAATTATGAGCAACAAAGTCCCAGTTAACTAATTTTTCCATGAAGTTCTTAATAAACCCAGGACGAGCATTTTTGAAATCGATGTAATAGGCATGTTCCCATACATCAAGGGTTAGGAGTGCTTTTTTGCCATGTGCGAGGGGGTTTTCTGCATTCGGTGTTTTTATTACTTTTAAAGTACCACCATCATCAACCAACCAAGCCCAACCACTACCGAACTGAGTTGTAGCAGCAGTTGAGAATTCTTCTGCAAATTTCTCGAAGCTACCGAAGTCCTTCTGAATTCTAGCAGCTAAGTCGCCTGTCGGTGCGCCGCCACCTGCGGGTTTCAAACAGTTCCAAAAGAAAGTGTGGTTCCAAACTTGAGCTGCATTATTGAAAATGCCTGCTTTGGATGGATCCGTGAAGGAAATTTTGATTACTTCTTCGAGTGACTTGTCTGCCAAGTCGGTTCCTTCCGTCAGCTTGTTGAGGTTGGTTACATAAGCTGCATGGTGTTTGCCGTAATGATACTCGAAGGTTTCAGCTTTCATGCCGTATGCCTCAAGCGCATCCTTTGCGAAGGGAAGGGGGGGTTGTACAAATGCCATTTCGTGAATCCTCTCTTTACCGTTTTCGTTGTAGAGCTTCTGTATTAGCTCTGAAATTATACATTTTGAATTTATGGTTCTTATGCTAAGTCGCTTTAGCTAATCAGCACTAAGATATAAAACTTAACATCCTGATTTTACAGGCAAATGTGCATATTCGCGACGTTTTGCAGACCTATACCATCAGACTGACATAAAAAATCAATTTTTGAATGCTTCTTTAGCATGAGAAAGTTTAACTATTTTGGCTAAAGTTAGTCTGAAGGTACTGATTTAATCTATGGTATGTATTTGAAAAACTAATAAAGGACTTCCAAAAAATAAAATGGTGTTATTTAAACTCAATCGAATCAATAAACTCTAAAATCTCGGCTTTGATTAGCTCTGCTTCTTCCTCAATTGAGTTATGGGTTTCCCCATCAAAAAAACAGCGCTGGCTGCTAATAATGTATAAAAAGTTGCAATATGAAAATATTATTAGTCCGCGATAGGCATCTAGTCTTTGAGAATGACCATTTTCTTCTTGTCTAGAAATGCTTGCACCATCTGGCATATTTGCTAAAGCAAAAAATGCTCCTTCGATTACATCTACACAGTTATCAGTATATACAACATTTGCTTCAGGTAAATTGGATACAATGACTTGAGGGATATACTTGTTTAATAATATTGATTGAAAATATTGTTGTTGTCCGAGCGATCGCATCTCTTCGATTTGATTGTCGGGAATGGGGTAGTAGTCGATTCGCAGTAAGGTTCCCAAGTCATCAGAAAAACCGACTGTTCCTTCCTGGCTTTGAATTTTACCACCTTGTTCGGGAGTTACGGGAATTGGTAATCGGAAATTTCCCAGAGGGGATTCGTAAATATCTATATTTTCATTTTCGTCTTCAGATTCTGCAAATGCATTCAATACAGAATCGATTACTTCCTCTGCTTCTGTATCCTCTATTTCCAAAGCTTCTTGTAATTGTTTGAGTAAAGGAGTTTTTGGTTTGGGAATAATTAACTTGTCTTCGTCTACCAAGACGCTAACACCAGCAGCAAAACCATCAAGAACAAGCTCATCTGCGAGGGAATCATTCGCAGAATTAAATAATGCCCCCAATCCTTCAGATTTTGCGTTCCCTTGGGAAATATTCGCTAAAGTAATTAGGCGATCGAGAATTTCTAATAGTTCATCGTTTGCATGTTCCTCAAACACCTCAAAACCAGAGAGAATATCAGCAAACCACTCAATTTCCAGATTTTCCAGGGAAGAATCAGCAGCAGCAGTCACAATTGCGTTGGCGTAAGCCACTCCTTTCAGGAGTATCGCAGCAACCGCTTCCTCTGGACTCAGAAATTCTTCAAATACAGCATCAGACTGGAAAATGCGATCGTATTTACCCATATCACCCGATTCGTGGACATTTATTTAGATAGTTATCTACATAGATAGCAAATAACCTTCCACAAAAAATAGTGTACGGGAATGCAATTGCGAAAATTATTACTTCCCAATCCCCAATCCCCAATATCTAATTTCCACTAATACCAAAATAATCAGATAATATGAAGTCGTAATTTTGTGCTAAATTTTGCCAACTGGAGAAATCAATGGGTCGCGCTAAGAAGGTTATTCTTGCATATTCAGGTGGAGTGGATACTTCAGTATGTATTCCTTACCTTAAGCAAGAATGGGGTGTAGAAGAGGTAATTACCCTCGCTGCTGACTTGGGACAAGGTGATGAATTAGAACCCATTCGTGAGAAAGCTTTAAAATCAGGTGCTAGTGAATCCCTAGTGGTTGATGTTCGGGATAGTTTTATTAAAGACTACGCATTCCCTGCGATTCAGGCAAACGCACTGTACGAAAACCGCTATCCTCTAGGTACTGCCCTGGCACGTCCGTTGATTGCGAAAATATTAGTCGAAGCAGCAGCAAAATATGGTGCAGATGCGATCGCACATGGTTGTACTGGTAAGGGAAATGACCAAGTACGCTTTGATGTCTCTACTACTGCACTCAATCCCAACTTGAAAATTCTCGCTCCAGCAAGAGAATGGGGAATGAGTCGGGAAGAAACTATTGCCTATGGGGAAAAATTCGGCATTCCCACACCAGTAAAAAAATCCTCACCCTACAGCATTGATAAAAATTTACTTGGTCGTAGTATCGAAGCGGGGATTTTAGAAGATCCAACAGTGGAAGCTCCCGAAGAAATCTACGAAATGACCAAAGCTATTATCGATACTCCCAATGAACCCGAATACATCGATATCGGTTTTACCCAGGGAATACCCACTAGTATCAATGGTGAATCCAAAGATGCGATCGAGTTAATTGAAACTGTTAACAAAATCGCCGGGAACCACGGTATTGGTCGAATTGATATGATTGAAAACCGTTTGGTGGGGATTAAATCACGGGAAATCTACGAATCCCCGGCAATGATTGTTCTGATTAATGCCCATCGTGACTTAGAAAGTTTGACATTAACCGCCGATATTACCCAATACAAGCGCGGTGTCGAACAAACTTACACCCAATTAGTTTATAACGGCTTGTGGTACAGCCCATTAAAAGCTGCACTTGATGCATTTATCCAAAAAACTCAAGAGCGTGTATCCGGAACTGTACGGATGAAATTGTTTAAAGGAAACGCTGCGATCGTCGGACGCAAATCGGAAAATACTTTATACACTCCAGATTTAGCAACCTACGGAGCAGATGACCAATTCGACCACAAAGCGGCAGAAGGGTTCATCTACGTTTGGGGACTACCAACCCGGATTTGGGCACAGAAAAATTAGGACATTGAACTAGACTGTCAATTGTAAAATCAGTAGGGGCAAACAACCGTTTGCCCTCTATATTTATTTGTCCTGTATATTTATTTGCCCTGACCATATGGCGGGGAGTGTCAAAAAACTGACCTATTCTCCAGTTTCCACTTTCTCCTGACGCGATTCTAACCACAGGGGAATGACTATCACGGCAGCCAAAATCAATACTGCCACCAAAGCAAACTGACTTACCCAAGCAACCAATTGTTCAAGAGATACAACCTTGCCAGCAAAGTAAGCTAAAGTCACCATTGCACTACCCCAAGCTGTCGCACCTGCCAAATTGACGAGAAAAAACTTCCAAAATGGCATCTCGACTATACCCGCAAGTGGTGCGGCAAAAATTCTTAATAAAGCAAAAAATCTACCAAAAAAAACGGTTTTAGAACCATTATCACTAAATTTATCTTTAATACTTAAAATCTATATAGCTTTTACTGCTGTAACCGTAGCTTCACTGTTGACCACATCAACAGCTTGTTCATAAGA
>NZ_NTFS01000278.1 GCF_002289455.1 Brunnivagina elsteri CCALA 953
TGCTGACATCGCCGAAGCAATCCGTTTTGCCGCCGATAACAATGCAGATGTGATTAACATGAGTTTAGGTGGTGGTGCGGGAATACAAGCAGATTTACGGACATTTGCATTTCACTGCGTACATGGAACTAGCGCGATTACTTGTATAACCGCGCAAAATACTTTGGGTGTCACACGGGTTGATGCAATGGCTCCTGATGCTGTTGTGGCTCAAATTCAGGCTGTTGTGGAGGACATTGGTGTGGATGCAGCGAAGACAGGAATGTTGCTCAATCAAGGAATAATTGCCGCAGTTGCCGAACAAGTCGGTTTGTTACAAGCTAAAAATCAAATGAGGAATTTGGTTGTAGACCCGGTGATGGTATCGCGCACGGGAGTACAATTAATCGATGGGGATGCGGTGAAAACCCTTTGTCACGATTTAATCCCCAAGGCTGCTTTAGTGACACCTAATCGTTACGAAGCTCAAATTTTGACAGGGTTGGAGATTAATTCTTTGGATGGGATGAAATCTGCTGCGGAAATTATCTATCGGGATTTTAACATTGCGGTGTTAATCAAAGGTGGGGGAATGGAGGGAGATTTACGTGGGATTGATATTTGGTTTGATGGTGAAAAGCTAGAAATCCTGACTACGAAGCTAGTAGACACCAAAAATACCCACGGAACAGGTTGTACATTATCATCTGCGATCGCAGCTAATCTGGCTCAGGGTGAAAATTTATTCACATCTGTACAAAAAGCCAAAAATTACGTTACCACTGCACTTAAGTATTCTTTAAATATTGGTGCAGGACAAGGACCTGTGGGACATTTTTATCCTTTGCTGGAGGAGGCAGTAGGCAGTGGGAGTATAAAAAATAATCCCCAATTCTCAATGCCCAATTTTTAATAAAGTGTAAAAAAAAACTTTGCTCATGGGGCTATTTTCCGTTATCCTTTGGCATGGTTTCAGTAAACTGCCTGTTGACTTAAGACCGTTTTTGTTATAAGAATTACCCTTGATTGCGGTAATTAACTAAGAATTAACTCAAAATTAACTAAATTTATGCGAACTACAACAAACTCAGTTCCGAATCCTCAAGCTGCAAGTAACCAAAGTTATTCTCCATCTGTACCACTCTCGGTATATCGTGATTTGGCTGAAGAATTACAAGCTGCACGGGAAATGGTTAATTCACTGACTTTAAGAAACCACCAGCTTTCTCAAGAAAATCAAGTTGTGCGAAAAGAAATTGCGAAAGCGGTTAATGCGATCACACAGTTAAAACAGTTCGTAGATGTCCCAGAATCATCCACTGTTTACAATTCAGAAGCTCATGCATTCACTAACTTTGACCATGAAGTTAAGCATACATCTGCCGCAGAACGTTCTCAGGTTCGTACCCAAAAAGTCTATCCTCCCCGCACATCAGCAAATTCCCCTGTACCGAAGAAAATAAAAATTAATAAACCATCTCATCCACAAGTCATTCCTGATTACTTCCCTACCAACAAACCTGTATACATCGAAGAGCAGGAAGTTCGCTATTATCCATCCAAGAAAAAGCCTGAAGCTAGCGAAACAAACGGATGGATGCTGCTAATTGCTGTTTTACTGATTGTTTTTACTGCCTTTGGTGCTGGTTATTTGGTTGTTCGTCCTCTACTCCAAAATCAAAGCAGTTAATGCAGTAGTTTCAGCATTGGGGAAAGATATTACAACAGTTTCACACCCCATGACTGTATTTGTCTAACATCAGAAAATAAACATTACTTCTGTTACGAAATATACAAAATAATGGTAAATTGATAATAATCGGGATTGGAAATCCTGATGATTAAATAAACTAGCATAACCTGATAAATTTGCTGCCGTCAGGTGTTATTTATATTGAAAGTTGCATGGTAATTGGTACATCCCGATTTTAGAATTTCTCTGTTGTTCCAAGCCACAAGCAGAAAATCTGCTTAGATAGATAAACGAAGCTACTCAAAGTAAGGAGAAAAGAAAATGAGAAAAGTTGAAGCAATTATTCGTCCCTTCAAGCTAGATGAGGTGAAAATTGCCTTAGTCAATGCTGGAATTGTGGGAATGACGGTTTCCGAAGTCAGGGGTTTTGGTCGTCAGAAAGGGCAAACCGAGCGTTATCGTGGTTCGGAATACACTGTTGAGTTTTTGCAAAAGCTGAAGGTGGAAATTGTCGTTGAAGATAACCAGGTTGATATGGTAGTTGATAAAATCATCGCTGCGGCTCGTACTGGTGAAATTGGTGATGGTAAAATATTTATCTCCCCAGTTGAACAAGTTGTACGGATTCGGACTGGTGAAAAAAATACAGAAGCTGTTTAATAGAGTTAGGAATTAAAAATTTTGAGAGACGACCCACCGGGTCGTCTGTACAATGATTATTGAGTTCTAAATAAGCTGTTCCGCATTTAAATCATATAATCTAAATTATTATAATTCTTGTGGGGTGGGCATTCCTGCCTGCCTTAATATATGATTTAGGTGCTTTTTAGCTTACCTGAATTGTCTGAGTTACTTAGGTTAAATTAGGTAACTTTTGGAGTAACTCTGTAAAAGCTTTGCCTCGATGACTTATGGAACGCTTCATTTCTGGTGTCATTTCTGCATAGCTTAGGTGTTGCTCTGGTACGTAAAATATGGGGTCATAACCGAAACCCCCGTTACCTTGAGGTGTATGAAGAATTTCACCATGACAAATTCCTTCGGTTTGTAATGCGATCGCACCATCTGGACGAGCGATCGCAACTACACAAACAAATTGCGCTTGCCGATTCTCTTCATTCTTGAGTTCTTTTAATAACCTATTTATGCGTTCGGTATCTGAATCAGCATAACGGGCTGAATAAACTCCTGGTGCGCCATTTAAGGCATCTACAGCCAAGCCGGAATCATCTGCTATTGACCAATTCCCTGTAGCCAATGCAACTTGTGAAGCTTTTAAGCAAGCATTAGCTACGAAGGTTTCACCAGTTTCTTCAATTTCTAATTCTTCTGGTTTGAGGATTAATTCCCAACCAGAATCAACTAGGTAAGCTTGCATTTCTTTCAATTTACCTGGGTTTCCTGTAGCTACAACTAGTTTAGTCATAATTAAAAGTTCGGAAAAATTAATTAACATTGAAATCAAATAGAGACGTTACATTGCAACGTCTCTACATACTCAAATAATTATGAGCTTGCTTGTTAATAATGTACCAATCGAGTAACCACAATTATCTTTGCTGCGTGATGCTACAAGGAATATATCGATTCAAATACCCGAAACATTGGTATTTTTTTTCCTGTAATATCAATTCTATATAAGGCTGCACATTATCCCTCTATACCTCCCTCTATATACCTCCCCTACCCTGCGGGAACGCGGTAGACGCTTCGTCTTCTCGTAGAGTAGCGCGTAAAGCAAGGGGAGGTGCCACAGGCGGTGGGGTTCTTTCTATGCGTCTTCATATTAAAATGGGATAAATCCCTTACTGCTGCACTGTCAGGGTATAGTTTTGCTTGACGTTGGAATTAAATGTCCCTACCCAAACTTTGTAATTTCCAGCTTTCAATTTTTTAAAGTCGATGCTAGCGTCTTTATTCTTACCAGTATCATCACCACAATATATGGTGTTGTCTGGAGCTTTAATTAACATTGTAGTATCATTACCACCGCTATTGACTAACAACTTCAAGTTAGAAAAATCTTTTTCTAATACTACTATGTAGTCGGGGTTTGGATCGGCAAAACCAAAACAGGCTTTGTTGTTTGTATCTCGATTTGCGATCGCAGACAATGAGTAGGAACCCCCTGTATAGCCTGATATTGATGACCTAAGTATATCAGAACCGGGTGACAAACTAATTGTCCCAAAGTTAGCAGTATCCGCTAATACGGATGTGCTGACAAATATCGTAATAATACTTAAAAGCCATCCGCCTTGTAACCAACTATTCCGCACTTGGATTTTTCTAGTTTGGATGATTGGTAAGAGTCGGGGGTGACGTTTATTCATCATATCCCTCCAACATTATTCTAATCTATTTAATCTATGTAAACTGAACTCATGTATAAATTATACAAAAAATACCCTTGAAGAAGTTGGGGGTTGTGCCAGATTTACATCTGACACAAAATACTATGGGTTAGGAATTGTACGTGAATAAATGCTCATTCTTGAGAAGCAGTTTTCTACAAATTGTCAAGTTGAAAAAATACACCACCTTGAAGTGAGTGAATATCACTGCCATAGCTGCTGATGGTGAGCGATCGCAAGTTATCAAATAGTGGTTTAGCGACAATTTTCAGCAATTTGAGTATTGGTAGCTGTTTTTGGAGAATATCTTGGCTGTTCGTCCAATCAAGATATACATAACCCCCATTTGGTTTGGGAAATGTAGCAATACTTTTCTGGAAATTGCGACTTTCGATTAAATTATTATCCTTGGCAACGACAACTTCGTGCATCGTCTCTAAGGATGAGGTGAAAATTTCGTAATTACCAATGGTAGTATGTACTCCATAAGCTTTTGCTTCGATACTAAAGGATGGTTTGGTTTTTGCGTCAGCTTTTGTGGTAGTAGCAGCTAGTTGTGTCCAAGCGGTGATGGGTTGCTTGTCAAGTGTGAACGAGCTAACGTTTAAGCCATTTTTAGCAGCAATTTCATCCAAGTGGGAAATACCATCAGAAGTTTCTGGTGTTTTTTCAACTACAAAAACCCAATCGGGATTTCCTTGCTGGGGGTTGGACATCAATGCAACTGCATATTCGCCTTTTACCCACTTGAATATATCTGCTGATAAGTTTACACCCCAACGATTTTGAATTTCTGCTAAAGGTTGTACAAAATTAGTCATGCTAACTTCACCTTTCCCGGATAAAGCACCAGCAAATTGCTGCCAATAGCGAGCGAGATTGCTACTACTAATGTTGCTCAAATCCGCACTAGATACGACGACACCGAAATCAGCAGGTACATATTTTAATGCTCCGACAGGCTTTGATAGCTGCTGGGAGGAAGGTGGGATTTCTTCGGGGGTTAAAGCAACAGTTTCCGCTAACAAACCCTTTGCCACTAAGGAAAGGGAAACAAGTTGAGTATCGAAAGTTTGGATGGGTAACTTTAAACCTTGCCATTGGGCAACGGTAGGGAGATTTAAAAAAGCAATCCCGAATGCACCTTTGGAAATTTGCTTTGCTGCCTCTTGATACTGATTCGAGCTAGTTAAGTTTAAATCGGGTGCTTGGACGTTATTTATCGCTTCCCGTAGTACTTTTGGGTCGTTTGCGAATAAGACAAATTTATCACCAACAACCGCACCAGTTAGCATTGCTTTTCCGGATTGGGAATCATCGGCGATAACTTTTATACCTGCATATTCTTCCACATTTAAATCCGCACCTGCTAATACTCGCTTGGAAAATAATAATTGGAGAAATTCGCGGCTTTTTTCTGGTGCTTTGGTTGCTAATGCCAATAAATAACCGGGTTGCTTGCCATTGTCAGGGTCACGATCGCAGTCTAAACTGGTGACAGCGAGTGTAATTTCACGACCCAACCAAGGTTGTATATCTTTGCGGTAATCTATTCCGGAATTTTCCAGCAAACCCTCTGTCAGCTTGGAAATATCGACTTGTTTCTCCAATCCCTGTAATTTGTCTGGATTTAATATCGACACCATCGCAGGAGCTTGTTTTGACACAAAAATAGCGGCAGATGGTTGTTCTCCACCACCTCTAATTCCTTTGCTAACAGGAGCGGCAATCGTAGTTTCGCTGAATACAGCAAAATTTATCAGCAGCATAATTAAGTTTGCTGCCAGGAAACGAAAGAATAAGCTTCGACCCATAACTCTCCATACAATACCTAACAACAATTCCAGGTTAGAGGTAAAAGGGTCAAGGGGGAAAGGGGTAAATAGGAAACAATTCAAAATTTTAGGTTTTTTTTGAGATGGGGAATCGAAACGCGATCGCATTTATCCATTGACAAAATAATTAATTAATGCTTAAAACAATCCCTAAGGCTTTACTGATATTCTGCATCTGCTCATCTGATAAAATACCGATTTGGCGAGTTAGTCTTTGCTGAGAAATCGCACGAACTTGAAATGTGTCGGCAGCAGAAGTTTTACTCAAGCCATTTTCAGTATTGGGTTCTAATCGAACCATCCACAAAACACTAGCAAAAGCGTCATTCCATGCAGTAATTGGCACAACAACTTTTAAGCGTAAAGTGCCAATTTCATCATTATTAACAATAATTGCAGGACGAGTTTTACCAATTTCATCTCCAATAGAAGGATCGGAATTAAAAAGCCAAATTTGACCTCTACGCATAATTTTCATATTCATAAAAGTCTTCCGTATCGCCATCTGCGAAAATACCCACCTCACTTCCTGGTTCGTAAAAAGAACGCATCACTTCGGCAGCTTCAGCTAAACTCAGTTCTTTTTGAGGAGTAAATTCTGATTTTGTAAGGATTTCTTCACGAATTAACTTAGATGCTAGTTCAATTACATCCAAACGTTCTTCTGTCGTCATTTTTGTCAGTGCTTCTAAGACTTCTGCTTTAGTCATGTATATTCCTAAAAATAGCCTTAAACTGATGCTAGCACAAGGTTCGCTGTATCAATCACAATGGAAACTTCCATTTACATTCCACATCCAAGATTAACCAATTCTCCATTTCATCAATTTTTTGTCAAGATAAAGAATAGGATTATTTAAGTATTGTTAACAAAAATTTCATGACTGGCAGCCATCCAAACCCAACTATTATCCAAATTAACGTTAAAGAACTCCAAGAACGTCTATCCTCAGAAGGTTCTCAACTGCAATTAGTCGATGTTCGCGAACAAAGAGAAATTGAAATAGCCAGCATTGAGGGCTTTACAAATTTACCATTGAGTGAATTCGCCGCTTGGTCAGAGCAAATTCATACCCAGTTGGATATGGAGACTGAAACCCTTGTTCTCTGCCATCATGGAATGCGATCGCAGCAAATGTGTCAGTGGTTGGTTAGTCAAGGCTTTACAAATGTTAAAAATATTTCTGGTGGAATTGATGCCTATTCAATAATTATTGACCCTTCAATCCCCCAATATTAACCATAAGGGACTTCCAGAAAATAAAATATCCCAATTATATAATTATCAATCGTAGGACTGGGGTATCCCAGCCCTATTTCTTTGTGTTCCCTTACCAAGGGTTTTGGGTAACACTTGATTAATTTTCACTAATATGTATCACAAACCCAGCATTTTTACGCAGGCTATAACTGTAACTTCACAAGTATTTTAGTAATCAAATAAGTAATCAAAACTACAGCCTTTTGTTGCTGCATATGAAAATATAGTAGTATAAGTAAAGTTTATCAATGTCTAATTTACTACAATCTGATTTCCAGAATCGATTTAGTTACGTCAAAAAATACCGCAAATAATTTCACTTTGCGTAATAATGTCATTAATGTGGCGACAATGTAACTTTATTTTACTTTTGCTATTCTGAATAACTTAATTTGCTATCTTTTTTACACTAAATATTAATTTAATTTTCTTTTTCTCAATTTCAAGTTGACTCGCTTTATCAAAGTTTTATTAAGAATTGCCTTCAGTAAACATAACCTATGCAAGTCCAGCTAACTAATCGACAACAGCACATACTCTGGGCAACGGTGCGACATTATATTGCTACCGCAGAACCAGTTGGTTCCAAGACTTTGCTTGAGGAATACAACCTTGGTGTAAGTTCTGCGACAATTCGTAATGTGATGGGGGTATTAGAAAAGGCTGGGTTGCTATATCAACCGCATACCTCAGCAGGTCGAATTCCTTCCGATTCGGGTTATCGTATCTATGTAGACCAGTTAATAACGCCGAATGAGGTGTTGACATCCCAAGTCGAGCAAGCCCTCCAAAAACGTTTGAAGTGTGAGGATTGGAGTTTGGAAGCGTTGTTGCATGGTGCAGCGCAGATTTTGGCGACTTTGAGCGGTTGTGTAACTTTAATTACAATGCCGCAAAATACGACTGCGGTGTTGCGTCATTTACAAATGGTGCAAATAGAAGCTGGAAAGGTGATGTTGATTGTGGTGACAGATGGTTATGAAACCCATTCGATGGTGCTGGATGTTCCTTCTCGTGGGGATGGGAATAAGCTGGATGTAGAGTTAATCGATCGGGAATTGCAGATTGTCTCAAACTTTTTGAACAGTCATTTGCGGGGAAAAAGTTTGTTGGAATTGGCAAATCTTGATTGGACAGAATTAGATCGGGAATTTCAATATTATGGGGAATTTTTGAAGACTTCTTTAGCAGAAATTAGTCGTCGTAGTTTTACATCTGGGAACACGCAAATAATGGTGCGGGGAGTTTCCGAGGTGCTGCGTCAACCGGAGTTTTCCCAATTACAGCAGGTACAAACGATTATTCAGCTGTTGGAAGAAGAGCAGGAACAACTTTGGAGATTGATTTTTGAGGAACCGGAAGCGGAAGAAGCGGGTAAACAAAAGGTGACAATTCGGATTGGTGCGGAGAACATATTGGAACCCATACGTAGTTGTTCGCTGATTTCTTCAACCTATCGACGTGGTGCGATCGCTCTCGGCAGTGTGGGGGTTTTGGGACCAACTCGACTTGATTATGAAAGTGCGATCGCGGTTGTTTCCGCAGCCGCAGAGTACCTTTCGGAAGCTTTTAGTTGATTCTTTTAAAGAACATATAAAACAAGATTGAATCCCCCCTAGCCCCCCTTTTCAAGGGGGAAATAGAATACAAATCCAATTCCCTCCCCTTAATAAGGGG
>NZ_NTFS01000279.1 GCF_002289455.1 Brunnivagina elsteri CCALA 953
CATTGGAATATAGTTAGATTCCTATTTTTCTATAATTATGCGTTTTGGCTCCCGATTCACCTCTGCAACATCCTTTGTCTCTGGCTCTAAATTTTGTTCTTCTTCCTCAATATTTTTCATTTTGAGGAGAAGGAGTTGTTCTGATTTTTTGATTAGTGTCATATCTCGATTTGCAACTAGAAACAGAATTTAACTTGTATATAAACGAAAACACAGATTTATTATTGTACATTTTAATCATCAAAAATCACGTTAATTAAGAAATGTAAACTGAATCCTTGAGATTATTTTTTCTTTGGTCGATTTTTGCGTCGAGCTTGTTTTTGCATTTCTCTCTTTTTACTAGCTTGAGCTTTTGTTGACTTAGATGGTTTCGCAAAGTTCTCTAATCCAGGAGAGATAGGAGAATTTGCTTTCAATTTGTCCTGACGAAAACAAATCCATGATTCGATTTCTGAAATTGTATTCTCAATCAAAGAATAACGTGATTTCTCACGAAGTTCTGTTAAAGCTATTTCTACTCCCCCTTGAAAAGAATCATTCACATTATCTTGACTAATAAAGAATGATTCAATTAAACCTTCCTCAAAAACTTCATCAATATATTTTTTGAGTTCTATGAAACAGAGTTTACAACTATTAACCACTAATCTCGTGAAAATATAGTCCGGTTTCCTTTCAAGTTTAGTTGAGAAAAGCTCTTCAAAATATTGAATAACTTGCTCCCTAGAAATAATTCCTTGAACAACCAAGACGACTAGCGAACTGAGAAAAGCACTTCTAATATATTCATTGGCTTGCTGATTTTCTATTATTTGTTTAATTGGGTCAAGATTTCCGTCAAAAACAGAAGCAATAATTCTACCCAAATCCTCTGTGACTAAATCTCCGGTTGCATCCATTGCTATCTCTCCAGGAACCGAGAAAAACTCGACAATTAGAGGATAAGCTGATTTTTCGCGGAATTGTGCCAGTAGATAAAAGGCATACAGATGTAAGGTATATTCGGATTCTTCTAGTAGGTTCTCTAGATTATTTTTACATTCTTCTAATGTTGCTAATAACAAAGGTGTAATTGCTGATTTTTCCTCAATTGCCCTCTCTAAAGCCTCACGGGGAAAGGTTCCAGTGTTGTTTTCTAGTTGGGATATAATTTCTGTTAATTGCATTTTCCAAATTGGCTACTTTGACGAATTATCAAGTTTGTCTCACTTCTGCTTTTTCGTATTTGGTGAAAGAACCAAATTCTCTTGATTTAGCAGTTTATGTTTGTTCATCAAATATCGATTGGAATATGTTAACGCAGAAATGTACATTGTTTCCCAAATATCAATATTTCGAGACAGTCTGGCACCAATACTATTGCCTGCTGTCTTCTCTGATATCAAATATTTACGGTAGTAGTTATCCCACAAATGGCGAATTAATTCTAAGGCAAACTCTTCAAAAGGAAGAATCCATTGATAGTCCTTATCCAAAAATGCTCGAAACGAGGCAACAACTGGCATGACTAAATCCGCAGGTGCTCCAAAACCAAAAGAATAACGACTATCGGGTAGGAGGGTATTCTTCCGCAGGTCAATCGATGCTAAATCGTTGCCACCTTTCCGCTTGGGATTGGTGATATATTCCTGGATAACTTCGTAAAACTTCTGTTCAATCCACAATGCTTGCGGTAATAGGGGCAGTAATTTGATTAATCTCTCCTTCTCCACACCAGTGATTTTTGTGGTGCTGCTCAAGCTCGTGGGATGTTTTGACCTGAGATTTTCCGGGTTATATCTATTCCTATCGAGGCAATTAACCAGTTTAAACAAGTGATTGACGTTGCAATGAGCGTTAACGGGAGTACCACTTTGATTCTGGTAATAGGCAATCCTAAATTTAATACCCAATTCCATTTCCAACCCAGCTAAATACTGCTTAATAAAATCGTAGTCACCCCTGGCATTTTTCTTGGAACGGGAATCGACAGGTGCAGATGTATTGGAAGCAAGAGCAATATCTTTGGCTTGTTTTTCCTCCAATCCAATGTGGATGGTGACTTTAACGCGAGCTTGAGCTAAGTTGTAGTCGTAATTCTTGGCAGTTTTGAAAGCAAGTATGGTATGTCCACCATTAATAATCCCGTTGCTGCCACCTTCAGAAGCTTCGAGAATTTCCAGTTCGAGTTTATCTTTGCTAACTTTGACTTGATTGGCAGAGAGGACAATACCGGAATGTCGAGCAAAGAATTCTTCCGGTTCGGTGGTTAGGGAATCAAATATCTGTCGATAGGTTCCACTTTTGCGGTTAGGTTCGCGGATATTTGGTTCTAAGGGCAAATCAACGGGAAAATCCGCAACGTGAGCGGTAGCAACAATGCAATTGCTACTTACTTTCAAGTGGTTATCAATTTTAATAGCGCAAATCTTGGGCATAACAAATCAACCAGAACAGCAGCGAATACTCTATTTTGGGTCGAATCTCGAAGACTCTTAGCGATATACCAACAATTCGTAACAGCTAAATTTAGACCCAATCTTCATTTTAGACTTTTACCGTTCTTTTTGTGGAGCCATAAATAGAGGTGAATGTTGGTATATCGTTTCCTCTGTTTCTATCCCCAAAGTCGTATTTTTTCGTCTTTAGTTCTCAATTCAACAATCAAATCAGAAGTCATAAGAAAGTCCAAGTGCATAAAAAATAATAGCCCGACATAGAAGGAAATGAAGGGATTAACACCCTAACCAAACTTTAATCACACAAATATTAAGTAAAGGGCTAAAGCAATGATAAATCGTATTCGTACCACAATCATGGGTATGTCTCTCTTGGCAACTGCATTGGTTTCGACTACAGCAATGGCTGCACAACCACAAGTAGAAATCATATCTAAAAGCTGTATTGATGCTGTTCAACCCACAAAATATACCCTAGTAAGTTCACGCCCACTTCAGCCTAATTCCAGTTTACCAATTACAGCACCAGGTGGTTCAACTGAGAAGAAAACTTGCGAAACTACTAATGCTCCTGGGACTAATTCACAAGGAGTTAATGGTACTAGTCGCTGTACTACTTGCACCTATTCTTCTAATGGGCATGTCACTGTCAATTGTATTTTTATCGCACCTAAAAAATAATAAATATTTAACGTAATACTGCTCGGTTAATCAGAAAAGGAGAAGGAGGAAAGGTTTAAAAAGTTGATGTATAAGAATTTTCACTTTTAACCTTTCCCTGTTAACCAATAAGTATTGGCTTCTCCGTTATTCTTGCGTTGAAATTAAGAATAATTTATTCTTATCCAAAATCTAATTAATCAGCTTCGATATTAACAGTGTCAATGAACTGTTTACTCTTTTGAATAGTAGATTTTTTAGTAGAGACTACTTTTTGACCCTGGGATTTTTCTACGATTTGTTGTCCGGTTAAATAGTTAATACTAGTCAAAGTTGAATCGCCATTAGCACGGTCATAATCAAGAATATCTTTACCAATTAATATTAGTCGTTTAGAGGATTTATCTATCCAAAAACGGTGTGTAGCTTCACGAGCTTCCCTAGAACCACTTAACTGGGATACTATTATAACTCCCGATATTATCTTAATAGTTGAATTGGCTCCATCTGGACTACTTAAAACACCTGCACAGGATGAACACAGTAATAATTTGTTAGCTACTGCAAAACGTTGTAACTTGCCATTTGCTTGTTTGACTAAAACTACTATTGCACGGGCGCGATCGCTTTGTGTTCCCGCTTCGATTAATGTTAATACTGTGTCTGGTTTGCGATCGCTATTGATATCTCCCTCAACTCTATCCTGAATTTTCCATCCTTTGGGGACAAAATCTTGAACTGTCTTTCCTTGGGTTGGTACTAAACTTGGATTGAGTAATTGCACCGATTGAGCATTCACGATTCCTGTAAACATCGATGAGATTGTAGCTGATATTACAATCCCACTGGTGAATAATCCTACATTTTTCCAGTTCATAGAGAATTTAATCCTAAATGGTTTACTCTATTTATACATGAAAGTCCTGGTCAAATACGTAATATTCGTTAGTTTTAGAAGATTTCAGTTGTAGGTTCGCTCTTGTTTGAGAGAAAAAGGGGAGTTCAAACTAGGTTATCAGCGATCGCATTTAATTTTTTCTGCAATTTACCTGGTTTATAGGGCAGTTTCAAGAGTGCGATCGCTTCTAAAAAGGGTTTTTTAACGTTTTGACTATAAGTATCTATGACCGTAGCAATATTATTCGGTTTTACCTTTGAATATCCAAGTAAGTAATCAATTACATCACTATCTTCCATTCCCCGTAAGTTATGCATGAGTTGGTTACGTAGGTCAGATTCACGGTCTTTATAATAATCGCATGACCACTTTAAATTTGCCCAAGTTTGCAATTCTGGGTTCAATTTTTTTAACCATTCTAACATCACATTATTTGCATTAGTCTTGAAAATTACTTCACCTCGGTCATAACGTTTAAAATAATCTTTATCAACAGGAAATTTTAGCAGCTTGAAAATATCTTCCTTAATGGTATTTAATTCATCTATCTTGGACCAGGTAATATTTTGAGATTTGGACATATTAATTAAAGACAAACCTTCGTTATCCCACTGCAAGAATTCTGAGACAGCAACCCCGCGATATTTATTTTGAATTTTTGCTGTTTCGTTGAGAATTGCAACCTTCAAGAATGTTTCTTGTGCTGCTGCAAGTAAAGATATTCCCTGTAAATAGTTATTTTGATTGAAGAAAAATCTGATTAAGTCGAGACTATCTATTATTCGCTGGCTAGCATTAGCTATTTCAAAATCTTTGGTATTATCTCTTTCTACACTGTGGAGATTGAAAAAATCTACCATTTTCCTGAGTTCATCAAGAGTTGTTTGAGAAATTTGAGTTATTCCATCTAACATTTTTAATGCTGTACCAGGGAAACCAGTAACAATCAACTGCTTTGCTTTTTGAATTTGGATACCACGCCAATATTGAGAACTATCGATAATTTTAGCTTCAGATTGCTGATTATAATCGCTATCATAGTATTGATTACTAACTAAAAATTTAACGTTTTTGAATTTACCTAAACTTACGAATTGAACTGCTGATGATATAGCTGGAGTTCCTGCTTGGTGACTAATATATACAGCTTTTACTTGACTGATTTGCAATTTGGAAAATTCAGCTTTGACTAAATCTAAAGTTGCATCCCAATAATCTAGACCTTCTGTTGATTGTGGTGTGAGTGTAATAAACTTTATTGGAACATTATATTTATTTTCAAATTTATTTTCAAATTTATTTGCAAAGTATTTAATTAATAAAGGTTTTAGGCTAATTGTATCTTGCCAATAAGCACATTTTTCATTCAATCTTTGTTCTTCACAAAATAAATTGCTTTGGTCTGTGAGTAAAATAATAATTTCTTCTAGTTCAATATTATCCTTTTCTATCTTTGTAAAAAAGGTATCAATCAAGGGAAACTCTAAATCATCAAAATGATTAGGTTGATCAGTGTAAGTTAAACCTAATACTCTTGCTGGTACTGTATAACCCTCTCGTTTATCTTTAGGATTAATTGGTGTAGCAGAAGCAAACTCTTCGCATTCCAGATTACTGCTAATTGCAGTAAATAAACGATTCCAATTCCGTTCGTGTTTCAGCCGAACGTCACTATTTCCAGTAGTTAAAATCCAAACTGACATATATTCAATCCTTCTGTTATGTTTTTTTTAAACTTTTAATTTGGATAAATACGGCTAAAATCACTCTTACTCAAAAACTCGATAAATTCTTTAGTTGTATTGCTGGAATCTGGAAATATAGTTATAAACTCAATATATTCATCTTCCATTCGTCGCATTGTTCCGTCTTTTAACCTGCTATAACGAGGATACATGCGATGCCAAATTCGACCTATTTGATTTATCTTTCCAGTCAAACTTGAACCTTTAATCGATTGGTTTTCCTTGTATGCACCATGAAACCAGCGCACAGCTAAAGAGTCATCCTCGTCTTCAGCAATTCTTCCCCAAACTTGGACTTTTTCTGGATGCCAGACTTCACGCCATTTGCTAATATTGGTAGTAGACATTTTTTTATGTACAATTACCCACTGATTAATTTTTTCATTCAGGCTAGTGAGGAATTTAGAAACATTCTCTAGTTTATTTGTGGGAATATATAGTTTTTCTGCACCCTTGTTAAATTCCCAATGACAACCTATCATTGGTTTTTGATTATTATTAAGATAATCAGGAAAAAATATCCGATGGTCAATTCGTCTCCAAGACTTGCCAAAACCACCCAGTAATAGGGAAAACTGGACAAGCTTCATCGCTAATGAGCGTAATTCACTCTTATATTCGTCGCTGATAAAACGCATAGATAAAATATGCAAACTACCATTATTTAACTCATAAATAGGCATCGAATTTCCGCGATATCTATACTCATCCATATCTAATTCAATCGCGTTAAAAGCAATTCCTAAAAGTCCGACAATCGCACCATCTTTACCTGCAAATCCACCCCAAAGTTCCCTAGTTAACGCTTCTGCGCTATTCTCATCGGTGACACCAGCAAATAAACGTAAGGTGTGACCACGTAAAGCGGCTTTAAACATGTTAGGACGAAATTCACCAGTTTTATTAATCAGTTGGGATGCTAATCCTTGTCCTGATAATCCGACTGTCAATAATTTTGTTTCTGGATGTTTGGTAGGTTGACCATAACCAGCACTAACACGAGAACCGATACCACGCTCTAATGCTTTTTCCCAAATATTCCAAATAATATCCCATTCACTACTATCGAGTTCTATATTACTGGAAATACCAAATACTAAAATAGGTTCGTGCAAAGATATTTGAATAAAGGCAGAATGACTGTTGTTGTCTTTAATTTGCCAATCAGCTTGGGGATGAACAACATCAACGAGTTCCTTATCCTTCCAAGTTGCGTCTTTTGGGTATCCACCATGAAAGCGTAATATACCTGGTTTTGTTGTAGAATCTTTCTGATTACTAATAGCACCATAATTACCACCGCAATAGCGTATAGCTTGTTCGGGGGTGCAGCTACGCAGAAATGCACCCTTCATACTTGTACCAGGGTAGTAGGGGAACCCAGCAGCAGCAATTACCGGACGAATAATATCATCATCCTGTCCGCTATTGGAAATAAATCGCCAAGTAATTTTATATTCTTTCGTGATGACGCGTAGTTTACCACCGCAGGTATCGCAAAAATTAGGAATGTCATTGCCAACACCTTCACTCCACTCATCAACCCACCGATAGGCTTTTTCAGGTTTTGCTATGTATTGAATTTGACCTCGACCTTTGATTTGCGCTTGAAACATCAAAGGTATTTCTCTGTGATTTGACATAAAAGTGATCGCTTAGAAGTTGGAAGTTTGCAATTTATAACTCTTAGAAATTGACAAATAACTTATTCATCATCATCGTCTCTATCACCAACTTTTTTATATCGCTGTGTCCACCAGACCAAAGAGTCGCAAAATTGAGTTAATACTGATAAACATATTTTTTGGTCATCAAGAGATAAAGACCATAATTTTTCGGCAACTTTCTCAACCTTATCCGTATCGCGATCGCTTATTTCATCTGCGGGTAATTCTACACCTGTTCGCTTCATTATTTTGACAAATTCTTGCCAAACACTTTGCCAGTATTTGCCTTTTTCACGTTCTTTAGCATCATTTTTGCCTAAAAGACGCAGATGCTCACCCCAAAAGCGTTCTAATCCGTAGGCAACGGGGATCCGCATTTTGTGGGATTGACCGATAACACCTTCTTTATTGCGAAAAGATAATACTAAGCGTTGTGCTTCTTGGTCTAAATTATAAGGTTTCCAAGTCATAAGTAAAAAGTAAAAAGTAAAAAGTAAAAAGAAAGAAGAAGAAAGAAAAAAGAAAAAAGCAAGATAATAATTTAATTAGGGGTTAACTATTTTTAACTTACAGTGACCAAAACCTATAGATTCTAGACCACCGAAGTAAATATCACTAGTAATGTTGTCGGGAAAAGGTTCCCATTTTTTATTACTTTTATCGTCACGAAGTGCAATTGGAAATACTAAAATGGTAGCTTCTGGTAAAGCTTCAGTATTGAAAAAACCACCCCCATCGACTACTTTTTCGTCATTTTTTAAGCGGACGCGACTTTGACGGTATAATGCCATATCATGAATCATGGCAATGTCACTGTCATCGACTATGACAGCAGGTAATTCTTTACCGTTCGGGAACCATTGAGATAAATCTTCGGTGCGACTAATCTCTAGAAATCCTAAGTTGAAGAAAAGTGTTTTTTTCCCTCTAGATTCACGAGCTTTGATATTACTTGAAGCAACATAAATATCTGGGGTTTCTGCCTTAATTCCAGCAATACGTTTGTAGCGTTCTAATAATCGACGACTGCTAACCCAAACAATGGGTTGACCGGGACAAAAAACAGGCAGCCAAATAATAGATGCATGTTCAAACTTGGTGATAGACTCGTTATTAGTATCTGATTGTTCTGAATCTGCACCTGCACCATACCAGTAACTAACCTCCTTTTCATCTGCGTAATTTCGCATTTCTGCACGAAAACGACCACGTAAGGAACTGCCAGGAATAATCCCAGTTTGGGTAAATTGGTCGCGGAAAATTAAGTTGAGATTTCCACTTTCTTCTCCTGCTGTTGCACCAACATGGAGAGGTGCAAGGGTTTCGATAATGCCGTAAGCTTTCTTATACAT
>NZ_NTFS01000028.1 GCF_002289455.1 Brunnivagina elsteri CCALA 953
CGGGAATTTGTGCTACAAGGTTTGGTTGAGGATGGTTATCGGGTGATTGATGCAGAAGATATTAAGGAGGAGGAGAGTCAGGGGGTTTATGAAGAGGTAAAAGCAGTTTCTCAGGAATTGTATTCGGAGGAGTGTAATGCGATACGCCTTTGGCGTTAAGCTTCGCTTATCGCAAACTCAGAAAACATTTCCGAAACTGAATTCAAGAAGCTGCAAGATAAAAAAGCGAAAACCAAAACTGAGCGATACCAAGAACGGAAAGCATCTTTGAAAGAGCGTTACGGCATCGATGTGACACCTGCGCTTGTTGAGAAAGATGATGACGGTTACTACCCTCAATTGCGGTTACATTACTTTTTGACCTTGGGACGGGAAAATCTTGTTTCTCGTGATTCTAAAAGGGCTAAATCGCAGATAGAAGCTGGTGAGAGTGCCATTTGGAAGCCAGATTTTAACAAGGGACAATTATTGCCTGCGGTATTGATATTGGAAAAACTCAATATTAGTTATTTTCTCACGCCAGGGATAATGTTTCGTGGTACATATGTCGAGTTGCAGCAGTTGAAGGCTTTAGCTGTGAAGCATCGGTACGTCATCCGGGATTATTTGGGGGTTTCGGTTTCCGAGGGGATGAGTGAGGTTGCGATAGCGCAAGCGCTGACTTGTCAGTTCGCTCAAACTCTACTCAGCAAATTAGGATTGAGCTTAACCTATGTCGGTCGATTTGGAGCAAGGGGAGAGCGAGAGCGGGTGTATCAGTTTATCGAGCCGAAAGACGGGCGAGATGTGGTTTATCAACAATGGCGAAATCACTATGCTGTTTCTATAGGTGTCCATCACTCATAATAGTAATTATGAACTAATTGTTCTGGTCTTAGGTTGTAGCAATCGTCTTTATCTTCAATGTCGGTGATTAGCACTTGGTTATAGTTTCGCTAGTTTCCGCCATTAGGACGTGGATTGAACTGTTAAGTTAGTGGGTTATGTTGAATCTAACTTTTTCCACACCTTCAATCATCTCTAAAGCAAATTGTGCAGATGTAAATGTACTACTTTTGTCCACTTGAGCTTTAATGAGATTAGCAAGTTCATTTATATTTATAACTCTTTTTTCTTGTTTTTCTTGATATTTCCAAGGAATCTTATCAACCTTTTTCTCAATTGGCTTACCTTCTGGGGTTTTCAATTTTTTGTAAAATGTTTTACCCTCATCATCTGAGTCCAAGCCGAAATGCAAAGTCTCTGGTTTTTGATGAATATCAACTGTTTTTACTTCTCCTTTAAATAAGCAAATTAAGACGTTGGCAGAAAGGCGATCCATACGCAGCAATTCAAGTTTATCTTCATTAGGAATAGGGTGTTCATTATCAACTACCTTGCTGTAACCATCAACAAGTAAACCAGGCCAACCTGCCACTACATCAGAACGCAGTAAAAAGCCAGTTACCATTTCGTGAGGGTTAACAGCAGGACTTGTATTATTTTTATTGTGGTTAATATCATCAGTATGATCTGATGTCGTGACTCTGCCAATACTAAATGCCCCATCTAATAAGCATTCTATCCATGAAGGATCGACCCAGAAGAAACGGATGGATTCTACAGGTAACATCTGTTCGTCGGGGACTAAGTAATTAAAGGGAATACCTTTGAGGAGACTTAAGTTTTCAAACCAAGATGAGATTTCACTGGGGAGTTCAATATTAGAGATATTATGAAAGGGTAAATGACTGTCAATGGCTGATTCAACACATTTAATTGACTGTTTATGACTGCGTTTCCAGTTGTAAAGGCTGATAGAGAAACTTTTACCTTGCAATCCCAACAACCGCCCTAATTCCCAGGCTGCTGCATAGGAAATATCAAACATACCATTATCTGGATTGTAGCAGACTAGCTCATCGGCAGCACGGATGGGTAAGGTGATGGTATCGGTAGAGTGTTGTCCGGGAATTAAGGGGCTATGATACCAGGAGAATGTTTTGCTTCCTTGTCTTAAAAAATGGGGTAGGGGAATGTAACCCATTGACAGATATTGTTCAGCTTCGGGATTGTCAGTTTTGGGTAATCTGAGGATACTGGGTTCTCGGTTGAGATGAGCCAGTAATCCTTTAAAGCTTTGTTTTTCATCTACACAGGCAAAGCTCCAACTTTGGAGACTGACGAAACGAATATAATCATCATCTTTTGCTTCTTGAAAGTTGAAGTTGTGAGTATTATAACGTCCTTCTATTGAAACGAGATGTACGGTACTAATACTGCCTTTTTCGGGAAGTCTGTTGCCAATAATTATTGCTAGTTCATCTCCGACTAACTTACCTGCATCATCTGTCCCTTGACGCACATGAGCGAGGTATTCTAAATCGTCTTTAGTAGGTAGGATTTTTTCTAATAATTGTTTTTGTACATCTATTATGGTTAATTTATTGTTTTCATTTTGTCCACTTTCTAATTGCAAATATGATTCATTTGTGGGTGGTTTTTCATTTTTATCAACGATTTTCGGGAACTTACCTGCATTTAGTTGAGGATTCTTTAATTCTCCAAGGGTGATAATTTTGGGTTCGGGTTTTTCTTCTTCCTCAAATAAGAGTAATGCTAACCAAGGTAGATTATTATTGGTATCAACTTGACTTTTAAAAGGTATGCGTTCCCAAGGTAGGGTACTGCGATTGAGAATAATATGAGGTAGAACGTGGGAATGTTCGCCTAAGCTACCATTTGGTGGGAAGACAGCATGGATATCTGTGGGTTTTAGTTCAAAGCGTTCTCCTGATACTGAAAAGGTTCGGGTAATAGTAAAAGTATTCTTTTCTTGAATTTTTTTCTCTTGAATTTTTTTCTCTTGAATTTGCAGTATATCAGTAATTTTCTGTTCAACAGTAATTTCATAGTCACCATCTTTTAAGGCGGGTTGATGGTATTGAATAAATTCAAGTTTTGTGGGTTCGGTTGTAGTTGTGTCTGTCATATATTTATTGTTTAATAATTACTAAACTAAAGAGCCAACTTTTGGCAAAACTAAAAAATTATCAGCAATATTTTCGCTGATATCAATTGTCTCGATGTCTAAATTTAGTGTTTTCAATAAATTTTCTCTGGCTGTTTTAACTGAGTTCTCTAAAATAGTATTCTGGATATTTTTATTTTTGTCTTTCTCTTCAGAAAAA
Organism: Brunnivagina elsteri CCALA 953; assembly: GCF_002289455.1. GTDB lineage: Bacteria > Cyanobacteriota > Cyanobacteriia > Cyanobacteriales > Nostocaceae > Brunnivagina > Brunnivagina elsteri. The sequence continues at coordinate 3,171 of NZ_NTFS01000028.1, forward strand.
GTTTTAATAGGTTGCCATTGGTAGGCGTTATTAATCGAGTCAGTGCTAAATTGTAACTCACTACGGTCAATGGGATGAGTTTCGCCAGGTTTATGACTATTCTTAGGTTTGATTTCAAAGCCAGCTAGGGTATTTTCAACGAATTGATTGCCATTTAAATTGGGGGTTAAGGATTCACCCCAAAGTGCGACAGGAACTTTTTTTGTGAGGGGGCTAAAAGTAAATTCGTTTTCAACACTGATTAAGATTCCATCTATCTTTATCTTTATACTAATCGTTAAGGTTGAGGTTAATTGATCCGAAGTGATGGCCATCGAACCGATGCCAAATTGGGTATTAATTCCCTGAGTATTAAGATCAACATTACAGGTTTTAATAGGAATTACAGAATTAGTGACTAAACAGAAGTTTTTGGGATTGATAATACCTAAATCTAATTTATCATCTTGATTAACTTTCCTGACTAAACCTTCTTTAACAGCAATGCTACAGATGTCACTATCAGCAGGGAGGAAGGAATTTTTGAAGGTTTTCCAGTCAATAGGGGTAGGTGCTTGGGCAGCACTGTTACCAAAGCGTACATCAAATGAGACAATCCAAAGATGAATATGGGCAATACCTGTAAATTCAGGACCCCAGATGTGTAAATCTGCCCCTAGTTCAACAGTAATATGGTGCGTTCCAAACAAGTGAAAGGTATAGGAAACTCCCATATTGACATAGATAGAAATATCGTAGTAATAGGGTTTCCAGGCGATGATAAAGTCAGCTTTGGCATTAAACCAAGCTTTGAGGGGGCCACTGTTCCAGGTGGCTTGTAGGTTTGCTCCTACCATCAACGAGGAGGGGGTAAGGGCGAAGTAGGCATCGGCTTTGATGTAAAGTTCTGGGCTGACTTGCCAGTTGAGACCAAGGGGAGGAACTTTTGGATAATGACTGGGAACTTTAAACAGGGGATGGTAGCCGCCAAGGGTGAGGACGAAATCTCCTTCATGTTCGCTAGGGGCAAACCAGCTATAAAAGGCGAAGCCTCCGGTGAGGTGACAGGCTTGGGAGAGAATATAGGAGTTTGGGGTGAGTTGGGCGATAATGCCGAGGAAACCTTCGGCGGGGAGAAAACTCGCTTTGAGGGCTAATTGTACTTGGGCAACGGGGGGTATGCCAGCGCCTACTTCTGGGGGGGCGATTAGGGTGGCTAAACCAAGGATGTTGAGTTCAAAACGATGACCAAAGGCGACGGTTAGCAGAACGAAGGCATCAATCAGCTTAAAGGAAGTGAATTTAACGCCGATGGCGAGGAAAATTTGTCCGGTTTCGGGGGGGATATAGTCTCGGAGTTTTGCCAGTTCTCCTGTCAGTCGGGCGGCTTGGTCTAACTTAGAACCACTGGTAGGAGGAGGGTTAATGGCTTCGGCGACGAGGGGGAAGGTGGCAACTTGGTCAATGGTGGGGACTTTGAGGGCGCGGTTATAGCCAAACCCGGCGGCGAGTCCGGTGACGAAGAAGAAGGAGGGACCGCCCAGGGGATAGTCGAGAAGGGCGTAGATAAAGAGGGAGGGATGCCCATCAACATAAGCATAAGACCCAATGGCAGAAAGGGTGAGGGCTTTGGCTTTGACGTTAAATTTGATAACGGCGGCACCGTCGTATTCTTCGTAGGTTATCCCGTTTTGGGTGACTTGTGTTCTTAAGAATGCGCCGCCAATTTCTAAGGTATCGCCGCCTTTGTAATCGATGCCTATGCCTTTGAGGTCAAAATGGGGGTCAAATTTGCTGAGGGGGGAGTTAACCGAAAGTCCGTCGAGGGAGAGGGAAAGTCCGGCTAGGCTAAGACTGGCATCAAGTAAAACCCAGATTTTTGAGTCTTGGTATTTCAGACCAATTCTTTGAAAGTGGACGGGACCAAAGCTTTTTTGGAGGGGAAAGTATTTGGTGCTATCACTAATCTGGGTAGGACTAGAGGAAGGGGTGACAACTGAAGGAAGAAGGTTATTATTTCGTGCGGCGGTTGTTCCTTCTATTTGACCAGTCTGTTTATTGATGGTGATGGGGAGTTCTAATTGTTGGATTTCGCTTCCGAGTTGAATTGATGGGATAAGGTCTAGGCGTTGGTTAATATCGGTGGTGGGTAGTTGAATGCCACCTTCGGTATATAAAGTGTTGAAAATTTGAAGTTCTTCTTTTTTGAAATCAGCTTTAGTGACCAAGATTTGTAGGGAGATTTTCAGGGTTCGATCGGGAGAAAATTTTCGTCCGACCAAGGGCAGGTTGGAGAGGTTAAGTCCACCACCAATATTTAAACCAAACAGAAAATTGCTGACAGATGGTTCTGGTATTTTCTTTTGAGAATAGGCAAATAGCGCATCTTTTAGGCTGATTTCTAGTCCTTCGGGAATCTCATTTTTGAGTTTGGGATCGAGACAACCAATCAGGTCTTTTATTTTTACAGTTTGTTCGTCGTGGTAAGCGGCGAGGAAGCTGGTGGAGTTTTTATCGGTATCGAAAATGAGGGCAAATTTTAAGCTGCCAATGGTGATGTGACCGTCAAAATGTTTTTTATAAGAACCGTCTGGTTGTCGGGTGATACTAAGATTAACTATGATATCTAGTTGTTCGTCATCGATCGGAAATTCCGCTTCACAAGTAAAGTAGAAGTCTTTATTTACGGTATTAAAATAAACTCTTAAGTTCTCAATTATCATCTCCTCAAGAGCCAGGGGAAATTCTTCGGTAATCCCAAAGAGGGTAGCTAAATCTTTCATCAACTTACCAATGGGGAGTTCTTGTCCTCGTCGGGTACTTCCCTCAAATGTCCAGCCTGTTGCACCGCTTTCATTGCCGTGCATAGCCAATAAAATAATATCTACTTCAGCAAGATTAAGAACACAGTCAATGGTAGCGAATACTCCGCTATTATCGATTTCGAGATTGATTTGTAAATGTTTTAGAGGCAATAGAGAAACAGAACCCAGTGGAATTTCCCAATCGCTGGCAATATCCAATTCTAAGGCATAATTCCCTTGCTTTATGTCCGCATTTACGGCTAAATCTAGGATAGAAACTTGGGGGATTTCCGCATTAGGGAGAATCTGCTTGAAAATTTTTGATAGGTCAATCGTTTGGTAGAGGGCGAGTTCTCCATAAAAGATAAAGTCAGGAAATATGGCAGCAACTTCAACCAGTCCACCACCAATCTCAAATAAACCTAAAACATCAAATCTGATATTTTTCTGACTTCCGAAGAATACTTCCCACTTTAAAAGTAAGTCTTCAATAATAAAGGTTTCATTTAAAAAGGAATATTTCCACTCTTCCGCCGTACCTACAGCGAGAGAGATATAAGATACAGTTGGAGGAATGAGGGACAAATGTAGGGTAATTTCACGGATAACTAATTGTTTTAAATCACTAATTTTAAGCGGAAAATTGTTGCCAGTTGGCAGACAATTTTCCAATAAATTAGTGAAGGTTTCTAAGCCAGGAAAAGGAATTTCTTCGGCATTTTTAATAATCAGGTTGCTACTGCCAATCGGCCAGATTAAAGCAACATTTTTAGGGGCAGATTGTGATTTTCCAATTGTGAATCCTCCCCAAAAGATAATGCCTGAACTGGCATTTATTGAAAAGAGAGAGGTGCTACTATAAAAGATTAGGTGTGAAATTCCAATCTCAAATATATCTTGGTATTTCTTGGTTAATGATAAATCAATAATTAGTTTAATTCGTGGGTCGTTTTCCTGTTGCTCAATATATCCATGAAAGGGTAAGGCTATATCCTGAATATTGGCGAAATCAGTAACGATTTTGAGAAAATCTAATTGGTTTAAATCAAAAGCTGCAAAATAGTTTATCCCTTGATAGACTTTGCTAACAGCTAATGAGCTATCTAGCAATCTTAACATCTGGTTGTTTTTTTCAGTTTTGCTATCTTCTTGATAATTGTAAGAAGAAAACAAGATTTTTAGCGGCTTAGTAAAACGCAGATCGTAAAAGAAAGAGGCATTGTTACCTGTTAAGGTATTGGTGTAGTCTGGTAAGTCGGGATAACCCCAAGAAAAATCCCAAATATCAGGTAAGGTTGTTGTAAATAAGCACTCTAATTGATTATTATGTACGAAAAAGACGACTTCTACAGGTTGATGATAAATACCGAGTAAAGAAACAGTAGTCGCTTGGAAATGGAGAAAATCGTCCGATTCTGTTATGCTTTTTTGATCAGGTGTTAGTTCTAATACTTTATCAGCAAAGAATTGTTGTATTTGTTTGGCTAGTTTTTCTGAACCCAGGCTTTCTCGATTTAATAAAAAAGAACTTTGAGCTATTTTATTTCTCAGGTTTTTGAGTATTTCTGTCATAGTATTTTACTCATATTATTGGAGTTAGTTGTAATATAAAATTTTAGATGAGCTAAGGTGATGTATCCATTGCCTTTAAATGTGAAACTTGGCTTTTTATTCGCTTTAATCTCGATGGATTTTCGGAAGTGGCTAACTCTTGAATAGTTCTTTTGTTTTGACTTTTCTTTTTTGGAATAGTAAAGTTCGGGTTTTTGATATTTTCTATCCTTTCTTTTCTTTCGTCATATTTTGTTTCATACATATAAGTATACAAATCTTCCAAGCACCACAAATCTTCTTGTATATCGTCAAGTATTACTTTTAGATTGCTTTTATCATTTATTTGGGGATCTAATTTATCAAAGTTCTCCTTTTGAATCTTGCGAGATTTAGTTTGTTGTGTAATTTGTTCACATATACGAGATAATTGTTTTTGGAATTCACTATCAAGATCATTTTTTAGTGCTTTAAAGTTCATGTTTATTTGATATATCTGCTCACTGATCGTGGATAAGCCCTCAATTATTGGTAATTCTTCTGTCGTAGGGAATAAATCCTTAACTCTTTCTTTAATTTTGGCTTTGTAGTCATCCATTTTATTCATACCTTTATAGATAGCTCGCTCTACGGTGTAATCTAAAATTTGGCACTCGTTGTAGTCAAAACTTTGACTTTGAGCATCATAAATATGGTCAAAGATTTTTTTTGTTTCTTGTGTTCCATCCGCTTTTGTTTCAGTGTAAAAAATCTTATATCGCATCCAGCGTGCCACAGGTAAATATGTGAAAAATTTTTCCTCTATGACTCGTCGAAACTTAAAAAGGGCTGTCTTTTCGGTTTGGTTTCTGCTTACCCTTATGGCTTCGGATAACTCCTTAAAGGCACTTGTTAAACAATTTTTTGGGTCTAATAGTTTTAATTGGTATGAATCATCACCATTGTGCTTAAAAAATTGATTTATCCATTCTGTTTTTTTAGGCTCATTTAGACCAACATCAGAAAAAAATCCCTTTGTTTTGTCTTTTCCATATATTTGATCTTTTGTAAACTTCTGGTCGCCAACTATCCAAGTACCATCGTTAGGTATTAAATAAGCTGTAATTTTGGCTTTAAACTTTTTGCGTTCCTCATCCCCAAGACCTTGAATAACTCGTCTTTGTCCAATTTCAATTGAAAGTTGTTCTGTATTACAGTGTTTACTGCCAGACACAAAATTTCCTAATTCTTCTGGCCCGCCATCTCCATGTCCAAATAAATGACACCATTCCTGCTGCGTTTTAACTTCGGCATCCATTACAGTATCGCTGTCTGTTTTATTGTCTGATTTCCAGTAATTTTGTGCTGTTGTATCATTATTTGTCGCACTAAGAACATATTTGGCGAAACTTGTAGCTGGCAGTTTAGTAGAAGTGACTTTTGTTACGGATTGTGTGTTTGACCACTCGATCATCCCAGAGTAAAATGCAAACTTTTTAAGTGCATCAGCCATGACCGATCCTGCATCTTGTCTTTCAGAAATTTGCTCTGTTTTTTTGTATTGTTGTCCTTGATAGTCATCTCCTTTTTTCCACACACGATAGCTTGTATTGTTTAACTTATATTTTTTCTCTGTACCGTTTATGCCACCGTATAGATGAGCATAACCTTCTGCTTGATCGTGGGCAATTCGGGGTGGAAAAGGTTGGCGAGGTTCATTTCTTCTGTCTCCATCTTTAAACTGTTTATAATAACGGAAATATTGTGGGAGTGAAATTGATTTTTTTGATTTTGTTGTTGGGGAACCAGAATTTGGAGCAGGCCAGTTAGTTGGATAAAAAGTCTTAATATCTATTTTTTTTAGATCGGCAACGAACTTCTCTCTGTCTAATTCCATAATGTAACTTAACAATTTCGCTAAATGGAAATCTTCGGGTAGAGTTGCCTCTATAGACCATCGATAATCTACTTCAGTTAGCCTATCGGCACGCATGGCATAACCACCAAGTTTGCTACCTCCCGCTCCTTCTGCTATGGCTACATCGGATAAAAAACTGTCAAGATTATTGCTGTCGTTTTTGTAATAAAAACAGTTCCATCGTGGGGGCAGTAATCTAGCTTTTTCTTCTGCCGAGTGTTTTGCAGTTTCTTGTTCTTTTTCTTTAGTTGTTAGTATTTCTAGTTTGTCTAGGATTTCTAGTTTGTCTAGGATTTTTTTTTCGATTTTTTTTTCATCAGCATTATAGATCTTACAAGTCACTCCTCCATTTTGGTTATTCGTATTTACATATTTTTTTAAAGCTAATAGATAGCGTTTGCCTGTTTTATAATCCTTAATTGCATCGTTTTCAACATCATATATCTGTCCTGGATAATCGCTATACTGCCACGTTCTCACCGTTTTATAGTTTCCATCTTGACATACGTATTGATAATTACAACCATCATCATCAGTGTCTAAATATAACATTTTTGCCTGATCATTAACGTAGACACCATAATAACAGTCACTACCCAATTTAAAGCACGCATCAGAGATAACAATTGGCAAAAATGATATGGTTGACTTTTCCTGTGCTTCCAGATTTTTTTTAAAGCTTTCAGGAAACTTTATGTCAATTGTTTGAGAAAGCTTAAAAATCGCATCATACATCCATGCCGTAACTTTTGTCATTTGCTTTAATATATTTTTCCCTCCTCGGTCTCCGATTGCATCATCTTGCGCTGATGTTACTACTGGGTTGTCATCATTCACCCATTTGTAGCCATACTTATTCTCTTCCTCAGCTATTCTTTTTAAAAGTTTATCCTTATCTTTGGCATGATGGTCATCTTTTTTTATGTAGCCAAGAATATCATATTTATCTTTATATTGATCTCCGTATTTATCCAAAACATTCTTAACCAGATTTGGCGTTGTTTCTGTAGGTTTCGGTTCTATATCTTCTTTTTGAAAAGTTGATATTGCAGAAGACAATATAAATGTATAGTACGCACTATTCTTGTCCCAAGGAGCTATATCCTTATCATCTTTAACATTCTTAAGAACTTTAAACTCAGGCATTTAAAACTCCTTCAAGCATTTAACAAGGTTAAAACAAACTGAAAATTATAAAACTAGAGGACGAGATTTTTTAGGTTTTCATGACTTATTACCTCTGAGAATTGGGGGTGGAATGAGGGTGCGATCGCTTTTCCTTTTCATTACTTATTACCTCTGAGAGTTGTGGGAGGAATGGGGAGGAATGGGTGCGATCGCTTTTGCTTTTTCATGACTTTTTACCTCTGAGGATTGGGGGTGAGATTGGGTGCGACGCTTTTGCTTTTTCATGACTTTTTACCTCTGAGGATTGGGGGTGGAATGGGGTGCGATCGCTTTTCTTTTTTCATTACTTATTACCTCTGGAATTGGGGGTGGAATGGGGTGCGATCGCTTTGCTTTTTTCATGACTTATTACCTCGGTAATTGGGGGTGAGATGGGGGGCGATCGCTTTTTAAGTTGCTGGTCAAATTCCTTGGGTTTATTAGAAGGTAGGCTGTTGCATTGTTACTTGCGATCGCAATATGATTAATTTCTCATTCACTAGTCATAGTCTCATCTCCATTTTTGTATAGAAAAAATCTGCATTTTTTTTGTCATTTTGCTTTACTTTCCTAGTAGTTTAATTAAGTCCTGTAACTGGTTTTCAGTTATTGTTGTTTGGTTAATTGTGATAGCTCCATTGACTACTTTCAAATCCCCCTTTATTTCTAAGTTAGGATAAATATGGTGATGACTAGTAATTATCTGGGCTTTTTGATTCCTTGTATCTGCCAAACACTCCATTACTCCATAACGACCTTTTACAAACAACAATGCATAGGGAGTGTCATCGACAATCTTCAAAGCTTTAAATGCTCCTATTCTTTTAAAGAATTCCTCGGCAAATCCACCACTTGGAACAGGAGTAACATGAGTTCCCGCATAAGTCAGCTTGGATATCATTGCCACTAGATCGCCATCAGCAGCACTATTATTTATCCAATTAGCCAAACCATTCCATCCTTTTTCTCCTTCGGTTTCCGAAAGATTTCTTTGATAAAATACCTGTTGGCTTTTTTCAGTTCCATTAGAGGAAAATATAAACACTTCTAGTCCATTTGCATTCGCTCTACCTATTGAAATTTCTTTAGAGGTATTGCCAATCTTTATATAAGAACAAGGGTTATTATCAATAGGATAACTACATAACTCTATCTGGTAATCTTCAGCAGAACTTTCCAAGTGTAGTGACCCACCTAAGCGAGTATCACCTCCCTCCACATTCAATTTATAATTTCCGGGGTCTGCAATACCAATCCCAACATTACCTTCCTTGTACAAAATCGGCGTTTTTTCTATCGTACAAATAAACGTTCCATCCCAAAAATCCGGAATATTTTCATAGCGTATATACAGATTAGTCTGACCAGAAGGAAGAGAAGAAATGATATTACTAATTGTTAATTGAACACCCTGTTCTGGTCGCAACTCAACATTTTCTTCATTTTGATTAGTTATTGTCCAAGTAGTTGACTCTCCTTGAGTTTCTTTAACAATCTTCCACTCTTCTATATGTCTCTTATTCTGTTGCCAATCTTTCCCCTTAATCTCTATTCCTTGTACTTGACTTTTTCTCCCCAAACCCCAGTCATAATCCACATCAAAAGAGATAATAAACTTAGAAGCCTCATCTCCCTTACTTGCTGGAATCAAAGAAATAGGTTTATCTTTTAACACGTTAACAATTCGCAAAATTAACTCATTTGCTGTTTTACTATCATTCAAAATCCGATTAGACTCCACAAAGCCCACATGAAGCGGAATATTTTTTTTACCCCGATGACTAATGATGCTGAGGGTTTTTTCTCGATAATAGTTAGTAACGTTTTCTCCCTGATAGGAAAACTGCGGACACAGTAACTCTACCCTCGTTGTTCGCGCACCCCCAGCAGCAGCCCCATTAACATTCTGAAGGGTTAAAGATACAGTATTATTAGTCCCTAAAACTTGATTATTACTTGTAAGAAAATATAGAGAAACCGTATCATCAGCTTGCGTAACTGGCAAACTCATGCTCCAACCTTCTATTGTTTTTAAAACAATCTGTTGCAGCGAGGTTGGCGATAAAGTTTCTGGTCTAAACCTCAATTCAAAATGGTGGTTACTTGCAGAAGCATTACCACTCAAAGCAGTTAAAGTGAGGGGTTGCTCGGAATTATTACTCATCTCTAAAATTAATTCCTGTCCCTGTGTACCATTATCAATGAAAATAACAGATTCTTTATCCTCACCTTCATATAAATTAAAATCAAGGGGATAGGTTTTCTTAAAAGATGCGATCGCACTTAGCTCCTCATCCATATCCCGTTTAATCTCTTCTGGAGATAAAGCCTTATTATAGATGCGAAGATTAGCGATCGTTCCCGTAAAAAAGTTAGAGTAAGAATCGCTTCCTCCTCTTCGCCCTATATAAAGTGGCGAATCACTTTGAGTCTGCCTTTGAGTTATATCATCTGCACTTCCTTCCTCCTGTCCATCTAAATAAAGAAACAGCTTCTTCTCTTTTTTCACAAAAGCTATGTGATAGAATTTCTCAGGTTTAAGCTTGGTTTTGGTGCAGACTGAGGGATTATTAGAAGCATCATATCTTGCTGCAAATATTGTTTGCTCATTACGCAAATATCTAATGACATAAGGATATCCTCCACTACTACTCCATTTTTCGATAATGTCATTATCACTATGTTGCAGACATGCTTGCTCCGCAGCTACTTTCACCCAAGTTTCAACTGTAAAATTTTGGTCAGTTCCAAAGTTAATCGCATCTGAATTAGGAATTTCTAGATAGTCTTTTTTCCCATCAAAACGCGAACTACTACCAAAAGTTTCATCAAGAACAACTTGAGCATTGCCTTGGATAGACAATTGCAGTTGCCTTAATAAAATATTACCTTTGGGTGGCTCATTAATTCCGTCTAATTTTAAGTGCAAAACTAAATTATCATTTGCATTAGTCATAATAGTTATTTCTCCGCAATTACTTAATCATTTGCATCTTGATTTTTTGGGGTGTGACTTAATTTCAGCCAACCCTCTCGAATAGCCTGTTTACCAGAGAAAACTGCATTAGGGTTAGCCTGACCAATGCGATCGGCAGGTATAGGTGACCATTCTCCTTTTTCCTTTTCTAACCACGACCATTGATAACCCTCCTCTTGTGGTAAAGATAGATTAATCTTCTTTGAATCAGGCAGAATAGGAGTTGATAAAAAATCACTTAAAATAGGAGTTGATAAAAATGTAATCTCAATCTTCTCTAAAGACTTCTTATATTGATCGGGTGGAATCTCAATTGCCTTCGTGGGTAAAATTCCGGAGGTAGCATGAACTTTTCCCCTGGGGTCAATCAGCATAGTCACCGTTTGTGGAGATTCTGCTAAATTGAGATCGATATGCCAAGCATTGTTTGCATTATGAAGTTTAATCCAAGAGTTATTAACTCCATCTATATCACTTTGAGGGGCATAAAACTCCTTACTCAGACTATCTTTTCCCTCTAGCCAATAGCCTAATAAACCATCATTTAATTGCTGGTATTCCCCTAAACGAACAGGAATTTCAACTTTCTCAAAATCATCAGTGTTCCTAGTATTCCGCCTTAAATCACGCCAAAATACATCCCAATCTTGGTTAAGGGTAGGAAGTCCTTGTAATTCCAGATTTAGTGAAGCCCGCACCACTGCAATTGGTCGTCCCATTAACAATGCTAAACCTTGATGTTGGGCAAAATTTTCTGGGTCAATATTCTCTAAACCGTTATCTAAAGCCGTAATAAAATCTTGAAGAAACGTTCTATTTTCATTATTATTAGAGACAATATGCTTGACTAATCGCCTTAGATGTGTATTTTTAATATCATCAATTGCCAGGGGTAAATTATCTCCTGGTGCAGCCTCCCATTGAGCTTGTTGATTCACATAATAAATCGAACCCAAAGCTTTACCTTGGTTATCATAAATAGCGAGGCTATTATCCAAATTATTCGGAAGTATCCAGCCACAAATGGGAGTCGTCGCTGGATGACTATTCATTTCTGGTTCGCCCTCAATTGCTGACAACCAACGGAAATTTAAACGGGCTGGTTGTACTAATCGAGGAGGTAAAGATATTAGATAGGGACTTCCTGGTGTCGTCATCTGCTCAGTCGTAATAATCTGACTGATATCTAAATCTTTTGGGTGCGACTCTTTTAGGAAGACGCAGAATAGGTTTAGACAGACATTGCAATACTTGGAGGGGAAATAGAACAACGAGCTTGAATGACTTGTTTCATCAATGGAATACCGTCTTTGTACAAAGTCAGGTGATTGCGTTTATGCTCTTGCTTTAAATGAAAGCGCCAATACTCATGCCAATCACCGCTAATGTAGAGAGAACGGAGACGCAAAACAGCCTCAGCACCAGCCAAACTCCATCTAGCACCAGTAATGTCCATTCTGTCTTTAATTAAATGACGACAGGCACCCTCAATAACTCCCGTGGCAATCGGTAGACCGGCTTTTAAGTAATCGTCGTATTTGAGATAATTCGCATTGTTGAGCAAATATCTAGCGCAGTTGTCCACTGGTTTGCGCTCTTCTGTTGTAAGTTTGCGTAAAGTTGCACTTCGACGCATACCCGCAGCAACGGAGCTTGATTTACCTTCGAGGATAAGCTGTAAACGTTTACTCACCCAAATTTCTGCCTGTTTAGAAGTATCCGAATAAAAAGCAAACGCTGCTTTCCACAAATACTCAATCACATGAATAATATCCAGGACAATCGTTAAGTTGAGATTGTGTTGAAGAGCAAATTTCTTCAACAGTGATAATTGTTGCTTGTTGCCATCGACTAAGGCACAAAAACGCTTCTGTTTGTTTGGGTCACGGTGTAATGCCTCATCAAAAGCCTCGGAAATAACTAGTTCTGGCTGTTTCTCTAAAGAAGCCCAAACACGCTTACCGATTGGTCGAGGTCGTTTAATTTTTCGAGCTTCATCAGATGGGCTAACAATTTGTTCGGCTGTGCGAACAAAGGGATTGATTGTATAAACCGAAGCCACCGTTGCCATTCGTTTAGCATTGCGCTTTTCCCCTTTCGTTAGGCGTTTGCTTAACTTCTTGCTTGAAGCCTGCGCTCTTTTTTGAGTATCGGCACGTAAATCTTCTGTACGTACAACAACACCCTTTCCATCCGTGCTGATAACTACTATTTCCCCTGTTTCTTCTAATTCTAATGATTGAGCTTGTTGGTTGCGATAAAAATCATCAAAATCGCCAGCACTATGGTACGCCAATTCTTCTGCTTGACGCTTACCTATTTTTGCTGCCGTTGTTTTTTCGATTATTGCCACCGTTTCCCTAAATCCCGAACGAGCTACTTCAACTGCTACTCGTTGCCTGAGTCCGTGAGAATATTGTTCCACCGGTAAGTTTAGCTCCCCATCTAGGGGAATGAGCGAATTTACCTTTCTACCTCCATAACCGATTCTATTGACGATTACTGTTCCAAATATTGTTGTTAATTTCCGCGACAATCTCTTCTTATGCGTTCTCTTGGCTTCGTCCCTACCTTCAACTAAGCCCTCGATTTCGTCTTCACTGCGTTTATCAAAATATCCTTGCAGCAACTTTCTCAATAGTTCATAACCATTTTCAAGCAGTTTACTCTCTATCTCCCCATGCTCTAAGCCACAAATACTATCTGAGTCTAGCCAAATAACTAGTTCTTCAAATAGCTCTCGTGCTTCTTCCCAAAACATGCCTTGATTTGAAGTAGATGCTTGCATATGTCTCGTTTAATCCTGGTTTTTCATTTTCTCAAGCCAATTCCATCTACTTGCTTTTTGACTTGCAATACTATTCTGGTAGGCTTTTCATTTATTACTCTTTTATTTTACACCATATTCTTAAAAGAGTCGCACCCAAATCTTTTACCTGTCCAAAGGTATCCACCAACCGCAAGCGCAAAATCTTCATTGCCCCAGAACGAATGGGATTAAAATCATTCAAAGGTTCTGGCGCACTGCGAATACTCTGCTGCACTGCATCACGGACTGCTTCTGTAAACGGTTGATAATCCGCAAATCCCAAGGGGTCAGCAATAGGTAACTGTAGGGTTTGTTTGTGCATAAGCAAGGCTTCATTAAAGCCTCCCAAACATTGGGCTAAACAATTGATAGATTTAGCCATATCATCCCAATTTAGTTGATGAAGTGCTTCTTCAGCCCTAATTGCTGTATAGATGGGGTCTTTGGCTTTTTGATCTGGGGATAAATTACTAAAAATGAGATTAAGATTATGGGCATCATCGCAGGGTTTCTGCTCATACCAAGTTTTAATGGCTTGAATCTCTTCCGGTTGGTCTAAGTCAGCCAAAACATTAGGTTTTTTCTTATACCATTCTTCAATTTTTTGTAGGTAGGCTTTTTCTTTGTCTGAGTTTTTTAGTTCGTAATAGTCTTGAAAATTATCAGGTAACTGTTTCCTTAAATATATTTCTACCTGTTCTTTTAGTTTAATTCCTGCATAGGGTGTTAAAATACTCCGTCCACAATAAACATTAGCTGCTTTGACAATAGCTCCCTTGCCAGATTGGAAAAACAAATTAGGTTCATTCTCCTTAAGGCAATAATTTCCAGTAATAAAGTCTTTTTCATAGTTACTGTTATAATTCCTGTGATTACTGCCTGATTTAGTAGGAAAAACTTCTACTTCCCATTCCAATAAAAAAGGATGCCAAGGCTGTTGTTCCCAAGTTCTAAAGGCAATACTTTCTTTACCTTCTTGGGCTTTTTCTAATTCATCCATTGCTTGACGGATAGGGGCAAAGCTATTTTTCTCAATAGGGATAGTAACATCCCGTAAAAGTTGACATTCTAATAAGCCATCTTTCCTTAATCGCCCATCTTGTCCATGTTTAGGGCTAGGTTTTGCCCCTTCTCCTGTTACCAATACTACAGGTTCTTTTGGTTGCCAGTAACGGGGAGCAGTGACCTGTTGCAAAATCCAGATATGAGGGATTTTTTCTTCTACATTTTTGGCGTTAATACCCTTAATTATTTGCAGTAAATTATTGATTTTATCTACTAATAAATAAGCTAAGGAAGTCCTAGAATCATTATTCACTTCTGCCCTACTTAATTGTCCTGCCTTATCCCAGATTAAAGTTAAATTACCTGTAGCAATTATTTTTTTGTTTAAAGGTGCAATTACTTTTTCCTGAATGTAATACTTGACTTGATCGATATCGGGATATACATCCTTGCTTCCCTGTGGAGGATAGGAACAAAGCATATATTTGTACCAATCAGAAAAAAGTTGCCGACGCATCGACTCAATTTCCTGGAAGGCGAAATCATATTGCTGTTGATAGAGATTAAGTTCATTTAGTAAATGAGCGATATTATCAGGTAAAGTAACCTGTTGTTGCTCATGGGCATCGTTAGCATCAGCAGTTTGAGAATTGGGATTTTGTAAGCGAATCGTCCATAATGTACCCGCATTAATAGCATTAAAACCATTTTCATGTCGCCCCTCTTTAAGCTTGGGAGTCATATCTAACTGGTGATTCTCCAAGCGGGAAGATAGGTGTAAGGCTTCCAGTTGCTCTTCTATGATAGATTTATTGTTGCGGTTAATTTCTTGGGCTAAATAAGCTGATAAAGCCTCTGTTCCTGTATTACCCACAGTTACCTTTCCAGAAGCTTGTCTATCTGGGTTATTTATATTAGTGTTTGGTGTAAACTTTAAACGGGCGTAACAAATAAAAGGAATTGATGCAGGTAATTCTTGCTCAGTTTCTAGGGTGATTTTCCACTTGAATTGTGCTTCTAATAATGTTTGAGTATTAATCGGAGTTGTTGACCCCTGTTGTTGCAGGTTATTTCTCAATTTTTCTAAAAAATCTTGCCAATAATGTTGTTGCGCCTGACTATACCAGCCAATAATATCGTATTCTAAGTCTTTAGGAATTTCTTGACTATAATCATCATCATAAAACCCAAAAACGCTATGACAATTAGGATAAAAAGCTGCAAAAGTTGGCTCACCATAGCCTACAGCTGTCAGGAATGGTAAATATTCACTATTATCTAGATTGTCTTGCCAATTTTCTAAAGGTATTTTACGCCCTAGATAGCAGAAGGGTTGATTCTCACCATTTCTCTGACAAGGATAAGCAATACTTCCTGTTTGACTTCCTTCTTTATGAGGATAAATATAATCACTCTCTACCACCCATTGCTGCTCAATTTTATCCCCTCGACTACGAGTCACTAACCAACGATTAGGAACAGCAGGGAAAGCGGTTTTTGTCTGGTTGTTATCCTGAGTTTGAATTCCTTTTGTCAAAGCATCAGGTAATGCCCAATGCAAATGAATTCCCGCTTTCAGGTATAAATTCTGATTTTGAAAGGGCTGAGAAACTATTTCCTCGCTGATGTTGGCAATATTAGGATTTACATCTCGCTGATCCTGATGAGGAAGGCGGCTAAAATCTGCCATTGCCTCTACTACTAGGCGATCGCTTTTAAGATACAAAGCATCCAGATGGATGGGAATCATTAAAACATTATTCATAAACCTGCGTTTGTCTACGGTCGCTTGTTAATTACTCTGGAAATTCTCGCCAATCCCTTGGATGGCTACTCCACCTTTGGGAAGAGATACCTGCGTTCCACTAATTTGATTCCTAGTATTTTGCATACAAATATTGCCTTCATTTAAAAAGATTGTATGTTGACAAAACATACACCTAGATCAAAGAGCCAAACATAAAGGCTATGTTAATTCTGACTTATGAATTCTGCTATATCGCTATATCTTTGCAGTCATCAATTAAAGTTGCAGCAAGATGCACACTTTCTCCAGCACACACTAGGGAGTAAAAGTTCTGTTGTTTTAATAATTACATACTCATATTTGCTTGATATTTTAGTCAAGCTATCTTTACAATTCGCCATAAAGGAAAAAGCAAAAATTTGACAACGAATTTATGCAACTCTTTATCTTCCTTAAGTTCGGGAAATGAGTTGTTCTAACTCATCTAAAAGCTTTGTAATTTTTTCTCTGTCTGGAGAATTAATTAAAGAATCTTTATAACGCAAAAGTGTATCAATTTCCTTAAGCCTCTGAGTCAAATTATGTTTCGAGTTTGGTTGCAATTCAGATGTAAGTACCTTAATTCTGGCTTTAATCCCACATTCCGCACCCTAGGGTGTCACATAGCATAATTACTTAGATTATTCTATTTTACCAGCTATAAATTATGCCTTTTAAGTTTGCTTTATCCGTTAATATAAGGAGCTTAAGTATATTACGTGGCTTTATTTCCTTATAAAAAACGGTAAAAACCGATTGTGACAGTTGAGGGTGCGGAATGTAGGTTTAATTTCACTCAAAGAAAGATTCTCAACAATTGCTATATTGAGTAATTCAGTACGCTGGTGTTCTGATTTTAAACGTGCTATAGCTTGTGCTTTGGTGTATGTACTCAATCTCACCACGACGTAAAATCGATAGAATATCATCGGGAAGCTTCAGTAAAGGAAGACGACTAGTACGAAAACTACTAATATTGAACTTTCCTATTTGTGAGAATAAAAATTCAATCTTCTCAATTTGAGTCAAAATGTTTTGATTCAAACTTTGACCTCTTTGTTTAGCGTTGAAGGAGCGATAGAGAATAGAGATAACTTCATTCATATCTATTCCCAAAGATAGAGATAGCAGTTCTAGAATGGCTTCAGTTTCTTCAACTGAATTTAATTCTTCCCGTTGTAAATTTTCTATGAGTGCAATTTGCAAAGCTTGTTTATCATCTATTTCCAACCCACATTCCACACCCCAACTGTCACAATCGGTAATTACTGAAACAAATCTATCAAAAAATAATCAAATAATACTTTTGTCCAATAAAAGGAGCCAAAAGCAGATAACCCGGATTTATCACCAGAGAGAAAAAAATATCTGGATGAGCCAAATTCAAGAAAACTAAATTGATACATTGTTACCCTTTATAGTTCTTCCAAACCCCATGCTGCTGGCGAACTTTGCCACAGGGATTATCGCCGTGGCAAGATTCGCGGTCTAAGTTGGATGCACGAAGTTTTGCTGCAAGTAAATGTTTGCCGCAGAAAATATAAAGTGGAGCATAACAATATCCCTTGTAATAAGGATTAAAGAATGTTTCTTCTTGATGACCATGTACTAAATTATCCGTAACATTTAAATCTATTATTATTTGTTGCGGTGGCTTCTGATACGATTCTAAAAATAGCTCAACTAAAAGTGTTTCTATAGCTGATGCATCATATTCAATACGGTGATACCGACTATTTTCTCTTGAAGATACGTCTTCTCCCGGATTTCTCACTTGTGAGAAATCCGGGTATAGAGTTAATTGAAAACTGGTATGAAGTACAGAGAAATTTGTCTCTTCAGGTGGCTCGTGACTTCATTCTAGAAAATCTTGAACGAAAAATGGGGTTGAAAACATATAGTCAGACATCTGTCAATGCGTAAGTTCTGGGAATGACAAATAATCCCTAAAGCAACACCTGATTTTTTCCTCACAACTTCCTCACATTTTTTTCTTAATTTGAGAGTATAGGCACATAAACAAAATATATTTTCTCTCTGGTGATAAATCTGGGTAATGATGCCAAGAGCAGATTTGTTAGATTTGTTGACATCAAGGAGCTAGAGAAATGAAAGGAATAAAAAAGTGGTGGGGAGATTTAGTAAATCAAATAGGTTATGTGTGTAGTATTTTATCTGGTTTTCCAGCATTACCAGCTAATTTCAGCTTTTTAGTGGAAGTGTTGGAGACAATTGACAAAAGTGAGGGTAATTCACAAGAAGTATATCCATTTTTATCAAGAAATTTAGATAAATTAAATCGAGGTTTTTTCATCTTAATCTGGGTATTTATTGTTCAATTTTTATTCAAAGACTCAGAGCCAGAAGTCGCAGAATCACTGGCGAATAAACTTGTTATTTTTGGTGATTTGCTTTTGGATTTTCCTGAAGGAAACAGAATTGAACAAGTAGAAATAGCTAGCGAAGCTTACGATGCCGCTCTTCAATTTTATCAGCGTTTTAATTTATCAGAAAACTGTAAAAGATTGGAGATAAAACAAATTACTGCTTCTAATCGTCTTTCAGCTTTATTGCAAGCTAAACGGTATTTAAATATACCACCTTTTATCAAGTTAAGTGAATTTACTGTAATCAAAACTAATGAGGCTAATTTTTTTAAGTTATTGGAAAAAGTATTATTGGAAATGTTACTTGTATCTTTTGACTTTATTTCCGAAGAATATGCCGCCAATAACAATCAGGATTTAAAGTCTCTTTTAAAAGAGAAAGCTTTTGCTTTTAGATGGAGTGAATCTTTAGAAAAACGAAAACAAGAAGTAGTTTATCCAATATTAGAATCTAACTTAGATAAACTAGATAAACGGGATGATGATTTTGCGGAATTGTTGAAACAATGGGCTTTGAAAGTTTTACCTACGATAGAAACTCTCGATGCACAAGTAATAGCTTCTGAACTAGGACAACTTGCTATGTTACTTTTCAAGTTTCCTCAAGGAAATCAGGGTAGTAATCAAGAAATTGCCATTGCTTGCTCAGAAATAGCATTGAAATTTATTCGATCTGATACTTATTTACAAGACTTAATAGGTTTGCACGCTAATCTATCGCTTCTTTATGTAAATCGCATTCGCGGTGATAGAGTTGAGAATTTAAAACTTTCTATTCGTCACGGAGAAGAGGTTATTAATAACAAAAAAGGGACTTCTTCAGAATTCAACAAAGCCATCGCTCTCAAGGGACTGGCACTTGCTTACTGGGAACTAGCTAGAGAAGTAACTATATACAGTGACGGTAATTATCAAGTTCTCGCAGAAGCCCTTAAACAAGCTATTGACTATTGCCATCAACTTGAAGAAATTATTACTCCTGAAGTTTCTTTATCAGAGTCGGCTGCACTTCAAATGTATCTGGGAAATATATATGCAGCTAGGCTGCATTTACACAACCTGAGTGCAGATAGTGACAAGATAGCTAATGATTCAGAAGAAAACTTTCTACTAGCTGTTGAATCTTATGAAAAAGCGTTGAAAGTATTTACTCTTAAGAATTACCCTGAAGCATGGGCTTTAACTCAATTTAATTTAGGAGTTACTTACTTAGATCGAATTAATGGTGATGTCCTTAAAAACGGAAAAAAAGCAGTTAATTTTTTCAAAAAAGCTCTGCAAGTTTATCGCCGTCGAAAATTTCCTTACGATTGGGCTGTAACTCGGTGTTCGCTAGGAGGTGCTTATCAAAATCTAAATCAAGTATCTAAAGCAATTAGGTGCTTTCAATTAGCACTAAAAATTCTTCAGCCTACATTTCATCCTTATGATTGTCTGAGAGCAGGAACATCTCTCGGAGATACCGCTTTTAAAATTGGAAATTGGCAACTAGCTATCAAAGGCTACGGTGAGGCGATTGCTGCGGTAGAACAAAGCCGAGATTGGGTTATATCCAGACAGCGTAAACAGGAAATTTTAGAGACTTCGCTCTATGTGTACGAACAAATGATCCAAGCCTCAATTAATGCTCAACAACCTGACAAAGCATGGGAAACCCTTGAGCGCAGCAAATCTCGTAACCTAGTAGAGTTACTTGCAGCAGCCGAAGTATATCCTAAAGGAGCTACTGAGTCGCAAAAGCAACAGTTACGAAATCTTAGACGCTCTATCCATGCTACTAGGCAAGCCTTGGAAGAGGAAGAAGGTTGGGGAGCATGGCAGCAAATCAGCAGAAGTATGGAGCAAACAGATGATGCTCAAAGCAGCACTGAAGAATCTTTAACAAGTCAAAAAATTGAACAACAACGTCAACTTTTACAATATTCTCAAGAACAATTAAATCGACTTTTAGACGAAATTAAGCAGGTAGACTCCCAATTTACACTGACTCAGCGTGTTGAACTTAGTAACTTAAGCGATATCCGCAACCTTATCGATCCTGAGACAGCAATTTTAGAATGGCATATTGGCATAGATAGCTTTCAAACCTTTGTTATTACTCACGATAATTTAAAGATTAATTTAGAGATTGTGCCATTTACCAAGGAAGATTTAGAAAAATTAAATAGCTGGGCAAATGAGTATATCAGTGATTACGAGGACACCAAGAGATGGAAGTTTAAATTAGGCGATAGACTAAGCAAACTTGCCCAGATTCTCCAGTTGCCAAAAATTTTCCCTCCAATTCTCAGTCAAGGATGTAAGCAACTAATTTTGATTCCGCATCGCTTCTTACATCTATTGCCACTCCATACTTTACCCCTTACTCTTTCCCAAGAAAGCGATAAATGCCTTTTAGATTACTTTCCTCAAGGCGTTCGCTATGCTCCTAGTTGCCAACTGCTACAACGACTCCAAAATCGACAACATCCTGTAGATGATTCTCATTTATTTTTTGCTGTTGAACCTCCTCTCCAAAATCTAGCTTGTAATCATATAGAGGTAGAAACTATCCAAAAACTTTTTGATCATGTCATGATACTCAAAGACAAGAAAGACATCAAAACTGCTTTTAATCTTCAAGAGAACCAGGAACATCTGCATAGTAGTTATGTTCATTTTGCTTGTCACGGTAAATTTGACTTCGAGCATCCTTTGCGTTCAGCTTTAATTTTCACAGAATTATTTTCTAATCAAATTCCCCAAACTCAAGAAACTAAAATTGAGTCACAAGAAAATTCTGGTAATCACTATCTGACTTCTTCTAATGAAGAACAGGGGAATACAGAAGAAAAATTAACCCTACAAGACATCTTTGCTACTCTCGATTTATCTAAATGTCGCCTTGTCACCCTCTCTGCTTGCGAAACTGGTTTTACTGACTTAAATCATCTTACTGATGAATATGTTGGCTTACCCAGTGGATTTCTTTATGCGGGTAGTACTAATGTTGTAAGTAGCCTTTGGTCAGTGGAAGATTTATCTACAGCAATCTTAATGATCGAATTTTATCAAAACCTACAGTCTAGTCCTGATGTCAGTATTGCTGTTCATCTCAGAGAAGCTCAACTTTGGCTCAGGACAGCAAAAATAGATGAGTTACTCAAATGGGCTGAAGACTCTAATTTACTTAGTTTAGAGAATAAGTTATTTATCAAAGGAGAATTAGAATCAAAAAAATGCTTACTTAAAGAAATTTTTAATAATCCCTACCATTGGGGAAGTTTTTTCGCGATTGGATAATATCTAGCGTATGTAATCAGGGAGTTTTTATGCAGAATTCGGAAGGACTCATTCAGACTTTTTTACAAGTTGTCGAAGATTATCCTGAAGTTTTTGACACTGAAATGATTGATGATTTTGATAATCTTAATAAGAAGATTATTGAGTTAGAAAACCAACCCAATCAAGAAATAGCAGATGCAATTCAGAAATGGTTATATAAATATCCATCTCTTGCCGAATTTGTTATGGATGTTTGGCAACCTCCTGCTGTTAGAAAGCCTAAACCAAAGCTAGTTACCGAACCACAACCACAATCACCATCACCAAAATATGAAAATACTCTCACAAATCGCTATCCAGATTTACCTAAAAACCTAATAAAAAGAATTGATTCTACACCGATAGAAACAAAATCCAAACCGGGATTAACACAATCAAATGAATAATACAATCTCTAATCCAAATGTTTATTTATTTTATTTTTATCTACAGAAACAGATTAAAAATGAACATCAAATTTGGCAAAAAGGCAATGAAATCTTATTGAATTGTAAGCACAAAATAGATGATTTCGATACTAATATCAAAGACGATAAAGGATTTGAGTATACACAAATAAATTCACTACTAGATTTCAAAGAAAAACCATCTAATATTCCTGTGGATTTAGTGCAATCAAATTGTCTGGAGCCAAAAGTTGATAGGGTAACATTTAAAGGAAAATTTACAGATAAAATAACAAACAATCAGCTATCAATCGACGGTTTTGTTTACCCGCTACAAATCCACGATAGTTACTGTCTTTGCTTCAATCTAGGTTGTCCAGATGAGCCTGCTCAGAATATAGAAGATATTAATTTGCTTGAAAAGTTTAAAATAGCTAAATCTTTAAAACTTGAAGACGATGACAATTTTTTAGGAGAAACTCTTTTAATTACTGCCCATCTTCCTGATAAACTTACTGAAAAATATAGGGATGAAAATGAAATTAAACACGATATTAGAACCCTCGCAGATAAGTGTTGTAACATCTTACTTAAACCAGAATCAACTTCACCATTTCATCATGCTGGTGAATTATTTGGTAGTCCTATTTTTGAGTATGGATTAATAAATCGTGAAATTGATATTTATCCTCATGTTATTGTTTGGTTATTTAAAGACAAAGAAGCTGACAAAAAGTTTGAAATTTATGAGCGCGAAATAATCGACTTATTTTTATATCGGCATAAGCTTATTAAAGCTTTTCAAGATAGCTATAAGGTTTACAAAAAACTAGAAAAACAATATCAACAAATTCAAAATTATATAGATGATTTTGAAAACAAAAGTAACAATCATCTGGTTGAGGATGATTTAAATAATTTTCAGAATAAGCTTAAAGAACTTCCTAAAAAAGCTCTAGAATATACTCGCTGGTTAAATGTGTTACAGGATTATCAAAACACAATTGTTCTTAATACCCATAACTACAATGAAAAACTAGAGCAAATTCGCAGCACAGAAATCGAGACCAATCTTAGATTTTTAGAAACTTTTAGCAAAAAGAATTGCTTAACTTTTCTTGAACAAATAAAGGGAGACTTAAATTACTTTGTTCCCAGTGCTAGATTATTTGACAATACAATTGCCGCCATTAGAGCTTTGGTCGCAATTGAACAGGCAAGAATTGAAAAGGAAAAGTTAAATGTTGAAGAGAAAGTACAAAATACTATTGAATCTGTAGGTGTAGGGATTGGTGTCGGATTTGGTGTTGGGGGGCTTTTTTCCAGTAATTATTCTTTGATTGAAAAGCCCTGGCAATTGCCTTCTTCTAAGCATCCGTTTCTTCCCCCTCATCCTTTCGTCGCTGCTTTTAGTTCTAGTTTAGTGCTGGGAGTGGGACTAGGATTACTGAGTTGGTGGTGTACCAAAAGTTATCTTGATAAAAAACGGTTAAAAAACAACTAATTATCGAAAACCAAGTGTCAAACTATGTTCCAGCCAGAGATAACCCCATAGTCCAATCTGTTGGGAATTCTGGGTGGCAAGTCTCTGATATTTGGAGAGATATCCGAGTCGATAATTTTTCTGATTTTTAATCTTATTTCTAAATTTAATTACCCTAAATATTGCTGTAGTGTAAAAATCAAATGGAAGCATCGCAGCAGAATTTCCACAGAATAATGGTAAGGTTTTCCATAAAACCAACCTTCAACTGTTCGCTCATGATATCCAGTTAATGCCGATAAAGTTGTCAAGCAAGCTTTCATGTAACCCGTAGGATTTCGCCCTCCTTCTTGCGGTAATTCGACTCCAGGATGAATTATTGGCATCCAAATCAAACACCATTCTTGTGGTGTCATCGGTTTTAGAAGCGCTAAGAATATTTGTTGGTTATTGGGTTTATTTTGTGTTTGCTGCAATATAAATTTTGCGAACCACCTGGGAATTTTCTTGGTGTTAGTTTCTTTTTGTTTGCATTGCATTTTAATTCTTCATTTCAGTTTATTTTCGCCATACCAAATCGATTGCCACTATTTAGAAACGGCAACATTTGAGGTAAATCTAATTTGGTTTCAATCTAAAACGCGATTTCCTGTTGTTGATAGCTTGGGGAAGATACCTTTAAATCGGAAATAAATTGAGCGATCGCCCCAATCCCCGTACAAAGCATCCCACTAGCAGCGCGATATCCCCGACGACTCCAACCACTCCACCCAAATCTTTCCCCCATCTCCCCAAACTCCATCAAAACAGCATCTGATTCTGGACAATTACTCGTTTGAATTTGAACCAGTTGTTGCTCTTTCTGCGACAGCACATTGTTTAGGCGATCGACTTCCTGCATTAAAGGTTCGATAGTTTTTTCTAATTCTTTGTTTACAACCTTTGCAGCTTGGTTATTCAAGGTGTTTCCCCAATTATCATTGCTGGAATGTTCTAGGGCTTTTTCTAATTCTGCGACTCGTTTTTCTAATTGTTGGTTTTTGGTTTGTAAAGTCTGGAGCGATCGCACTTCCTCATCTTTCATAAGCTTCCGAGAGTGGATTTTGCCTTGGTTTGTAGATCGGGTTTGGTAAAGCGATCGTAATCGAAGCTATACGCTAGTGAAAAAGGAGCAGTTGCGTTCATAATAAAGATGTCCCTTTTATTTGGACTAACCTTGCCCTCCGTCTTGATTGCGAGTCGTTGCGGGGGGCTTTGGTGACTAAAAACGAAGTTGCAAGCCCTCTCTTTGCGATGCTTTAATGCAATGCTGAGAGAATTTTTGCGTTTATATCTAAATCCTATCACACAATCACACACTCATCTAATCGTATGAATATTTGTAATATTAATTATGACTAGAAAAACCAGGACAGAGAGACTTACCCTCTCGATGGAAGAAAAATTAAAGCGTCGTTTCAATACTGTGTGTACCTGGAAAGGTATAAACATGAGCGATGTAGCGCACGAATTAATCGAACGCTGGGTTGAGGAAAATGCACCGCCAGGGCTTTTTGATAAGCCAGATGATGTTGATGATAAAAATCAGAAGTAGAGATAGATTGTTGCCAAAAAACAAATGCTTAATTGGTTACAAATGGCAGCGATCGCTATCGCTCTGAGCAGCAGGAATATCGGAATGAAATGCAGCCTTGCAAAGTGGTTATGCAGGGAGGTAGAAAATTTTCTGCGCGAACCGACAGGTCATCGCTAAGTCCCAAGAGGAGAGGCTACGCCAACGCGATCGCCTCCCAGGACTGTGCAGATGCAAACATTTACCTGACAACAGTTCCAGTTCTTTATCCAAGAATCCTGGAACATTACCACCTATTCCTATGCCTGACACTCTCCACCGCAGCATCAGCATTTACAAAACCCCGTCCAAAGAAATACTCCTGTGCTGACAAGGGTTTTGCCTTGGCAAAAATCCCTAAAGGTCGAGAAATTAGAGCATCCCCAGCAGTGCCAAAACCCACTTCCTTCTGCAATCGAGACTGATTCACGTCAGAAGAAGAAATACTCAACATTAATCAACGTAAAATATTGATGGCTCACGCCAAAAATGCGAGTGAAGTCAATGGAATCAACTTGTGAACACCATAAACATTACATTCACTCACCCATTTGCCAAACCACCCAAGTATATATTTGGCGTACAAGTCGCAATTAAAAGTAACTGCGATCGCAAAAAATGGGCGACAGGTCAAGTTACTGGATTGCGATTAGATTATAACTCCCCAAATACTTGGAACTACACGGTGGTTTTTGATTATCCGCAAGGATTTTGCGAAGAATTGACCGAAGAGGATTTAGCAGCAGTAGATGAATTAGTTTGCTCACAACTGTTGTTCAAGTAAAAATGACTACTATGAATTTCTAATAATAAAAACCTTTGCTGTTGGTAATTTTGCCAGCAGCTTTAATTTTACGGCTAACGCCTTTACGGGTAATGAAGCTTGTAAAACCAAGGATTTTAAAACATGAAAACTCCACAACAAATAACAACAGAACTCAATCAATTTACTGGTTCAACAACTCTCTACAAACATTGGCTTGGCTTGAAATATACAGACGGAATCAAATACTTAGCTGACGCAACAAACTGCTATTGGCTATTAGATGCAATTTTCTCCCATCAAACGAAACAATTTCTCTCGAATCCTAATTTACGGGAGTTTCAAATCTGGCATTTACGAGTTGAGAATAATTCCGGTATTTTGGTTTGTGAATGGGATACAAACCAAGAAGTTTTACGCCAAGAAATCGAATATACCAATTTTCCACTAAGCCATATAAAACTTTACTTGGTAGAAACAACTCTCATGCTACCAAGCGAATATTAAACCGCATCAAATTTGTAGATAAAGGGAAAATAATCATGGTGCAAGCAATTAGCAATGAGCAGATATTTGTCAGTAATCTTGAACAATTTGTGACTAAAGCTGATAAGTTTATCAAAACCTACTATTCAGGTGTTAAACCTCGTCTACGTTGAAAACCGTAGTTTTTCTTCATCTTCTTCAAGATGATTTTTTACCCACAAGCGATCGCTAATTTCAAACGGAT
>NZ_NTFS01000280.1 GCF_002289455.1 Brunnivagina elsteri CCALA 953
TGTCTCATATTCTATAATGCAGTCTGTACCAATTTACATTCTGATTTTTTTTCTACCCCGATTTACCGAGCGGATACGGACTATTTACAATTAATCTGCAAATTACAAAACATCAAAAAACGATTAGGCGATATCTTGATAGACCACCTCAAACCATAGAGTCAACATCAATAAATCTAGATTTTGAGATTTTAGAATTAGCTGTTACACAAAAAATTAAGTCGTTAGGTTGGCGTGTTTATGTTACGAATCAAACCCCATCTGTATTGCCTCTTAAACAAGCAGTTTGTTGTTACAGAGACGAGTATTTGGTAGAACGAGGATTTAGTAGACTCAAAGGTTTTCCTTTGTCTTTAGCACCAATTTATTTACAACGCGAAGACCATATTACTGGCTTAATTCGTCTACTTTCAATCGGTTTGCGTGTTTTAACTTTATTAGAATTTCAGGTACGTCGTAGTCTAAAAGAAAATAAAGAAAAGCTTTTGGGACTTTATACTGGTAATCCTAAGCGAGAAACTGCACGCCCAACTGCTGAAATTATTCTAGCTGCTTTTAAGGAAATTACACTAATATTAATTGGGGTTAAAGATGAGGTTTATGCTCATTTAACTAATCTCTCTCCTTTACAGCAGCGCATTCTTTCTTTACTTGGATTCCCAATTGCTATCTATACTCAACTTGATGGTCAATCTTTTACTCCTAAATAGGCTTTTATTGAGAGATAAGAGTGAATGCCATAAATATCAAAACTTTCAAATTTAGACAGCAGAATATCTCTTTTATTAGCAACGACGATAAGCGCAAGTTACTCCAAAAAAAGAAAAAACAGACCTAATTTTATATCCATCCCTTGTACACAGGCATCCGCTCTAAAAGCGTGTTAAAAATAGAGCGCCCTACATTCTGATGCAATATTTTTAGTTACACTGTAATTCTCCTATACTTATAAATAAAATTCAATGTAGTTGCTAAACTACTCTAGAACTCCAGTACTAATATTTTTCTTTTATCTAACTCCCAAAAAAATGGGCGAACCGGGAGTTATTATTTGATAATAATACTTATGGGTTTTTATTGGTTGAAAATATCAATATACAGACATCACCAAAAATAATGCTTAGTTTTATGATTAATTTTAGAGACTTCCAGAAAATAAAACCTTCAAATCATATACTTACCAACACTATCATGGGAAGGATGGGGAGACCCAACCCCTACAATTGTGGAGAATTTATTTCTTGGTGTTCCCTTAGAGACTTCCAACGTCAAAAGAGAAATATTACAGATATCTCAGCGAAAAAATTACAAAAGCGTTTTAGACGAATGGCATTCATGGTACTGGCATTTGGGATTGCCCTGATATTTGCTACTGAACCAGCTTTTGGACAAGAATCGGCTCAAAATGTGATCGATATCAATCCCCAAACATGGCTAAAAAATGCTTTGCAGTGGGTTGATGATTTAGGTTCCGTGGGAGCATTAGCATTTATTCTAATTTATATTATTGCCTCTGTCGCCTTTCTTCCAGGGTCAATATTGACTCTTGGTGCTGGGGTTGTCTTTGGTGTGGTAATGGGTTCGCTGTACGTCTTCATTGGTGCAACAATTGGTGCGATCGCAGCTTTTCTTGTTGGACGCTATTGGGCAAGGGGTTGGGTTGCGAGTAAAATAGAAGGTAATCAAAAATTTCGGGCGATTGATGAAGCTGTTGCCAGGGAAGGACTGAAAATTGTTTTGTTAACCCGACTTTCTCCGATATTTCCCTTCAACCTGTTGAATTATGCCTATGGAGTGACGGGAGTTTCTCTCAAAGACTATATTTTTGGCTCAATTGGGATGATTCCCGGAACAATTATGTATGTTTATATTGGTTCTTTGGCTGGTAGTATTGCCACAATTGGCTCTGAATCTCAACCTGGAAATCCCTCTGTACAGTGGGCTATTCGCATAATTGGTTTTGTTGCTACGGTTGCTGTCACAATTTATGTAACTAAAATTGCTCGTAAGGCTTTAGAAGATGAAGTATTGTAGTATGTTTTAAGAAGTAGTCAGTAATTAGAATTCAGTGCAATTTTCAATAATATGATTAAAGTCGCCACAATCAATCTTTTATTTGATATGAAATTCTGGGATATACGTCAGGATTTATTAGTAGAAGGATTGAAACAAACCAACGCTGATATAGTTGGATTACAAGAAATAAATATCGCTGAAAATACAGGCGATCGCATTGCCGAAAAGCTAGATATGCCTTATATTTACCAGACTAAATGCCAGCAATTACCCTATAAGGGTGGTCCTGAATATGGAAATGCAATTATCAGCCGTTATCCATTTATTCAACAAGAACAATTAGATTTACAAGGTCAAGGTCGTTTGGCTCAATATGTACAAATAGAAGTCAATCATCAACCATTCATTTTTTGTAATGGTCACTATTATTGGAAACCTGGTTCCTGTCAGGCAAGAATGGAACAATTTAAATTATTAGTTGATTGGTTAGGTGAATTACCTCCCCAATTACCAATAATTACTGTCGGAGACTTTAACGCTACTCCTGATACTCCAGAAATCGATTTTTTGCGGGATAATTTCACTTCAGCATACGCAAATTACCATAATTCCGAACCAGAATATACTTGCCCAACTCCTTTAGTAAAAATCACTAAAAAAATACATCGCAAAGTGGGATTACGAGTCATGAATCTGCTGGTACATGGTCAAGCTAAAGCTTGGCAAGGAACCCTTGATTATATATTTATTAATCAGCATTTACAGGTTAATAATTGTCAATTAATTCTCACCGATCCAGCCACAAATAATCAGTACATGTATCCATCTGACCATTTTGGTATCGCTGCGGAATTTGCAATTAAAGTTTGAACTACTAAAATTTCCAAGTTATACAACAATACAGTAACGATGATTTATTCTTCCGTTCGCTAATAACAGAAAATTTCCAATTCGAGGCTAATCTAATATTAGATTGAGAAAGTGCCGAGAATGCAAATTGAAACTGATAAAGAATTTTGGCTGAGGCAACTCGAAGAATGGCGAGAACTGGTGCGGAAACGGGAATTAAAGAAAATCAATGCCCAAAACAATCCGTCTGTCAACAATAATGCGACGGACAAGTCTGTTTAGTATACGCTTCTTATCGTCTGGTGTTCTACTATCCCAAAAATCCCGATCGCGAAACATTTGGGACAATTCCTCCCTCACAAGTAAGCTGCGAGTTGTCATTTTTTCGTTTAGGTTTAAAGTGCTAGATATTTGTTCGCGGATACCATCTTTGGCTTTTTCGACGAAAGGATTGACGGGTAATCTTTCCAACCCCGCTAGGGTATCCCGCAGTTCTCTTACTTCTGCGGGTTCTTCCCGTTTATCCTCATCAAAATTTACCATCCCAGACAATCTAGTAGCCTCTTTTACCAGTAAATCTGCAACCTGTTGTTCGAGTTTGTCGCTACGAATCATTTCCTTGCGATCGCACCTTCCCAAGGAAAAATAGGTACATTGATAATAGTTAACTAGATTCCCTCCCCTTTGAGTTTGTCCGGACATTCGAGTTAATGCTCCCCCACAGTTGGAGCATTTTAGCAAATTGGCAAAAGGATTAACTCTCTCGCTAGCAACCCAACGATTATTGGTATTTCTGCGAATAGTTTGCTTGACTTGTTCGTGCTGCTCGCGGGAAATAATTCCCTCGTGGGTATCCCAATTACAATCCCATTTATCGAAATGGTTTAATTGCTTTCCTGATGGACTTTTGGTAGTCACATTAAAGGGAGTTCCCCCAGCATGAACTGGGTTAACTAAAAAGTTTTTCAACCCCGATGGCGACCATTGCAGACTTGCCCAGGGATATCGTTTGAAGGTATTCTTCGTACTTAACGAAAAATCTGCATCGTCTAATTTTTCCCCATCAATTATGTGTTTGCGGGCTTCTTTTCGAGTTCGTGGTTCTACCTTGCTGGGAGTACCAAAGATTTTATTCAGGACATCGCAGGTTTTACGGACACTACCACATTCATTAAAAACCTCAAAAATAAACAAAGCTAATTCCCAGACTTGGAAACATCGCTTTCCCTCCAATAGACACACGCACCAACCCTCATCCCGAACATAGCGATCGCACACCACTTTCCAGCCCAAAGGGGCAAACCGATGACTTTTTCTTTGTGTCATCCGATGCTTGCGTTCGGCACTAACACGACTAGATAACATCTTTATTTCAAACTTCGATGCTGCCAGCAAAATATCCACCGTCAGTTCCCCACCTAAACTTTCTGTATCGATGGTTTGGTCAAGGGCTACTAATTTTATACCCTGACTCCGCAATACTTCCATCAAGGTGTAAAATAACTTAGATGAACTACCTATGCGATCGATTCTCGTCACAACTAACTCACTAATTGCACCTTTTTCAGCGACTTGCAAATTATCGATGAGTTGCTGCAATCCATCCCGAACTTCCGTAGTGCGACTTTGGATATCCCAATAAAAACGGGAACATCCGGCATTTTTCCCCCTTTCCATCTGCTTTTTGAGGGCATTCCTGTCTTCCTGCTGCTCGACAGTGGAGACTCGACCATAAAACCATTTTTCATTCATGGCTGCGTTTTTTTCATTCTATAGAGATTATACTACATCCTTTCTCAACGCCGAAGAACCTACAGCCTGCGACTTGATTGCTGACTTTGGTTTCAATATCCTTTGGCATCCCTCCCTAGGGCTAGAAATGGGTGAAAATCTCCAAGCAATGCTGTGGGATTGCGTCTTGGGTAGAATACCAGTAGATATTTTGGTGTTTGAAGGTTCAGTAATAAACGCACCCAATGGTACAGGAACCTGGAATCGCTTTGCCGATCGCCCCATGAAGGACTGGTTAGCTGATTTATCTAAGGTTGCTAACTATGTTATCGCGGTAGGTGACTGTGCTACTTGGGGAGGAATTCCAGCAATGTCACCCAACCCCAGCGAATCTAACGGTTTGCAATTTCTCAAGCGTCAGGAAGGTGGATTTTTAGGCAAAGACTTTCGTGCTAAATCTGGTCTACCAGTAATTAATATACCCGGATGTCCTGCCCACCCGGATTGGATAACGCAGATATTAGTTGCGATCGCAACTGGACGCATTGGTGATATTGCTCTTGACGAACTTCACCGTCCCCTAACTTTCTTCAATACTTATACGCAAACCGGATGTACTCGTAATAACCACTTCGCTTACAAATCATCCATAAGTGAATTCGGGCAGCGCAAAGGCTGTCTATTCTACGACCTTGGTTGTCGTGGACCCATGACCCATTCTTCCTGCAATCGAATTCTCTGGAATCGTGCTTCATCAAAAACCCGTGTTGGAATGCCTTGTATTGGTTGTACTGAACCGGAATTTCCCTTCTATGACCTCAAACCGGGAACTGTGTTTAAAACTCAGACGCTTATGGGTGTTCCCAAAGACTTACCACCAGGTGTGAATAAAACGGGTTATGCAATTCTAACAATGGTATCGAAAGACACGATGCCAGAATGGGCTGAAGAAGACTTTTTTACTATTTAGTTAATTAGTCAAAACTTATTGGCGGTTAGTTGATAGTTGGGGATGAGGCAATACAGTTTGGATAAGCAAAAAATGGGAGAATATTATTTGCTGTAAGTCTTATTTTTACGTTTTTTCCTTTTCTCTTTCCCCTTTAGGGACTTCCAGAAAATAAAATATTCTTTCTCACATACTTACCAAAAGTATCACGCGAAGGGTGGGGAGACCCCTACAATTGTGGAGAATTTATTTCTTGGTGTTCCCTTAACCGAACCGTATTAGGGGATAAGGGTTCAATAAGCAACAATTAGCCACTGACTACTACCCATTCACAATTAGGCATTAACACAATCTACAGGAGAGCAGAATGGGAACTCAAATACTTGATATATCACCAGTTGGTAGAGTCGAAGGTGATTTAGATATTCGGGTCGAAATCGAAAATGGTCAAGTTGTTAATGCTTGGACTCACGCAGAACTCTTTCGTGGTTTTGAAGTTATTTTACGCGGTAAAGACCCCCAAGCTGGATTAATTGTTACGCCTCGTGTCTGCGGAATTTGCGGAGCTTCCCACCTCACAAGCGCAGCTTGGGCATTAGATACGGCTTGGGGAACAACAGTTCCGCGCAATGCGATTCTGGCTCGAAATATCGGTCAACTTGCAGAAACATTACAAAGTATACCGCGCTACTTTTACGGATTGTTTGCGATCGACTTAACCCATTCCAAATATCAGCATAGTCCCTATTATCAAGAGGCTTGCAAGCGTTTCGCAGCTTTTACAGGTAAATCCTATGAACAAGGAATAACAGTTTCAGCTAAACCTGTTGAAATTTATGCCCTATTTGGCGGACAATGGCCCCACAGCAGTTATATGGCGGAATTGCTTATATATTAAGGGTTTGAGAAGATATAGATAATGGTTCCCTGATGCTTCCTTAAATCATGGGATAAACCGTGCGATCGCTTATCGTATAAGTCAGTTGTTTTTATAAATCAAATGTCATTTTATCTGAAAAATCATTACCTAATTTTTCCCTAAAACTCCTAATTCAACCTTTAGAAGATTAGCTATTTCCTGAAAGAACTGCTATGCGATCGCATCACTATGGTAAATTTTTAATAGTGTTGTCTGCTTGCCCCATCTCATCAATACCTACACTATGAAAATCTACCGATTGCAGAAACTCAAGGAAAAGCTGATGGAAGAAAAAGACCTTTCTAAAATCTGGTTGTTTTACATGGATAATTTTGCGGATCATCCGGAATTCACTGACTTGGGTAAAGCAGTTCGGAATGAATACATAGACGCTGTTGTCCATCAGACTTGTCAGCAACTGTTTGGCAAAAACATAAAAATTACAAATTCTCTCCTAATTCAAATTCCAGAATATCGGTTTTTTCATGGACCATTCCAAGCAGGAGGACGTATTGGGGGTGTAATTTTTTTTGAAGATATTAAAATTGGGTTATTTGCAGTGTCGGCAGATTTTCCCTCTACCGATATGGTTAAATATTCGCGATTTACTGAAGTAGCTCGACTGTCGGAACTGAATGGTAACGATTTGAATTGAGAAAGTACAATGAGTCTGCGATCGCACTTCTTAATTTACTTCGCTCTTGAATAGTAAAAATGAATTTTTCCCCTAGTACTCATAATTTATTTAGGGTTAAGAATCGTCAAGCTATGTATATTTATTTCCTCTATATGGAAATAAAAAGCCGGGTTTTTCTCAATATAAATACGTAAATATAGTTAATTTAGTTTTAATAGTTATCAGTAAGCTTTATATTACTTAGATTTCTTTAGTGTGCTGGTATACTGCCCACGGGTAAAAACTGAACTTTTGTCATGCTGACGAAGGTACGTTCCACGTTCCCGCAGGGTAGCATCTTTAAGATTTTTACGCAATCTAAAAGTATAGT
This sequence comes from Brunnivagina elsteri CCALA 953, assembly GCF_002289455.1. Classification (GTDB taxonomy): domain Bacteria; phylum Cyanobacteriota; class Cyanobacteriia; order Cyanobacteriales; family Nostocaceae; genus Brunnivagina; species Brunnivagina elsteri. The sequence continues at coordinate 7,472 of NZ_NTFS01000280.1, forward strand.
TGTAACCCGTTTTTAGTATAGTTAGAGAACACCAAGAAATAAATTCTCCAATATTGTAGGGGTAGGGTCTCCCTCATTAGTGTCAACTTAAGCGAGAAGTCTTATCCCCTCTGGTTCCCAGGCAGAGCCTGGGAACGAGATATAGAAAGGGTTCTACGTTAAGTTGACACCAATGGGTCTCCCTACCCTCCGCGTGATAGTATTGTTAAGTATACGATTTGAAGATTTTATTTTCTGGAAGTCCCTTACAGAACACAATTTTTTGCCGCTTTTTGCAGTTGTAGCTGGAATGCGATCGCAATGCAATAAAAAATATTTGGCAGTTTGGGAATTGCTGGATGATATACGATCGCTTGAAAAATGCCTAGAGGTTCAGAAAGCTTGAAAGGGACTCTTTCAATTCAAAAAGGTACGTTACATTTCATTAACGCACCCTAGAAGATCGGCGATTCCTAGGTAGTGCTTCGCGATCGCACTTGTAATATAGCAGAACATTCAGGAGAAGAGAAGCGCTCCGTAGGAATCGCTTCGCTATCGCACTAAAAACCTTAAACCAGAACTCCTGCCATCTCCCTAATTCGATTTGCCCAGGTTTGAGACAAGGTTGAAATTTCCAGACGACTAGAATCACTTGCCCAAGTCTCCAACCAATGGGTATGCCATCGAGACAATTGACGTTGTATTTGAGCCAGTTCAAACGCACTGTCCACATCTAAATCAATCGCTGTCAGTTCTAAAAATACTTTACTTTCTCTAACAATCTCAAGTACCGCTTCCCCATTAACCCCATCCAAACTAAGAGATGCCATTTGCAGAAAGTTCTGTGCTAATCGTTCAAGACGTACAGAAAGGCGATCGCAACGAAAGACAATTTGTTCTACAGTCCAGTTATTCATAAGCCTCCTAATAACTTGTGGATGATTTGTTTGACCTGTTCACGAATCGCTGGATCTAAAATTTCCATTGCTCTATTTTGACGTGGACGGAGATTTACCATTGATTCATAGAAAATTTCTTGAGAAATAGGATTCCAACTCGCACCCCAAACATCCTGCTGTTGAGTTCTATTATCAAGTAAAACAGTTTCACAGTTTGAGTGCATTTCACCTCCACCTGCCAAAATTTGATGACGTATATCTACGGCTGTTTTAATATCAATACCTTCGCCAAATTTATGAACTGCTAGAACAAGGATCGGCAGGGTGGATACGCTGACTGCCTGACAGATTTATTTGAAAAGAAGTGAAAAAGCACTCAAACCCAACATTTAAAGGAGTAAACACGAGA